>NZ_CP095481.1:4088906-4403437 GCF_023023025.1 Amycolatopsis sp. WQ 127309
TGGCGTAGTCGCGGAACAACGCCGGCAGCTCGATCGCCGCCGCGTGCTTGAACTCCGCCAGGCGGGCCTTCATCAGGTCGTCGACGACGCCGAACGCGCGTTCCTCGGAGCAGTCGAGGAAGTTCCGCACCACCAGCACGGCGTTGTGCAGCTCGCCCTCGTACTGGATCTCCTTGCGGTAGGAGAAGACGTCGTTGACCAGGCACGCGTAGTCGGTCGCCGCGTGCTCGATCGCCTGGAGCGGGCGCGTGCGGTACAGCTCCGGGGGCACCGCGCGGCCGTGCGAGAAGCGCGAGAGGCTCATCGTGAGGTCCGAGCCGAACGTCCGGCGCCGCATCTCGACGTAGTCGATCGGGTCCGGGATGCGGTTCTGCGCCTGGTTCACCAGCTCCCACAGCCAGCTCGACGTCATCGAGTCGACGGCTTTCCGCACCGTGCGGCGGTTTTCGGGCGACATCCCGGCGGTGGTGCGCGGCCAGACGTCGGCCAGCCCGACCTCCAGCGCGTTTGTCGGCGTCGGCGTGGGTTCGCCGTCCACCGGCATGAACAGCGACAGCCGCGCGTTGCACGCCTTCGCCCCGGCGAGGTCGCGGGTCGCGCCGAACACGATCGGGTAGTAGTCGTCGGCGAACGTGCCCCAGGTCAGCCAGTCGCTGGTGACGTCGAGCTGGTCGGCGGCGGCGTCCGGGTGGATGCCCGCCGCGCACAGCGGGAGGTCGGTGGCGCGCAGCTTCCGCTCGTCCCACACCACGCCGTCGAGGAAGCCCATCCGCCGCGCCCAGTCGACGTTGCGGACGCGGCAGGTGTCCAGGTGCGGGCTCAGCCGCAGCGGGAACGGCAGCTCGACCGGCGGCCGTTCGATCTCGACCGCGCGGAACGGCGTGCTCGAGTACGACCGCAGCCGTTGCGGCGCCGTCGCGAGCACCGACGAGAAGATGCGCGCGGCCGACGTCCCGAGCCCGGTGGCGGTGCCCAGCTCCGGGCCGCCGCGGGATTCCAGGGCGCCTTCGTTCATGTAGCGGCTGGAGCGCAGGTGCCACTCGTGCCCGCCGGACTGCCAGTCCTGCAGCCCCTTGACGTAGGCGAACGTCGCCATCCGCGACGCCGGGTCGACGGCGTGCTCGTCGAACAGCCCCGGCACCTCGGTCAGCGCGGTGTGCTCGAACTGGTGCAGCCGGGAGGTGATCAGGTCGTTGACGGCGTCGGCCGCCTGCTGCGTCGTCAGCCCGAGGAACTTCTCGAACACGAGCACGCCGTTGGACAGCTCGCCCTCGTCCTCGACCTCGCGCTGGTAGGAGAACAGGTCGTTGCGCAGGTGGACGCCGTCGGCGAAGCAGTCGCGCAGCACCTCCATCGGCCGGGCCGCGGCGATCGCGTCCGGCACCTCGGCGTGCATCGAGTGCTCGACGAGGTTCGCCGACCACGGCGCGCCGCCGACCTTCCGGCGCATCTCGATGTACTCGATCGGGTTGGAGAGCCGGCCTTCGTTGATGTTGGCCAGTTCCCACAGCGACTCTTCGAGCAGTGCCTTCGTGCTCTCGATGAAGCGACGCCGCCAGCCGGGCGAGCGGTGCGGGATCGTCCGGTTCCAGAGGTCGGTGAGGCCGCGTTCGACCGGGTTCTCCGGGGTGTCGGTGATCGCGCCCTCGGCGGGCATGAACAGGTTCAGCCGGTCGAGGTAACCGCGCGCGCTGTCGATGTCGCCGGTGCGCTTGTACAGCTCGAGGAAGTGGTCGTCGAAGTAGAAGACCCAGACGTACCAGTCGGTGATCAGGTCGAGCTCTTCGGCGCCGGCGTCCGGGTGGGTGTAGGCGCAGAGCAGGGCGTAGTCGTGGGAGTCGAGGTCGTGCTCGTCCCAGATCACCGTGCCGTGCTGCGGGACGTCGATCATGTCCATCGCGTACGCCCAGGCCTTGCTGTGCTCGCGGGCGCCCTCGAGGTGCGGGTTCAGCCGCGCCGGGTAGGGCATGTAGAACTCGGGGAGGACGAACGGCTGCTGCGGCACGCGGGTGAGGCCTTTCCGTTGCGGCTACGGCGGTTTCCGACACGATGAGGCAACCAAAAGCAGCCGGGCGAGCCAAGGGTCTCGGTCGGGTTGCACACGAACGGGAAGCCGCTGTCCCCCGGGCGGCCCAGTCGGGTTCACGGCCCGGGCGCGCGCGGCGGCCGGCCGTCGCACGATGGGGGAAGGCTTGGCGGCCGTCCGGTGTTCACGCCGCAGAGAGAATGGAGTCCAGATGACCAAGGTGACCGACAACCCCGGCGAGAGCCGTTACGAAGTGTGGTCGGACGAGAAACTGGCGGGCTTCGCCGCGTACGACCAGCGGGGCGACCTGACCGTGTTCACCCACACCGAGATCGACGACGCCTTCGCCGGCCAGGGCCTGGGCAAGGTGCTGGCGGCGGGCGCGCTGGACGACGTCGTCGCGAAGGGCGGGACGATCGTGCCGGTCTGCCCGTTCATCGCCGGGTACCTCCGGAAGCACCCGGACTACGAGGCGCACGTCCGTTGGCCGTCCGGGTCTTGAGCCGAAGGGACTACACCAGGCGTTTGTTACGCCGAACGCAGTAGTGGCACGGAGTCGTCGCGTCCTGAGTGCGAGGTATGTCCGGTTCTGCTGGTTATTAACCAACCTTAGTCGGTGGTGCGTTGGTTGCTCGGCAACCAAAGTGACCGGCGCAGGCTTCGAACCGGCAAACTGGAGGAAGTTGATGACTCCCCGGAAGACCGCTCTCAAGACCTTCGCCGTGTTGTCGGCCGCGGCGCTGACGTCCGGCGTGTGCGCGTCGGCGGCCACCGCGTCCCCACTGGCCTTCTCCGAGATGCAGGCCAACGCCGTCAGCAACGCCACGCAGGTGGCGGGATCGCTCGGCGCCACCTCCGGTGGCATCTACCTGGAGAACGGCAAGGCCGTCGTCAACGTGACCGACGACGCGTCGGCGCAGAAGGTGCAGGCCGCGGGCCTCACCGCGAAGAAGGTCAAGCACACCTTCGCCGCGCTCACCGGCGTCAAGAACTCGCTGGACGCCGTGAAGAACGTCCCGCAGACCGCGTGGGGCATCGACACCAAGACCAACCAGGTCGTGGTGAAGGTCTACGACTCGGCCAGCAAGGAGACCGCCGACAAGGTCACCGCGGCCGCCGCGCAGTACGGCGACAGCGTCCGGGTCGAGCACCGCACCGGCAAGCTCGAACTGCACATCGCCGACGGTGACGCGATCCAGAACGACCAGGGCCGCTGCTCGCTCGGCTTCAACGTGACGCGCGGCGGGGAGCCCTTCCTGCTCACCGCGGGCCACTGCACCAACCTCGGCGGCACCTGGGCCGGCGGTGACGTCTCCGGCGCCACGGTCGTCGAGAGCGACTGCCCCGACGCCGACTCCGGCCTGCTGACCCGCCCGAACGGCACCGGCCCGAGCGAGATCAACACCGGCCAGGCGATCACCAGCGCCGCGGAGCCGACGGTCGGCGAGCAGATGGAGAAGCAGGGCTCGACCACCGGTGGCGGCAGCGGCGAGGTCACCTCGGTCGACGAGTCGGTCAACTTCGACGTCGGTGTCCTCAACCACGAGTTCGGCACGACCGCGCACACCGACCACGGTGACTCGGGCGGCCCGGCGTACGACGGCTCGAAGGGCCTCGGCACGCTGTCCGGCGGCGACACCGTGACCAGCTACTTCTACCCGCTCACCCTCGAGCTGCAGGCTTACGGTCTGTCGCTCGCCTGATCCACACTCCGGTGAAACACCCGCGAGGGTCTCTTCACACGCGTCGAGGGCGCGTGAAGAGGCCCTCGCGGCTTTCTAGAGGCGCTTCGCGCGGTAGACGGCGTCGGTGTGGTGGCCCTCGCCGCGCGTCTCGCACGTCTCGACGACCCACTCCCGGGCGTCGCTCAGGTAGTTCGTGATCTCCTCCGGCTCGAAGAACAGCTCCTGCGGCGGCGCCTGGCCGTCGAACTCCCGCATCGCCTTCGGGGAGTGCCCGACGATCAGCAGCGAACCGCCGGGCCGGACCGCCGCGGCGGCCGCCGTGAACACGTTCTTGCGCAGGTCCGGCGGCAGGTGCATGTACTGCGCCGAGATCAGGTCGTAGGTCTCCTCGGGCCGCCAGGTGAGGATGTCGCGGTGCAGCCACCGGACGTCCACGCCGTGTTCCTTGCCCGCGGCTTCGGCGCGGGACAGCGCGAGGGTCGAGATGTCGGCGCCGTCGACCGTCCAGCCCTGCTGGGCCAGCCAGATCGCGTCGCCGCCTTCACCGCTGCCGAGGTCGAGGGCGTGCCCGGGTTTCAGCCCGGTCACCTCGCTCTCCAGGTTGCGGTTCACGTTCCCGCTCCAGATCCGGTGCTCGTCACGCTGGTAGAGCGCTTCCCAGAACTCCTGCTTGAGCATGTTCTCGACGGTCATCGGCTGTTCGTGGGTGTGGGCCATGGTTCCTCCTCGGGGACGTCCTCCCACCATGCGGAGAACGTCCCCGGGAAGGCAAATCCAGTTGCCGGTTCGGCAACTTACGCGGTGCCGTACACCTGCATCTCGTACAGCGAGTAACCGTACGCCGTGCCGCGCGTGACGCCGTTCATCCGCACGTACCGGCCGCTGCCGGCGAGCCCGGTCAGGTCGTCCGTGGCGCCGTTGCCGGTGGTCGTGCTGTAGATCGTCGTCCAGATCGTGCCGTCCGGCGAGGTCTGGATGCTGTACGCCTTCCCGTACGCGGCCTCCCAGGTCAGCTTGACGTGCGAGACGGCCTTGGTCGCGCCGAGGTCGACGCGCAGCCACTCCGCCGCGGTCTCCTCGCTGGCCCAGCGGGTGCCGGTCAGGTTGCCGTCGAAGGCCGCGCTCGCCGGGTAGGACGACGACTCGGTCGACGACGCCGTCGCCGTCTTGCCCTGGGAAAGCAGCGTCTCGGTGCCGTCACCGCCGCCGGTGACCGTGACGCCCAGTGACGCGGTCTTCGTGCCGCCCGTGATGGTGATCGTCGCCGTGCCGGGGGTGGCGGTCGCGGCGGCGGTGACCGTGGCGGTCGAGGTGCCGCCGGCCGGTACCGACGTCGGTGAGAAGGAGACGCTGACGCCCGCGGGAGCGCCGCTCGCGGACAACGTGACCGCGTCCGTGGACGTGACGGTGGCCGTCGCCGTGCCGCCTGCCGCGACCGAGACCGACGACGGCGTCACGCTGAGGCCGGACGGGGTGCCGGCCGCGGTGAACGTCCAGCGGGCCTGGTCACCGGAACAGCTGCCCGCGGTGAGTGCCGTGCCCGAGGCGCGGAAGCACTTCTTGCTCGTCTGGATGTCGGAAATGGTGCCGTCGGGGTTGATCGACCACTGCTGGGCCGGGCCGCCGGTGCAGGTCTGCAGCACGATCGAGCTGCCGGAGATGCCCGCGCACTTGTCGTTGTGCACGAGGAACGCGCCGTGGAAGGTGAAGCGCTGGGCGTCGCTTCCGGTGCAGGCGGCGACCTTCAGCGTGGTTCCGCTGCTCGGCGCCTCGAGGCACGTGCTGGTGGAGTTGTTGCGGTACTGGCCGACCGTGGTGTTGGGCTGCGCGCCGCCGTAACACGCGCCGGTGCTGGTGTTGAAGATTGGCGTCGCGTCGTACGGCTCGGACGACGGCGGGTCGACGACCACCGGTTCCAGGACCGGCGTGTTGTCGGCGTTGTAGTGCGTCAACGCGTCTTCGCAGTCGATCGCGTCGAAGGCGCTGCCGCCCTGGCCGCCGAGCCAGAGGTCGATGTGACGCAGGTTCGGGCCGCCGTTGGGGCCCTGGCCGTTCCAGTCGTCGGAGCACTCGTCGCAGCCGTCTTCCATGATGAAGTACTTCTTCACCCGGGGCACCCAGACCTTGGTGCCGGCCTTGAGCTCGGACGTGCTGGTGGCGAACGTGATCGGGTCGGTGTAGGTGCCCTTGCCGCCGGCGGTGTCGTGGATCTGCGGG
Source organism: Amycolatopsis sp. WQ 127309 (assembly GCF_023023025.1). NCBI lineage: Bacteria > Bacillati > Actinomycetota > Actinomycetes > Pseudonocardiales > Pseudonocardiaceae > Amycolatopsis > Amycolatopsis sp. WQ 127309. Next base: position 4,094,835 of record NZ_CP095481.1, read on the forward strand.
TAGGCGATGTCGCCGCCGGGCGGGGTGTTGTCCCACCAGCCGTAGAAGGTGAGGAACGTCGGTTGCGTGGTCTCCGCGCTCGCCGGGGTGCCGCCGGCGAGGGCGCCGGCCAAGGCGAGGAAAAGGGTCACGACGAGCACGAAAGCGCGCCGGGTCATGCTGCCTCCGGGAGGAGTGGACGGACGATGACTGCGGCGTGCGTCCAGGTTCGCGGTGCGGCGCCGGCGCGTCAAGACCTATTCGTAAAGTTCTCTAACGAACGCCGTCCGGACTGGTCCATCCGGGTCGGATGTGGGTCGGACGTCCCACGACGGTGCCGGACGTCTCCATGGTGGAAGTGTCCAGACCACCGGTAGAGAGGCGTGATCCGCTGTGACGGCAGCATCCGACACCCCGGCCCTCCCGACGACGCGACCGGCCGGATGCCCGTACGACCCACCCGAGAACTACGCGACGTTGCGCGAAGAAGCGCCGACGTCGCAGGTCCGCTGCCCGGCGGGCATGGACGCCTGGCTGGTCACGCGCTACAGCGACGTGCGCGCGGTGCTCGCCGACCGCACGATGAGCTCGCGCGGCGCGTCTTCAGTGCACGTGAACGCGGGCGCCGAACGTGACCTCGACATCGAGGTCGCCCCCGGCTCGATCATCCAGCTCGACGGCAAGGACCATTCGCGGCTGCGCAAGATGGTGCTCGCGGAGTTCACCGTGCGGCGCGTCGAGGCGATGCGGACCTACGTCCAGGGGCTGGTCGAGAGCCACCTCGACGCGATGCTCGCGAAGCCCGGCGAAGCCGATCTGGTGCGGGACTTCGCATTGCCGATCCCGTCGCTGGTGATCTGCGAGCTGCTCGGCGTCCCGTACGCCGACCGCGAGCGGTTCCAGCACCAGAGCTCGACGCTCGTCAGCACCGACACCACGCGTGAACAGGGACAGCAGGCTTACGAGGAGCTTTCCGGGTTCCTGGCTGCGCTCTTCGTCGACAAGCAGAAGAATCCGCAGGACGACCTGTTCAGCCGGCTGATCGCCCGGGGTCGTGAGACGGGTGACGCGCTCACCATGGAAGAGCTGGTGATGCTCGGGCTCAGCCTGCTGGTGGCCGGGCACGAGACGACGGCCAACATGATCGCGCTCAGCACGCTGGTGCTGCTGGATCACCCGCAGCAGCGCGAAGTCGTGCTGGCGGCGCCGGAGCGCGCCGTCGAGGAACTGCTGCGGTACCTGTCGGTCGTGCAGTTCGGGGTGCTGCGCTACGCCACCGAAGACGTCCAGGTCGGGGCCCGCGCGGTGAAGGCGGGGGAGTGGCTGGTCGCCGCGCTGAACTCGGCCAACCGCGACGAGGAGCTGTTCCCGGCCGCCGACAAGCTCGACTTCCACCGCGAGTCGCCGCGCACGCATGTCGCCTTCGGGTTCGGCGCGCACCAGTGCATCGGCCAGCAGCTGGCGCGCGTCGAACTGCAGGAGGCGCTGACGCGGTTGTTCCGCCGGGTGCCGGACCTGCGGCTCGCGGTGCCGCGGGAGTCGTTGGCGTACAAGCACAACACGCTCGTCTACGGCGTTCGCGAGCTGCCGGTCGCCTGGAGCTGATTCATATCCGTGAATACGAAACTTTCGAAAGTGCTCCCGCTTTCGAAAGTTTCGTTTTCCTGCCTTTCTTGACGGTGTCCGGGAAACGCGCCTAACGTTTCCCGGGCACCATTCCTCCGGAAGGGAGAAAGTCCGTGCGCCGCTCCCGGATCCGCTCGTCCGTTGTCCTGCTGGTCGCCACCGTGCTCGCGTCGGCGGCCGTGATCACGAACGCGTCCGGGGCCGCCGCCGCGGTCGAGGACGACGGGGCCGGCTGCGCGGTCTCGATACCGGGTTCGTGGCCGGCCAGTACCAAACTTCCCGATCCCTTCAAGAGGATCGACGGCACGCGCATCACCACCACGAGCGACTGGCGGTGCCGGCGCGAGGAGATCAAGAAGCTCGCGGAGCGGACCGTCTACGGTGAGAAGCCGGGGAAACCGGCGGGCGTCACCGGCACGGTTTCGAGCACGAACATCACCGTGAACGTCACGCAGAACGGCCGCAGCGCGAGTTTCTCGGCGGGCGTCCAGTTGCCCGGCGGCACCGGTCCGTTCCCCGCCGTTTTCGTCGTCGGCGGATTCGGCGCGGACACCGCCACCATCAAAGCCGCCGACGCCGCCGTCATCACCTACGACCCGCTCGCCGTCGGCAAGGAAGGCACGGCCCGGAACAACAAACAGGGCGCGTTCTACAGCATTTACGGCGCCACGAGCAGCACCGGTTTGCTGGCCGCGTGGGCGTGGGGCGTGAGCCGGCTCATCGACGTCATCGAGCAGTCCGGCGGCACCGTCCTCAAGGCGGACGCGCTCGGCGTCACGGGCTGTTCGCGGTACGGGAAGAGCGCGTTCGCGATCGGCGCGTTCGACCAGCGGATCGCGCTGACCATGCCGATCGAGTCGGGCACCGCCGGTGTCCCGATCCTGCGTGGGATCCCCGGGGAGAGCGGCTCGCAGCCGCTCTCCAACGCCTACGGCGAGCAGCCGTGGTTCGGCGACGCGTTCAGCGCCTACACCGGCAACCCGGCCGCGCTGCCGGTGGACACGCACGAACTCGTCGCCATGGTCGCGCCGCGCGGGCTGTTCGTCATGGAGAACCCGCACATCGACTGGCTCGGCGCGCGCTCCGGCAGCGTGGCCGCGCTGGCCGGGGCCGAGGTCTACAAGGCGCTCGGCGCGGGCGGCAACATCAGTTACTGGTCCGACGTCCAGGACGGCACGCACTGCGCGTCCCGGCCCGAGTGGAAGACGCCGCTGCAGCAGAACATCCAGAAGTTCCTGCTGAAGACCGGCAACACGGCCGGCACCTTCCGGATCTCGAGCCAGAAGGCCGGGAACCTGGCCGACTGGCGCGACTGGACGACGCCTGCCCTGACCGACTCGGGGACGACCACGCCCACGACCACGCCCACGACCCCGACCACGCCCACGACTCCGACGACTCCCGCGGGTGCCGGGTGCACGGCGACGACCTCGGTGAACCAGTGGACGGGCGGGTTCGTCACGACGGTCCGCGTCACGGCCGGCGCCGCCGCGCTCGCCGGCTGGACGGTCACCGCGAACCTGCCCGCGGGCGCGGTGATCACGTCCGGGTGGAACGCCGGGCGCAGCGGGGACACCGGCACCGTGCGGTTCACGAACGTCGAGTTCAACGGCGCTCTGGCGCCCGGGCAGGCGATCGAGTTCGGCTACCAGGGCACCGGGACCGGAACCGGCACGACCGTCTCCTGCGCCTAGTTTCGGGCGAGGCTGCTGAAGTCCCGCTGTGCGGCGTCGTCGGCGTCGGTGCGGCGGGACGTCTCGGCCCACGCGTCGATCTCGGCGATCTTGGCCTCGTCGGTGGCGCGGATCAGCATGACCGCGTCGGAGCCCAGCGGCAGCCGCAGCGGCGGCTCGGCCAGGTCGGCGAGCTCGGTGATCACGCGGCCGGCCTTGGCCGGGTCGCTGGTGGCGAGCTGCTCCGGGCCGCGGATGTGCTCGATCATCGGGTTCAGCACCGGCGCGTAGGCCGCGCTCGGCTCGACGAACGACATCGACGAGCCGGCCCAGTCGGTGCGGATCCCGCCCGGCTCGACGATGGTCACCTTGACGCCGAACGGCTTCATCTCGTTGGCCAGCACGCCGGAAAAGCCTTCGACGCCGTGCTTCGCCGCCGAGTACGCGGCCAGGCCGACCCCCGGCGCGATCCGGCCGCCGACGGTGGAGATCTGGATGATGTGCCCGTGGCCCTGCTCGCGCAGCACCGGGATCGCCGCGCGGGTCACCGTGACCACGCCCATCAGGTTCGTCTCGATCTGGGCGCGGAACTGCGCCGCCGGAGTGTCCTCGATGGACCCGAAGTCGGCGTAGCCGGCGTTGTTGACGACGACGTCGATGCGGCCGAACCGCTCGACGGCGGCCGCGATGGCCCGGTCGGCGGCGGCTTCGTCGGTGACGTCGAGCGCGACGGCCAGTGCGCGGTCCGCCGGCAGGTCGCCGAGGCCGCGCGGGTCGCGGGCGGTGGCCACGACGGAGTCGCCCCGCTCCAGGGCGGCGTCGACGATCTCCCGGCCGAGGCCGCGCGACGAGCCGGTGACGAACCAGACTTTGCCGGTCATGAGATGCCCCTTCCTGACTGAATGCTCATTCAACAGCGACGGTAGGCCTGCCCGCCAAGGCTGTCAACTGAGCGTTCATTCAATAGTGGCGTGACGCCGGCCACACCCGAAAATGCCGTGCGCGCTGTGCCGCGGCCGGGCTAACCTCCCGGCCAACGCGCTGATGGAGCCGAGTAGCCCCGGGAGCGCACGGGTCCAGAGAGCCGCCGGCAGCTGGGAAGGCGGTCCCGTGCCCCGCGGTGAAGACCCTCCGGAGTGCGGGGAGGAAATGCCCCGCCGGCCGGCCCCCGTCACGGGCCACGAGAGGCCGTCCCCTCGGGGACAGCGAAAGTGCGGTGGCACCGCGAGTTCCCTTATCGCCCGCACTCCCAAGGGGTCACGTCGCCTGCGAAGGGCCCACGATGATCTCCCGAACCTTGACCGCCGACCTGCCCCGGCACGTCGGCGCCCACGTCCGCGTCGCCGGCTGGGTGCACCGCCGGCGCCGCCTGAAATCCGTCACGTTCCTCGTGGTCCGGGACCGCTCCGGCACCGCGCAGGTCGTGCTGCGCTCCGACGTCGTGCCGCCGCCGGAGGAGACCGTGGTCGAGGTGCGCGCGACCGTGACGGTGAACCCGCGCGCGCCCGGCGGCGTCGAGCTGACGTCGGCGGCACTGGTCCCGCTGTCGGAACCGGCGTCGCCACCGCCGTTCGACCTCTACCGGCCCGCGGTTTCGGCGTCGCTGCCGACGATCCTCGACCACGCGCCGGTCGCGTTGCGGCACCCGCTGCTGAAGGCGCGGTTCGCGGTGTCCGCGGCCGCCGTCGCCGGGTTCCGGTCCACTTTGGACGGCCTCGGCTTCACCGAGGCGCACACGCCGAAGATCGTCTCGTCGGCCACCGAGTCGGGCGCGAACGTCTTCGGCGTCGACTACTTCGGCCGCCGCGCCTACCTCGCGCAGTCGCCGCAGTTCTTCAAGCAGGCGCTGGTCGGGGTGTTCGAGCGCGTCTACGAGGTCGGCCCGGTCTTCCGCGCCGAGCCGCACGACACCGCGCGCCACCTGGCGCAGTACACCAGCCTCGACGCCGAACTCGGGTTCATCGAGGACCACCACGACGTCATGGCCGTGCTGCGGGAGGTGCTCGCGGGGATGGCCGCGGTGCCCGCCGAGATCCCGGAGCTGCACTTCGCCGAGGCTCAGGAGATGCTGGGGAAGGACGAGCCCGACCTGGCGCCCGCCGACGAGCGGTGGCTGTCGGACTGGGCGGTGCGCGAGCACGGGTCGGAGTTCCTGTTCGTCACGGGCTACCCGATGGCGAAACGGCCGTTCTACACCCACCCGGACCCGGCGCGGCCCGCCTACTCGAACAGCTTCGACCTGCTGTTCCGCGGGCTGGAGCTGGTGACGGGCGGCCAGCGGCTGCACCGGCACGCCGACTACGTCGCGGCGCTCGGCGGCGAGGTCGCGGACTACGGCGACTACCTGGCGGTGTTCGCGCACGGCATGCCGCCCCACGGCGGTTTCGCGCTGGGCCTGGAAAGGTGGACGGCGCGGCTCCTCGGAGTCGCCAACATCCGGGAGGTCACGCTGTTCCCGCGCGACCTGCACCGGCTGACCCCGTGAGGAGCACACGATGACGTTGCCCCGGCGGCTCTGGGCCGCGGTGGAGCCGTTGCACGCGGTCGTCTACTTCGCGCCGGAGACGGCGGCCGCGGCGAAGGCCGCCGGCCTGCGCGGCTACTGGATGGGCTACTTCGCCGGCCGGCTCGCGCCGCTGGGCCCGATCGGTCCCGCGGCGGCGACGTCGGTGTTGTTCGGCTTCGCCCCGGCGATGGTCGCGCGGGCGCTGCCGGACGCGTGGTCGTTCGCGTCGCCGTCCGACGTCCTCGAGACCCGGCTTTCCGCGGTGGAGACGGCAGTGGAGAAGGCGCTGTCCCGCGTGCTGCCCGCCGTCGACGAGCTGGCGTCGTTGCTGGAGCGCGCGGCGGACGCGTGCCGCTTCGACGGGCGTCCGCTGGCGGCGGCGTGGTCGGCGGTGCCGCGGCCGGCCGGCGGGCCCGGCCGGCTGTGGCTGGCGGCGACCATCCTGCGCGAGCACCGCGGCGACGGCCACGTCCTGTCGGCGGTCCACGCGGGCTTGTCGGGTCTGGACACGACGCTGACCCACATCGGCGACGGCGTCATCGGCCGCGGCGACGTCCAACCGCACCGCGGCTGGTCCGACGAGGACTGGGACACGGCGGTCGAGCGCCTGCGGGACCGGGGCGTGCTCGACGCCGCGGGCCGCCTGACGCCGTCGGGGGCAGCGCTGCGCCGCGGCATCGAGGAGGACACGGACCGGCTGGCGTCGGCGCCGGTCGAGGCGCTCGGCGAGGACGGGGTGGCGCGGGTGCTGGAACTGGCGGTCCCGCTGAGCCGCGCGGTGATCGACGCGGGCCTGGTGCCGGTCCCGAACCCGATGGGCGTCCCGCGGCCGTGACCACCCGGGGCCGCGCGGCGCCCCTGGCCGGCTAGCCGCGGGCGGTGATCTGCTGGATCGCCCACTCGTTGCCGTCGGGGTCGGCGAAGAACACGAAGCCGACGTTGTTCAGGTCGGCCCGGCCGTCCCAGGGGCCCGCGCCGACGACCTGGATGTCACCGACGTCGACGCCGCGCTCGACGAGTGTCGCGTGGGCTTTCGGCAGGTCGCCGACGACCAGCTGGAGCCCCTTCATCGAGCCCGGCGGCATGTCCGGCACGGCACCGCGGCCGAACACGACCGAGCAGCCCGAGCCCGGCGGGGTCACCTGGACGATCCGGACGCCTTCGACGGGCGCGGTGTCGTGGTCGAGGTGGAAGCCGAGCTTGTCCGTGTAGAAGGCCTTCGCCCGGTCCACATCGGACACCGGTACCACGATCACTTCGAGCGTCCAGTCCATGGTGCATCCCTTCGTCGGCGGGCTCACACAGTACGCCGCTCGACCACCAGCTGCTGGTGCCGCGCCGCGCGGACGCGGTCGCCGCACGTCGTGGAGCACCAGCGGCGGCGGGCGTGCTCGCGGAGGTAGAACCGGACGCAGCCGTGGGCCTCGCACGGGCGCACCAACCGGCCCAGGTCGCCGCCGGCGACGTCGATCGCGTCACGGGCCAGGGCCGCGACGGCTTCGTCGACGCTGCCCGGCCGGGTGCTGCGCCACTCGCGTCGCGGGCCGGCGGCCCAGGTGAGCTGCGGCGCGGCGGCGTCGGCGCGGGCGGCCGCGTTCACCGCGTCGACGGCGGTCGCGGCCGGTGCCCGGTCCTCGGCCAGCGCGGCCAGCAGCTCGCGGACCGCCGCGCGGAGGTCGGTGAGCGGGGTGACGTCGGCCACCGACGTCACCCGGAGCCCGTGCGCGTGCAGCCAGGGGAGCGGGTCGTCGAGGTCGTCGACGTCCCCGACCCGCTGGGTGTTGACCAAAGCCAGCGCGAGCGAGAGCTCCTCGCCGGGTGCCGCAGTGACCACGTTCGCCTCCCGAGTCCGGACTCCAGTTTCCCCGACCCGTTGACAGCGTACCGCGTCTCATGGATAAATGGAGAAGTAAGCATGAGACGCGAGGAGCAACCATGACCGCCGTGCACCACCGCCACGCCACCGTCGCCGGCCACCGGCTCTTCTACCGCGAGGCCGGGCCCGCCGAAGCACCCACGATCGTGCTGCTCCACGGCTTCCCGACGAGCTCGCACATGTACCGGCACCTGATCCCGGCGCTGGCCGACCGCTACCACGTCATCGCGCCGGACTACCTGGGCGCGGGTGCCTCGGACGCGCCGCCGGCCGGCGAGTTCACCTACTCCTTCGACGCGCTCGCCGAGCTGACGCAGAGCCTGCTCGACCAGCTCGGCCTGACCCGGTTCGCGCTCTACATCCAGGACTTCGGCGCGCCGGTCGGCCTGCGGATCGCCACGGCGAACCCGGACCGCGTCACGGCGATCGTCACGCAGAACGGCAACGCCTACGTCGAGGGCCTCGGCGAAGGTCTCCCGCAGAAGCTGGCCGCCGGCACGCTGACGGACGAGGACTTGCGCGCGATGGTCACCCTGGAGGCGACCAAGGGGCAGTACCTCGACGGCTCACCGGACGCGGAGCTGATCAGCCCGGACGTCTGGATCCACGACCAGGCGCTGCTCGACCGGCCGGGCGCGGCGGAGATCCAGCTGGCGCTGCTCGCGGACTACCACCACAACATCGGCCTGTACCCGAAGTTCCACGAGTACTTCCGCACCAGCCAGGTGCCGGTGCTGGCGGTCTGGGGCGGCAACGACGGAATCTTCATCGCCGACGGCGCCCGCGCGTACGCCCGCGACCTGCCGGACGCGGAGATCCACCTGCTCGACGCGGGCCACTTCGCCCTGGAGACACACTTGGACGCGATCGCGGGCTACATCCGCGGCTTCCTGGGCCGGGTGCTGAGCTGACGCCCGAGCGCTGACAGCCGGGTGCTGACGTCTGAGCGCTGACGCCCGAGTGCTGACGCCCGTTCTGTCGTACCCCGCGGCTAGGCTGTGTATTCGGGGGTGCTCATCCCGCCCCCGACACCACTTCCCTTGCGCGGCAAGGACTTCTCAGCCGCCGAGGAGGCGTGAGAGCGCGTCCCGGGCTTTCGCGTCCTTCTCGGCCAGCGTCGTCAGCTCCTGGGCGAGCGCGGCCAGCCAGTCGTTGACCGCGGTTTCCTTGCGGCTGATCACCACGCCGCGCACCACCTGGCGGATCTCCGCCGCGACCCCGCCGTGCTTGCCCGCGCTCAAGACCAGGACCCGGTCCGGGGTGGTCACCTGCACCGAAACGACCTGCCCGTCACGGCCCGCGACGCGGTCGGCGAACGTCTTGCGCCGCGCCACCTCGACCATGCCCGCCGGGAGCGCGTCGCCCAGCGTTTCCGACAGGACCCGGTGGTAGGACTCGACGTCCGCGCGGTCCGTGCGCAGTGCCGCCACCAGCAGGTGGAACTCCAGCTCGGCGCCCATCAGTCGGTGAGGGGCAGCACGAGCTGCGGCTTGGCGATGTGGTGGTCCTCCCGCAACGGCTTCACCGCGGTGCCGATGGCGAAGAACTCCGTCGTGTGCCCGCCCCAGCGGTGCGGCAGCGACAGCAGCTGCACGCCGACGATCCCTTCCGCCTCGAGCTGTTCCGCCTCGGTCTGCATCCGCGACATCGCGAGCTCGCGCGCGTCGTAGAGCGCTTCGGTGTACTGCGGGATCTCGACGTTCTGGCCGATGTTGCCCATCATCTGCCGGAACCGCTGGTGCGCGATGTGGTAGACGCACGTGCCCATCACCATGCCCAGCGGCGCGTACCCGGCCTGCACCAGCGTCCAGAAGTCCTGCCCGGACAGGTCCGAGGTGAACGGCTTCCCGGTGTTGTTGCGCCACTGCCCGGGTTCGTCGGCCTTCACCGCGGTGCCGACGGCGATGAACTCGGCGAGGTCGCTGCCGAACTCCTTGAACTCGATCTCGAGCCGGACCGCGACGATGCCGTCCGCGCCCAGCACGTCCGCCTCCGCCTCCATCCGGGACATCGCGAGCTCGCGGGCGTGGTACATCGCCTGGGAAAGCCGGTCCAGCTCCTGGTTCTTGCTCCACCGGCCCATCTGGAACCCGACGTGGTAGATGCTCGACCCGAGCACCAGCCCGAGCGGCCGGAACCCGGCTTCGCGCACGAGCAGGAACTCGTTGACGCTCAGGTCCGACGTGAACAGGCTGGTCTTCTGGCCCGGTCGCATCTCGGCGAGCCGGCGCATCGCATCCTCGGGGATGTGCTGCCCGGCGGGGTCCGCGGTGGTCACGAAGCCTCCTCAGGAACGGTTCAACGGAAGGATCTTGAGCGCGCTCGTCGGGGCGGCGCGCCCGGTGTGGAAGCGGGCGATCGCGGTGCCGGTGACGGACGCGATGCCGGCCATCGCGACCTCCTGCACGGGCCACGTCCGCAGGGTCATGCCGGAGACGATGCCGCCGTCGGCGCCGGCGTCGCGGATCGCGCGGGCGAACTCGGCCCGCGCGGCGGCCCGGACTTCGGTGACGACCCGCGTGGGCGCGTCCACCTCGGTGTTCCCGGCCCAGGTGGTCGTCTGGTACTGCATGTTGTAGTCGTACTGCGCGCGCCCGGCGATGCCGACCGCGAGGCGCACCGGCACCCAGCCCGCCTGCATCAGCTTGCCGACGTCCTGGCCGGGCAGGTCGGTGGTGAACAGCCGCCGCGGCCGCTGCTTCGTCTCCGCGCGCACGGCGGTGCCGAGGGCGACGAACTCCTCCATCACGCCGTCGAGCGAGGTGACGGTGAACCCGATGCCGAGCACGCCGTCGGCGCCCAGCGCGGTCGCCTCCTGGGCGAGCCGGTCGAGCGCGGTCGAGTAGCCCTGCCGCAGCATGCCGGAGATCAGCTTGACCTGGTCGTCGGCGAAGACTGCGGTGCCGGCCCAGCCGACCTGCTGCACGACGCAGCCCATCACCTCGCCGACCGCGGTGAAGCCCGCGACTTCGGCGCCGACCGCACTGGGCACGCTCATCAGCGACGTCTTGAGCCCGGACGCGGCGTAGCGCTCGACACGGGCCCGCGCGACGGGAGGCAGGCCACGACCGTCCCACTCGGGCACTTCGGACCTCCTTCGGCCGGCTTCTCCCGCCATCGTGGCACGGATCCGCACCCCGGGCGGCGGAGCTGGGGTGATCAGTCCGGAAGCTCCCGGTTCAGGGGAAAGATCTTGCGTGCGCCGGGTCAGCCGCGGCGGTCCAGCGGCAGCACGGCCAACGCGTTCCGGGGCGCCGGACCGTCACCGCACCGGGCGATCGCCGTGCCGAACACGCCCGCCACCGCCGCCGCGCCGGTGCGGCCGAGGGGCCACGCGCTCAGCGTCGTCGCCGACACCAGGCCGCCGTCGGCTCCCGACAGCCGGACCGCCTCCAGGAACTCCGCTCGGGCCGTCGCCCGCACGCGCGTCACCAGATCCGTCGGCGCCGCGATCTCCCGGGCCGGGCGGTCCGGCATCGCGAGGTCGTAGACCGTGCCGCCGTCGAGGCCGATCGCCAGGGCCACCGGGACCCAGCCCGCCGGCAGGAGTTTCGCGACGTCCGGGCCCGACAGGCTCGTCGTGAAGACCCGGCCCGGCCGCTTGCCGCCGGTGGCGCGGACGGCCGTGCCCAGCACGACGAACTCCCGCGTCCGGCCGGCGCGGGTCACCGTGCACCGGATCGCGAGGACGCCGTCCGCGCCGAGGGCCCGGGCTTCCGCGCGCAGCCGGTCCAGCGCCGTGGCGTACCCGCGGCGCAGGCACGCCGCCGGATCGTCGACGCCGGCGTGCTCGACGACGCAGCCCATCACCTCGCCGATCGGCCGCAGCCCCACCGCTTCGGCGCCGACCGCGCCCGGCACCGTCAGCAGCGACGTCCGCAGCCCGGACGCGGTGTAGCGGGCGGCGCGGTCCGGCACGGCTACCCCCAGCCGTCCTCGGTGCCGAAGCCGAGCGTCACCGGCCCGCGCCGGGAGGTGCCGGTTTCGGTGTCGGCGGGCAGGACCTCGTCGAGGAACGCGTAGTCGCGGCGCCGGGTGCGCGCGTGCCACTGGGCGATCTCGTGCCAGCCGGGCGCCGCGAGCGCGCCGCCGAAGTGCTGCACCGACAGGCTCGCGGTCAGGCACGCGAACCGCAGCCGGTCCGCCAGCGACCAGCCGGTCAGCGTCGCGGCGACGAACCCCGCGCCGAAGACGTCGCCCGCGCCTGTGGCGTCGAGGACGTCGACCGGCAGCGCGGGCACGTCGGCCGTCTCGCCGGTGGTGCTGTCGACGGCCAGCACACCCGCGCCGCCGCGGGTGATCACGGCGATCGGCACGAGGTCGGCGAGCATCGACAGCGCCGCTTCGGGCGTGTCCGTGCGGGTGTAGCGCATGGCCTCGATGTCGTTGGGCAGGAACGCGTGGCAGCACGCCAGCTGGTCCAGCAGCGCCCGCGACCACGCCTCGGACGGGTCCCAGCCGACGTCGGCGAACACGAGGCTGCCGGACTGGTGCGCCGTGTGGACCCAGTCGGCGGTGTCGAGCCCGATGTGGGCGACGGTCGCGCGGCTCGGCGGCGGCGAACCGGCCAGCTCCGCGACGGGCACGGGCGGCGGGTGGCCGTGGGTGACCATCGCACGGTCGCCGGCGTAGGCGAGCGAGACGGTGACGGGGGAGTGCCACTGCGGGAACCGCCGCGAGCGCGAGAGGTCGATGTTCTCCTGCCGCGAAAGGACGTCCCAGCAGTAGCGGCCGTAGACGTCGGTGCCGAACGCGGCCGCCAGCGACGTCCGCAGCCCGAGGCGGCTCAGCGCGACGGCGAAGTTCGCGATCCCGCCGGGCCCCGAGCCCATGCCGCCCGTCCACACCTCTTCGCCCGGTGCGGGCGGCTTTTCCAGACCGGTGAAGACCAGGTCGAAGAACAGCAGGCCGGACAGGAAGACGTCGACGTCGGGTTCAGCCGTCACGGGCGCCTCCAGAGCTGCGCAAGCTTGCGCACGAGACTGCTTGAGTCGCGCAGATTTCGCAAGACCTGCGCAAACTCGTCCGTGTGGTGAGCAGGTTTGACTGCTATCGTCGCCGGATGCTGCCCCAGCGCCGCTACGACCTGATCCTGCGGACCCTGCGCGTGGAGGGGCCGGCGCCGGTCGGCGTGCTGGCCGAGCGGCTCGGCGTCAGCCCGGCGACGGTGCGGCGCGACCTGGTGCACCTCGACCGCGAAGGCCGGCTGACCCGCGTTTACGGCGGTGCGGTGGCGTGTGCGGACGACGACGAGCCGTTCGCGCAGGTCGCCGCGGAACGCGCCGACGACAAGGAAGCCGTCGCCCGCCGCGCGGCCGCGCTGGTCGCCGACGGCGACACCGTGCTCCTCGACATCGGCACCACCGCGCACCGGCTGGCCCGGCACCTGCGTGACCGCGCGCTGACCGTGATCACCAGCAGCCTCGCCGTCTACGAAGAGCTGAAGGACGCCGAAGACGTCCAGCTCGTGCTGCTCGGCGGGGTGGTGCGCCGCAGTTACCACTCGATGGTCGGGTTCCTCACCGAGGACGCGCTGCGCCAGGTGCGCGCCGGCACCGTCTTCCTCGGTGCGAGTGGCGTGCGGTGCGACGGCCAGGTGATGGACTCGACCGTCGTCGAGGTGCCGGTCAAGCGGGCGATGGTCGCCGCGGCCGACCGCGTGGTGCTGCTGGCCGACGCGGGCAAGTTCCCCGGCACCGGGCTCGCCAAGGTCTGCGGGCCGGAGGCGCTCGACATCGTCGTCACCAGCGCGGGCGCCGACGAACCGACCTGCGCGGCGCTCGGCGAGGCCGGCGTCGAGGTGCTGCGATGAGGCTCGCGCTGCTCGGCGGCGGCGGGTTCCGCGTCCCGCTGGTGCACGGCGCGCTGCTGGCCGGGAGTGACATCACCGAGCTGGTCCTGCACGACGTCGACGCCGGGCGCCTCGCCGCCATCGAGCGCGTCCTCGCCGAACAGGCGGCCGGTGTCCCGGGCGCGCCGCGGGTGCGCACGACGACCGATCTGCGCGCCGCACTGTCCGATGTGGACTTCGTGTTCTCCGCGATCCGGGTCGGCGGGATGCGCGGCCGGCGGCTCGACGAGCAGGTCGCGCTCGCGGAAGGCGTGCTGGGGCAGGAAACCGTGGGTGCGGGCGGGATCGCGTACGGGCTGCGGACGGTCCCGGTCGCCGTCGCGCTCGCCCGCACGATCGCCGAGGTGGCGCCCCGCGCGTGGGTCGTCAACTTCACGAACCCGGCCGGCCTGGTCACCGAGGCGATGGCCGGCGTGCTCGGCGGCCGGGTGATCGGCATCTGCGACTCGCCGGTCGGGCTCTGCCGCCGGGTGGCACGCGCCCTCGGCGTCGACCCGGCAACGGCGCGGTTCGACTACGCGGGCCTGAACCACCTGGGCTGGCTGCGGGCCATGCACGTCGGCGGCGAGGACGTCCTGCCGCGGCTGCTGTCCGATGTGGACGCACTGGAGTCGTTCGAGGAAGGGAAGCTCTTCGGCGCGGACTGGCTGCGCGCGCTGGGTTCCCTGCCGAACGAGTACCTGCACTACTACTACTTCACCCGCGAAGCCCTGGGCGTCGCGTCGCGCGGGGCTTTCCTGCTGGAGCAGCAAAAGCCGTTCTACGCGGAGCCGTCGCTGGCGTCGTGGGACCGGACGCGGCTGGAGCGCGAAGAGACGTACATGGCCGAGACGCGCGAAGGCGAACGCGAGGATCTCGAGGGTGGCGGCTACGAGAAGGTCGCGCTGGCGTTGATGCGCGCCCTCGCCGGCGGCGAACGCGCCACGCTGATCCTCAACGTCCGCAACGGATCCGCACTCCCGGGCGTCCCAGCCGACGCCGTCGTCGAGGTGCCGTGCCTGGTGGATGCCGAGGGTGCGCGGCCGATCGGCGCGGGGCCGTTGCCGGACCACGCGCTGGGCCTGGTGACGGCGGTGAAAGCCGTCGAGCGGGCGACGATCGAGGCGGCGGCGACGGGTTCGCGGACGGCGGCGCTGCGGGCGTTCGCGCTGCACCCGCTGGTCGACTCGGTGTCCGTGGCGCGCCGGTTGCTCGACGGTTACGTCGCCGCGCACCCGGAACTCGCGTACCTAGGAAGCCGGCGCGCGTAGCAGCGGCGCCAGCGTCCCGGCCAGCTCGGCGTCGACCCGCTCGATCTCGGCGATCAGGAGTCCGGTGACGGCGCGGAACGCCCGGGCGAGGTCGTCGAGCCCGTGTACCAGGGTTTCTTCGAACGGCGTCGTGATGGCGGCGGGCAGCCGGTCGAGCCCGCGGCCCTCGCCCGCGGGCAGGTCGTGCCGCACGCAGGCCAGGGCGAGGGCGTGGTCGCGAACCCGGCCGATCATGTACTCGGCCTGCCAGTGGCGCCCGCGGGCGATGCTCGACCGCGCGTGCAGGGCGTGCAGCCAGGCCAGATCGACCAGCCGCCGCGCGTCCGGCGGCGACGCCTGATCGCGCTCGTTCGCGGTGCCGAAGAGCAGCCGGAACTTCGGCGTCGTCGCGCCGAAATCCGCCTCGGGCCAGAACGCCAGATCGACCTGAAGGGTGTTGTCCAGCAGGAACACCCGGAAGACGGTCCGCTCGAACACGACGTCCATGTGGTGCCGCGCGCCGTGCTCGCGGTACATCAGCGCGGTGAAGTCCGCGAGCACGGGCTCGGGTGCGGCCGTCTTGAAGGCGAGGTCGATGTCGGACCAGGCGTCTTCGGCGTCGAGCGCCCCCGAGCCGGTGAGCGCGGCCCCGGTGACGCGGTCGTCCGCGCGGGCCGCCTCGATCAGCTTGTCCCGCAACAGGTCCCGCTCTCCGGAGGTGTACACGATCGCCAGGCTAAACCGCCAGCGCGTTGAACTCCGCTTCGGCCTCGTCGCGCTCGGTGTGCAGGCGCCACGCCCGCTCGGCGATGTCGTCGGGATCCAGCGTGCCCGGCATGGAATCGGGGGTCTGCTCGGTGAACATCCGGTGGATGTCGCCGCGTTCGATCACTCCGCCGATGGTGAGCGTTCCGGCGTAGACGCCCTGGTCGCGCACGGCCGCGTTGAGCGTCAGGACGTACATGCGCAGCGCTGCCGCCGCCGGGGCGAAGCTGCCCAGCAGCGGGATCGGGTACTTGCCGCTGATGCCGCCGGCGAACAGGAGCGAGCCCGCGCCGCGTTCCAGCATGCCCGGCAGCACGGCCTGGGTCAGCTGCGCCGCCGGGAGCACGATCGACTCGAACGGCACGCGCAGGTGGTCGGCGCCGGCTTCGGTGAGCGGTGCGATGGCTGAGCCGACGCCGAGGTCCGCCGGGCCGAAGTAGACAGTGTCGATCTCGCCCGCGTCGGCCGTGATGCGGGCGAGGACGGCGTCGACCTGGGCTTTGTCGGTGACGTCGGCGGTGTAGGTGTGCGCGGTGATGCCGGCTTCGGCGAGCGACGCGCGGTAGGTCGCGTGCCGCGCGTCGGTGCGTGAGACCAGCGCCGTCGTGAAGCCTTCGCGGCCGAACCGGTGCGCGATCGCCAGGCCGAGCCCGGGACCGACACCCAGGACGGCGAGCACTTTCGACAAGAGGACCTCCTCGGGAGAGAACTTGAGACTGCTCTCAAGTTAGTCAGAAGATGAGGGAGTCGTCAACTTAAGGACCGGTGCGCCGAATGTCGTCAACGGTTGGCGCCACCGGTCCATTCGAGACGGTGACGGCTGCTCCAAGCGGGTAGAACATGTTCCAGTTTCTGGCCGGTACCGACACCATGACGTTCGCCGTTCCGCGAGCGAGGAGTGCGCCATGGATGCCGACCTGACCCGCCGCCAGATCCTGCGCGGCACCGCGGCGGGCGTGGGTTTCGCCGTGACCGCCGGAATCGCGGGGGCGCCGGCCGCCGGGGCGGCGCCGCTCGTGGGGGAGTACGACGTCGTCGTGGTCGGCTCCGGTGCGGCCGGGATGACCGCCGCGCTGACGGCGGCCAAGCGCGGGCTGAGTGTCGTCGTGGTCGAGAAGGCGCCGACGTTCGGCGGGTCCGCCGCGCGGTCCGGCGCGGGCATCTGGATCCCGAACAACCCCGTGCTGCTCGCCGCCGGCGTGCCGGACACGCCGGCGAAAGCCGCGCAGTACCTCGCCGCCGTCGTCGGCCCGGACGTGCCGGCCGCGCGCCAGGAAGCGTTCCTGCGCAACGGACCCGCGATGATCGCGTCCGTCATGGCCAACAGCCCGCTGCGGTTCCGCTGGATGGAGGGCTACAGCGACTACTACCCGGAGCTGCCGGGCGGCCTGCCGAACGGGCGGTCCATCGAGCCGGACCAGTTCGACGGGAATCTGCTGGGCGCCGAGCTGGCGAACCTGAACCCCGCGTACCTCGCGACGCCGGCCGGGCTCGTCGTGTTCAGCGCCGACTACAAGTGGCTGAACCTCGCCGCGGTCAACGCGAAGGGCGCCGCGGTGGCCGCGACGTGCCTCGCGCGGGGGACGGCCGCCGCGCTCGCCGGGCAGAAGCCGCTGACCATGGGGCAGGCGCTGGCCGCCGGGCTGCGGGCCGGGCTGCTCGCCGCGAACGTCCCGGTGCTGCTGAACACCCCGCTCACCGACCTGAACGTCGAAAACGGGGCGGTCACCGGGGTTCTGGTGCCCCAGGGACTGATCCGCGCGCGGCGCGGCGTGATCGTCGGCTCGGGTGGCTTCGAGCACAACGCGGCCATGCGCGCGCAGTACCAGCGCCAGCCGATCGGCACGGCCTGGACGGTCGGCGCCAAGGAGAACACCGGCGACGGCCACCGCGCCGGTCAGCGGGCCGGCGCCGCGCTCGACCTGATGGACGACGCGTGGTGGGGCCCGGCGATCCCGACGCCCGGCGACCCGTACTTCTGCCTGGCCGAGCGGACCCTGCCCGGCGGCCTGATCGTCAACCAGGCCGGGCAGCGGTTCGTCAACGAGGCCGCGCCCTACAGCGACGTCGTGCACACGATGTACGACAAGAACCCGTCGGCGCCGGACATCCCCGCGTGGCTCATCGTCGACCAGAGCTACCGCAACAAGTACCTGTTCCGCGACATCCTGCCGCTGCTGCCGTTCCCGGACGCCTGGTACAGCGCGGGCGCGGTCTTCAAGGCGTCGAGCATCCAAGCACTCGGCTCGGCGATCGGCGTGCCGGCGGCCGCGCTTAAGTCCACAGTGGACCGATTCAACGGCTTCGCGTGGGCGGGCGTCGACCGCGACTTCCGCCGCGGCGCGAGCGCGTACGACCACTACTACACCGACCCGCTGGTGCTGCCCAACTCCTGTCTCGCGCCGCTGTGGGCACCGCCGTTCTACGCGCTCAAGCTCGTCCCCGGCGACCTGGGCACGAAGGGCGGCATGCGCACGGACGCCCGGGCGCGCGTGCTGCGCCCGGACGGCTCGGTGATCCCCGGTCTCTACGCCGCCGGCAACGCCAGCGCGGCCGTGATGGGCCACAGCTACGCGGGCGCGGGCTCGACCATCGGCCCGGCGATGACGTTCGGCTACATCGCCGCGAACGACGTCTAGAACTCCTTCTGCACCAACGGGAGCACCTCGGTGCCGAGCAGCTCGATGGCCTTCATGACGTCCTGGTGCGGCACACCCGACCAGTCCATCTGCAGCGCGTACCGGTCGGCGCCGGTGAGCTTGCCGACGGAGATCAGCCGCTCGGCGATCTCCTGCGGGCTGCCGACGAACAACGCCTGCGCGCCCTGGGCGTACGTGTCGTACTCGGCGCGGGTCGGGATCGCCCAGCCGCGGGCCTTCGCGCCGTACTTCATCGTCTCGAGCCAGTACGGGTAGAACTTCTCCTTCGCGTCCTGCGAGTTCGGCGCGATGAGCCCGATGGCGCTCATCGTGACGTGCAGGTCTTCGCGCTGGTGCTCGCCCGCTTCGCCGGCTTGGCGGTAGAGGTCGACCAGCGGCGCGAAGCGCTCCGGACGGCCGCCGATCACGGCGTAGACCACGGGCAGGCCGAGCAGGCCCGCGCGGATCGACGACTCGGGGTTGCCGCCGGTGCCGACGGAGATGCGCAGCCGCCGGCCGTAGGGCCGGGGGAGGATCCGCACGTTGTCGAGCGGCGGCCGGAACTTGCCCGACCAGGTGAGCGGGTCCTCGCGGTCGATCCGCAGGAGCAGGGCGAGCTTCTCCTCGAAGAGCTCGTCGTAGTCGCCGAGGTCGTTGCCGAACAGCGGGAACGACTCGGTGAACGACCCGCGCCCGGCCAGCAGCTCGGCGCGGCCGTGGCTGAGCTGGTCGAGGGTCGTGAACTGCTGGTAGACGCGCACCGGGTCCTCGGTGCTCAGCACGGTCACGGCGGAGCTCAGGGTGATCTGGTCCGTCACGCTCGCGGCCGCGGCCAGCACCGTGGCCGGGTTCGAGATGGCGTACTGGTCGAGGTGGTGTTCGCCGAGGCCGTAGAAGGACAGACCCAGCTCGTCGGCGAGCTTGATCCGCTCGAGGGTGTTGGCCAGCTGCTGGGCCACGGACACCTGGTCACCGGTGCGGGGGTCCGGCGGCCGGTCGCCGAAGCTGTAGATACCGAGTTTCATAGAGCGTTCAACTATCTTTCGGTCCGATTCGTTCCCGGGGTGGGTCACCCGAACCTCGCCTGGATGGCTTCGAAATTCTTCTCCGACAGCGCCAGGGCGGTGGCACGCAGGCCGAGGCCGTCGCGAGCTGCCCGCTCGACCGTGTCCGTCACCAGCTCGCGCATGCGGGTACGGACCTTGGCGAAGGCCGCATCGGCGTCCGCCTCGACGTCGCCGAAGAGCGTCCACCACCACCAGGAGTTGGTCGCCGAGTTGGCCACGAAGTCCGGCACGACCCGGATCCCGCGTGCGCCGAGCAGCCGCTCGGCCTCCGCCGTCACCGGCATGTTGGCCGCCTCGACGATCAGCTTCGCGCCGATCCGGCCCTGGTTGCCGGCGTCGACGCAGTAGGAGACGGCCGCGGGCACGAGCACCTCGGCCGGCACGTCCAGCCACGCTTCCGGCGGCCGCAGCTCGTCGCCGGGGTTCAGGTGGTCGCGGTCGATGCCGCCGAACCGGTCGCGGTGCCGGAGCAGGTTCTCGACGTCCAGGCCGTCCGGGTTGGTGACGACCCCGTGGACGTCCGAGACGCCGACGACGTCGAGCCCGGCCTCGGCGAGGAACCGCGCGGTGGCACCGCCCATCGAGCCGAAGCCCTGGACGACCACCCGGTTCGGGCCGTCGAGGCCCAGCACTTCGAGACCGGTCAGCGTCGCCTGCGCGACGCCGAGGCCGCCGACCAGCTCGTCAAGCCCCAGTCCGCCGACCTCGATCTTGAACGCGGCCGCGAGCCGTTCGACGGCCTCGCCGCGGTCTTCGAGCAGCGGGTAGATCGCCTGGATCGAGCTCTGCAGACCGATCTCGGTGATGACGCTGTCGATGACGTCCTGGCGCAGGCCCAGGTCCTCGCCCAGGGTCCAGTACTGCTCGATCAGCGGCCGCATCGCGCGCAGGTAGCGGGCGACGACGTCACGGGCCCGCTCGTCGTACGGGTCGAAGTCGATGCCGCCCTTCGCGCCGCCGAGCGGGACGTACCGGCCGGCCGGGTCGTAGTTGAGGCCTTCCTTGAGCGTCATGCCCCGGGCCAGGCCGCGGACCTCGGACAGCCTGCAGCCGCGGCGCATCCGCAGCCCGCCACTGGCGACGCCGCGGACCAGCCGGTCGATCACCAGGTAGCCGCGGCACCCGGTGCCGGGGTCGGTCCACGTCACCTCGAGGAACGCGGGTTCGGTCATCACCCCTCCTGATCGCTGAGTCAGTTATGGCCCAGTTCGAGGGTCATGGCTTGCTTGATCCACCGGGCGCAGTCGTCGGCGGTGACGGTGCCCTCGCGGGCGACGACCTGCATGGCCAGCCCGTCGAGCAACGCGGTCAGCCGCCACGCGGCGCCGTGCGGGTCGGGGCACCGGAACTCGCCGGCCCCGACACCCTCGGCGATCAGCGCGACGACGGCGTCGCGCCACCGCAGGTCCAGCCGCTGCAGGACGGCGCGCAGCTGGGTGTCGCGCATCGCCGCGGCGCCCGCCTCGATCCACAGTTTCCAGCCGTGCGCGGGCTCGGTGGGGCCGTACAGCGCCAAGACGGCCCGCAGTCGTTCGCCGGCCGGGCCGCCGCGGTCGAGTTCGCCGCGCAGGACCGCGAGGTTGGTCTCGGCGGCCTGCCGGAAGGCCTCGATGATGAGGGTTTCGAGGGTGCCGAAGTGGTAGAAGATCAGGGCCGTGCTGACGTCGAGGACTTTCGCGACGTCGGCCGCCCGGACCCCGGCGATGCCCCGCGCGCGGACCTGTTCGAGCGCGGCGAGGACGATCTCTTCCCGCCGCACCGACACCGATTTCCGCGCCATGCGGGTCACCGTACCGCCTGCTGATCGATCGGTCAGTACCGCAGTTCGGTGATCAGCGTCCGCAGCCACGACCCGGCCATCGCCGGCTCCCCGGTGACGGCCCGGACGAGCTGCTCCCTCGTCCGGGCCTGCCGGCCGGCGTCGACCAGCGCGAACGCTTCGGCCAGGGCACTCCGGGTGGCCTTCCCGCGGTCGGGCGACCGGACGCTCTCGTCGGTCCACCGCTGCCGCGGGAACGACGGCGTGAGTTTCGGCTGGTGGTCGCCGAAGTAGTACCAGACTTCGCGGTCGAGCGAAACGTTGCGGACCGCGGCCGCCGGCAGCTCGGCCGGCCAGCCCGCGTCTTCCCGCCACCGCCAGGACAGGTTGCGGGGCGTGACGCCGAGGAACCGCAGCTTCCGCCGGATCACCGGCCAGGCCTCCCGGTCTTCGACGATCCAAAGGCGCAGCTGCCGGTAGAGCTCGGTGAAGGTCTCGCCTTCGTGGACGAGGTCGACGAACACCGTGGGCCGCGTGCCCCGCGCCAGCCGGTACGGCGTGATGCCGGCGGCCGCGAGGTGCTCCCGCAGCAGCGCGGTGTCGTGTTTCGTGAAGTCCCGCAGTGGTTTCAGGGACATCGGCAGCTGGTGGACGCGGTCGTGCCAGGAGGTGCGTTCGAGGGCCCCGCCGAGGAGGTCGTGCATGCTGTCGAGCGAGCGGCCCACGAAGTGGAGCTCGCCGTTTCCGCAGCGCGCCAGCACTTTCCCGGTGGCCTCGGTGAGCTGGGGGAGGAACCAGAGGTGCGGTTCCCGGGCGTTGTCGAGGAGCGTCCCGACCTGGTCGGGACGCACGAGGTCCCAACGGAAGGGCCGGTTCGTCATGGCTCGAGGTTAGGATCGCGGTTCCTTGCGGGGCAACGGATTTTCGCGCGGTCTCGGCGGGGTTGTTCATGGTGCTCCCGGGCCTTGGTCGGTCCACTGTGGATGTTCGGCGGCCGGTGGTGCGTTGGGCGCGCGGAGGGTGGTTGCCGCCGCGAGCCGGTTGGGCTTGGGGTTTCGAGGGACGCCGTGGCGGGTCGGTGGTGGCTTGGCCGGTCGCCGGTCCGGGTACGTCGGATGCCCGAGGCCGGGCCAGCTGAACGTGGCCTCGACCGAGACCACGCCGGTGACGACCGCTCCGAACTATGAACCCGGCATGGTGGTGGGCAGCAGCGTGTTCGATCGCCGGTGTTCGATCGCCGGTGGCCGGTGGCCGGTGGCCGGTGGCCGGTGGCCGGTGGCCGGTGGCCGGTGGCCGGTGGCCGGTGGCCGGTGGCCGGCTGCTGGCCGGTCGGCTGTGGTGGGGTGCTGGTGCTGCCGTTGGCGGGGTGGAGGTGCGCCGGAAGTCGGTGATGGAGGTGGCTGCTGGCTCAGTGGAGAGGTGTTGCGTAGGACGATGTTGTCCGGGCGTGGCTGCTGTCGTGATCTGGTGGGCCTGGCTGCTTGAGTGCAGCTTGCGGCGGGCGGGTGATGGCTGCTGGCCGTCGGCTGAGTGGAGAGGTGTTGCGCGGGACGCGTTGTCCGGGCGTGGCTGCTGTCGTGAACTGGTGGGGCCTTGGCTGCCTGAGCGCAGCTTGCGGCGGGAGAGGTGATGGCTGCTGGCCGTCGGTTGCGAGCTGATGGCTGCTGGTCGGCGGTCGGTGATGGCTTGGTGGGCCGTCGGTTTGGTTGCCGTTGCGGGTGGCGGTGCTGCTGCCGTTGGCTGGGGAGCCGCCGCCGGGGGTTGTTGGCGGTGGTGTGGCTGGAGAGCCTTGCGTGGTGCTTGGCTTCAGCCGGGAGAGGCCGCTGCGGCGAACTGGTCGAGCGGGGGTGACTTAGGGGGCTGCGGCCGGGAGGGGCCCGACCCCGCGGCGCCTTAGGCCGTCCAGTGGGGGTTGCGGCCCAGGTACCTCAGCAGTGTCGACACCGCGTCGTCTTCGGTCAGTGCTGGTAGGGCTGGGGCGTAGGCGAACCCTCGCAGTGGCTCGGCCAGTTCCTTGGCCACCGGCAGCAGGGCCTCCGCCAGTTCGTTTGTCAACAAGGACTTCCGGCCCGTTGCCGTGGCGATGTCCCAGGCGTGGACCGTGGCGTCGAGAGCTGCCGCGCCGACCGCCACCGGGGCCGGTAGTGCGCCTTGGGGGAGGGGGGTCGGGACCGCGGTGGCGTCGGGGGTGATCGTCGCGAATGCGGCCTCGGCCGCCGCCAGTTTGGGTTCCAGGTAGGCGCTCGGCGACTCGGTGAGGGTGCCCGACGGGGCGAACGGGTTGAAGTCCGGGCCCGGCTCGCCCGTGATGAATGCCGCGTAGCCCAGCTGGTCGGCCGCCGCGTGTTGCAGGACCTGGGTGATGTTCCAGTCCGCGCACGGGGTCGGGGCCGACCAGTCCTCGACACCTTCGATCGCCGAGCGCAAAGCGGCGTGGGCCTGGTCCAGGACCGGCCAGGGGCGGGAAAGGCCGTCGAAGAACCGGCGGATGTCGGCGACCAGGATCTCGGGGGCCTCGTGCGCCGCGTAGTGGCCGGCGGCGTCGCGTGGGCCGCCGCCGTTGCCGGTGCCGGCGTCGTAGCTGTTCCAGCTGACGATGTTCGCGTGGTCGCGGTCGGCGAACCGGCGGATCGACTGGAAGTCGCCCTTGAACATCGCCAGCGCTGTCGGGACCGTGGTCGGCTCCGCGGGGTGCGACGGCCTCTGCGCGTCCTCGTAGTAGAAGCGGATCGACGAGCCGCCGGTTCCCGTCAGCCAGTACAGCGCCACGTTCGCCAGGACGAAGTCGGCGTCGAGGCTTTCGCCGAACAGCTGCGCGTTCCACGCCAGCAGGGCCAGCGGCGAGTCGGCGAGCGCGAACGCCAGCGTGTGCGGCTGCTGGCTGTGCAGCTGGTTGAAGGAGAACATGTTCTCGTAGAACCACTGCAGGTGCGCCAGCGCGCCCTGGTCGGCCTCGCTCAGGTCCGCCATCTCCGCCGGGTCGCCCGACGGGAACGAGAACAGCTGCGTGACGTGCACGCCGACGACCTTCTCCGGTGCGAGCCTGCCGATCTCCGGCGAGATCATCGAACCGGCGTCGTTGCCCGCCGCGCCGTACGACTCGTAGCCCAGCCGGCTCATCAGCTCGGCCCACGCCGCCGCGGTGCGGTGCGTGCCCCAGCCCGCGGACTTCACCGGACCCGAGAACCCGAAGCCCGGCAGCGACGGGATCACCAGGTGGAACGCCGGCGCCTCGGGTGACTCCGGCTCGGTCAGCGGGCCGATGACGTCGAGGTACTCGGCGACCGACCCCGGCCAGCCGTGCGTCAGCACCAGCGGGGTGGCGTCCGCGCGGGACGACCGGACGTGCAGGAAGTGGATCGTCTCGCCGTCGATCTCGGTCGTGAACTGCGGATACGCGTTGAGCCGCGCCTCGAAGGCCCGCCAGTCGAACCGCTCCAGCCAGTGCTCGGCCAGCGCGCGGACCCGCTCGTTCGTGACGCCGTAACCGGCCGGCAGGTCGTCCGGCCAGAGGGCGCGCTGGAGCCGCGCCCGCAGGTCGTCCAGGGCGGACTGCGGGATCTCGGCGCGGAAGGGGCGAAGGGCGGGGGCTGTCATGACTGCTCCTCGATGACTGGAACGGAATGCTTCGTTCCGTACGATAGCAGAGCGGAACGATCCGTTCCAGTGCTAGCCTGGATCCATGACCGAGAGTGCCCTGCCCGGCCGCCGCGGCCAGGCCGCCCGCAACGACGTCGTGATCCTCGACGCCGCCCGTGACGTCTTCCTGCTGGACCCGAAGGCGCCGGTCTCGGCCGTCGCCGAGCGCGCCGGCGTCGGCATCAGCGCTCTCTACCGGCGGTACCCGAGCAAGGAGCTGCTGCTCTGCCGGCTCTGCCACGACGGCCTCCGCCGGTTCATCTCCGAGGCCGAGGTCTCGGTCGAGGAGCCGGACGCCTGGACGGCCCTCACCGGCTTCCTCGGCCGGGTGGTCGACGCCGACGTGCACTCGCTGACCACGCACCTGGCGGGCACGTTCACGCCGACCCGGGAGATGGGCCTCGACGCCCAGCGCGCGAACGAGCTGGCCGCCGGGCTCGTCGCCCGCGCGCACGAGAGCGGGCGCCTGCGCCGCGACGCCGTGACCGAAGACGTCGGCATGATCCTCGAGTGCTGCGCGGCGATCCGCGTCGACGACCCGGTGCGCACCAGTGAGCTGCGGCAGCGGTACCTCGCGCTGCTCCTGGAAGGGCTGGCGGCGGGCGAGGGCCCGGACCTGCCGGGTCCACCGCCGCGTCCGGGTGAGATGAACGGCCGCTGGCGTCAGTCCTGACGGCGGTTCCGGGGCGCCGCCGGATGGAGGTAACGAATTGTGGGGACGCGACGACTGAACAGCAGCATCTGTCAGAGCGGCATTCCTCGACTGAACGGCGAGAACACCACTATGCGAAGAAGCTGGCGACGGACAACGATTCTGTCTTCGGTGGCCGCTTTGGCCACCGCGTTCATCGCGATGGCGCCCGCCGCGGACGCGGCCCCGCCCTCCAGTTCTGTCGAAGTCAGTCCCACAACGGTACTGCCGGGGCAGACATTCACCGTCTCGGAAACCATTTACAACGACCGCGATTTCACGGTGACGTTCGCGAAGGCGGCCATTTACGGCTCGCCGACCGCCATCACCGACGTCGCGGACCTGGTGTCCTGCACCGGCGTGACGGACCTGGGCTGCTTCCAGGCCGGCAGCAGCTACCGCGCGCCGTTCGGCGACCTCGAAGCCGGCGGCACCCGGACCGCGGTGTTCACGTTGCGCGCCAAGGAAACGATCACGCCGGGCCAGTTCACGCTGCAGCACCAGTTCGTCGGTGACAACTACGCCTTCGAGACCCTCGACGGCCCGGTGGTCACCATTGGTGAGGCGTCGAACATCGCCGACGTCAAGGTCGCGCTCGCCGCGACCGGCCGCGGCGGCCTGAACGCGCGCATCGACTACACGCTGACCGTGACGAACACCGGCCCGTCGGCCGCGTCCGGGATCCGGGTCGTCGCAACGTACGCGTCGGGTCTTTCGTACGCGAGCTCGACCGGCTGCGCCCACGTGGGCAGCACCCGGACGCTGAACTGCGACGTCGCCTCGCTGGCCTCCGGTGCGTCCACGACCGCGAAGTTCTCGGTCGACGGCGGCCTGCTGGCCCTCGGCTCCTACACCACCACGGTGCAGAAGACCACGAGCGCGCCGACCGACCCCACCAGCGCCAACGACAGCGCGTCGAAGACGTGCTCGGCGCTCACCGGGCTCATCGTGACCTGCTGAGGGTTCACGTGAGATGAGCCGGGCCCGTGTCCTCCGCCAGGGACGCGGGCCCGGTTCGCGTTCAGCCCGAAGCCGACGTGTAGAGCTGCTGGATGTCGTCGTCGAAATAGGCGCTGTAGGAGACGTCCGGGGTGTCGCCGCCGAGCTGGTAACCGCCGATCACGCCGACGACCACGCCGTTCGTCACCCACGGCCCGCCGCTGGTCCCGTCCGGAAAACCGGGGCACGCGATCCGTTGCTGATATACGTCCGAACGGGTTGTTTCGCCCGTGCAGACGACCGGGGAATCGGTTGTGTCGGGGTAGCCCGTAAGAGTGATTTCGTGGTCGAATCCCTGGTCGATTCCGAGGGTGTTCGCGCCGGTCAGGCTTTCCAGGGAAGCGGTGTTCCCGGCCTGGTGAACGGTCAGGAAAGCGAAGTCGAGATCCGGATCCGCGGCCGACGTCCAGCCGGCCGCGACGGCCACGTCCGTCACGGTCCACATTCCGAGCGGCGCGACGCCGTCGTGATAACCGGGCGCGAAGGCCATCCCGTCCTTGACGCAGTGCGCGGCGGTCAGGACGAGGTCGCCGGCATCGGAGTGCACGACGCTGGCGCTGCAGAAGTGGCTCCCGTTCGCGAACAACGCGCCGACCGGTGAGGTGGTCGCGGGCGCCGCGGCTTCAGGTGTGGACGTGACGGTGGGCGCGAGGGCAGGCGTGCTGACCGGGGCGGCCGCGGCGTAGGCGTCGTCGGCGGTCGAGTTCGCGCCGAGAGCGACGCCGGTCCCCAGGACCAGCGTCGATGCCGCCGCGAGGACCGCGGTCCGGAGGAAACTGTTCGCCACCGATCCAGATCACCACAGCCGCGCCGGGCCGGCATCTCGCGGAGCCGGATCCACAGCGTTCTCACAGCGGTTCACACCCCGCACCCAGGAATCCACTGTGGACGATCCGCTTCAGAAGGCCGGCCCGGACACCTCCTAGAGGTCTTTGGGGAGCAGCACGGTCGCCGGGTCGGTCGCGTCCGGGCCGGTGACGGGCTTGGGGCGGCGGTCGCGGAAGAGCCAGCCGCCGATGATGCCGCCCGCGAAGCCGAACATGTGGCCCTGCCAGCTGACCTGCTCGTCGGAGGGCAGCAGCGACGAGAACTGGTAGGCGAAGCACAGCGCCATCACCAGGCCGATCACGATGTCGATCGGGTGGCGGTCGAACAGGCCGCGCACGATGATGTAGCCGAAGTAGCCGAACACCAGGCCGCTGGCGCCGGCGGTGACCGCGGTCGACGGCGAGATGAACCAGACGCCGAGGCCGCTCGCGATGATGATCAGCACGCTCACGCCCAGCCACTTCTTCACCCCGCGATAAGCGGCGAGGAAGCCGAAGACGAACAGCGGGCCGGAGTTGGCTTCGATGTGGTCCCAGCCGAAGTGGAAGAACGGCGCGCTGAAGATCTCCGGCAGCGACGCGGGGTCGCGAGCTTCGATGCCGAACTCGTGGCTCAGGCCGTTGTCGTCGAGGGCGTTGACGATCTGCAGCACCCACATCACGGCCAGCAGGCCCACCATCACCCACAACGCCCGCTTGGCCTCGGCGATCATCGCCTCGGCGTTGCTCTGCGGTGTGCCCTCGCCGGTCGTGCTCACTTCGTCCCCCATGGTCGGTTGCGCTGGGCCCGAGAATAACCGGGGCACGACCCGGATCCGGCATTCCGGACCGAGTCGTGACACCGGCGGTGGTGCTCAGTCCGCGCGCAGGCGCCACAGCGACGTGACTTCCGCCGCGCGGGCCCGGTGCAGCGGGTCGTCGGCGTCGGCCGCGCGGGGATGCTGTGGTGCCGTGTCGGTCCGGCCCGCGACGTCGAGGCCCGCCGCGTCGATCCAGCCGAGCAGCTCGCCACGGGTGCGCAGGCCGAGGTGTTCGGCCAGGTCGGACAGCACGAGCCAGGCCTCGCCGCCCGGCTTCAGGTGCCGGTGCAGCCGGTCGAGGAAGCCGCGCAGCATCCGGCTGCCCGGGTCGTACACGGCGTGGTCGAGCGACGTCCGGGGCCGGCCCGGCAGCCACGGCGGGTTGCACACCACCAGCGAAGCCCGGCCGGGTGGGAACAGGTCCGCGCAGACGACTTCGGTGCGCGCGGAGAACCCCAGCCGGGCCAGGTTGTCCGCCGCGCACGCGACGGCCCGGGGCTCGGCGTCCGTCGCGACCACCCGCGCCACGCCGCGGTGGGCGAGCACGGCGGCGAGCACGCCGGTGCCGGTGCCGACGTCGAACGCGACATCCGTGGCAGGCAACGGCGTTTCCGCGACCAGCCGGACGTACTCCTGGCGCACCGGCGCGAAAACGCCGTGGTACGGGTGGATCCGCGCGCCGAGCGCGGGGACGGCGATCCCCCTCCGGCGCCATCCGGCCGCGCCGAGGACGCCGAGCAGCTCCCGCAGCGGGACCGCGGCCGCGACGTCGAGCGCGCCGTAGACGCCGGTGCACGCCTCCCGGACGTCCGGCGCCCGGCGCAGCGGGACGACGTGCCCGGGATCGAGGGGCACGTACAGCAGCGAGAGCAGCCGCGCCCGGTGCGCGCGGTGCGCCCGGTGGGCCGGGTAGTCGTCCGGCGGCGGGGGCGGGAGCCGCCGGGACACGGCGTCGAGGAGCTGCCGCGCGGCCGGGTAGCCGCCGCTCCAGAGCAGGGCGACGCCGGCGGAGAAGCTGCGCAGTGCCGCGTCGGCCGAGAGCGCTTCGTCGGCGGGAACGGCCGGGACGTCGGAGCGGGCGGGCGGGGCGAAGAGCATGCGGCCGGGTTCGCCGGGCATGACGAGGTGAGGCACGGAATTCCGTTCTGCTGCGGCCGCGCGCGTGGCGGAGTGCCCGCGCGCGGCGCGGGGTGAGGGGGGTTCGGGACTGCCGGAGCAGCCGGAACTAGCTCAAGACAGCAGCATGAACGGGGGTCGTCACCGGGCGAGCGTACCGCCGCGATCCACAGGATTCGTAAGAACTCGGCGGCTGATCTTCCGGGTGCCATGGCGTACAAAGGACGACAGAGAGGTGATGCCGGATGACGCCCTCGGTGGTGCGGCACGAAACGCGGCGCCGGTGGGCGGTGGTCGCCGCGGTGACCCTTGTCCTCGTGTCGGTGCCCGCCGTCGTCGCCGCCCTGCCGTCCGCGGGGGAGTCGATCGACCCGGCGCGCCTGCGCACGCTGGTGCTGGCCTCCGCCGGCCGGCCGTACCAGGGGTACGCCGAGAGCTCCGGCTCGCTCGCCCTGCCGGAGCTGCCGAACCTCGCCGACGTCGCCGCGCTCTTCGCCGGGACGACGCGGATGCGCGCCTGGTACGCCGGGCCCGACCGCTACCGCGTCGACACCCTCGGCACCGCGGGCGAGCACGACGTCTACCGGCTGCCCGACGGCGAATACACCTGGGACTACGGCACCAACACGCTGACCGAGCTGATCGGCGAACCGAGCGTCCGGCTGCCGCGAGCAGGGGATCTGCTGCCGCCGGAGCTCGCGCGGCGGGTCCTGCAGGCGGCGAAGAACGACTCGGTGAGCACGCTGCCCGCGCGGCGCGTCGCCGGTGTCGACGCGTCCGGGCTGCGGCTGGTCCCGGCCGACCCGGACACCACGATCGGCCAGGTGGACCTGTGGGCCGACCCGGCGACGGGGCTGCCGGTGCGCGTCGAAGTCACCGCGCGGGGCCAGCAGGCACCGATCCTGAGCACCGCGTTCCAGCAGGTCGAGCAGACGACGCCGGTGGTCGAGGCGCCGCGGCCGGTGCTCGGGTCCGGCTTCTCCGTCACGAGCGCCCCGGACGTCACCGACGCCCTCGGGGCGCTGGGCCAGGCCGTGCTGCCGACCACCCTCGGCGGGCGGCCGGTGGTGTCGTCGAACTTCGGCGGGATCACCGGCGCCGCGCTCTACGGCACCGGGCTGGCGGCCTTCGCCGTCATCGCCGTGCCGCGCAACGTCGGGAACGCCGCGAGCGACGCGGCCGGGAAGGCAGGCGGTGTGGAGGTCAAGCTGACGGCCGGGAGCGTGGTGCAGCTGTCGCTCACGCCGTTGTCGCTGGCGATCGTGCGGTCGGCGTTCTCCCGGCGCTCGTACCTGCTGGCCGGGACGGTGACGCCGGACGTGCTGCGCACGGTCGCGGACGAGCTGTCGCGGCTGCGCCGGAGCGGCCGATGATCGTCACCCGCGGCCTGACCAAGCGCTACGGCCGGGTGCTCGCCGTCGACGCCGTCGACCTGGACGTGCGCGAAGGCGACCGCTACGGCTTCCTCGGCCCGAACGGCTCGGGCAAGACCACGCTGGTCCGGATGCTGCTCGGGCTCGTCTACGCGACCAGCGGCGAGATCGAGGTCCTCGGGAAGCCGGTGCCGAAACGGGTCGCCGAGGTGCTGCCGGAGGTCGGCGCGCTCGTCGAGGGCCCGGCCGCCTACCCGCACCTGTCCGGCCGCCGGAACCTCTCGCTGCTCGACGCCGCCGGGCGCGGCGGCGGCCGGCGCACCCGGCGGCGTCGCATCGACGACGCCCTGGAGCAGGTCGGGCTGGGCGCGGTCGACCAGCGGCCGATCAAGGCGTACTCGCTGGGCATGCGGCAGCGGCTCGGGCTGGCCGGCGCGCTGCTGCGCAAGCCACGGCTGCTGATCCTCGACGAGCCGACCAACGGCCTCGACCCGCAGGGCATCAAGGAGATCCGCGAGCTGCTGGTCGCGCTGAACGCGGGCGGGACCACGGTGTTCCTGTCGAGTCACCTGCTGGCCGAGGTCGAGCAGCTGTGCACCCGCGTCGGCGTCGTCGACCGCGGCCGGCTGGTGCTGGAAGAGGACCTGACGTCGCTGCGCGCGCTGACCGGCCGGGTGCTCGTCGGCACGCCGGACCCGGCCGAGGCGGCCGCGGTCCTCGACGGGCAGCTCGAGTCCCGCGACGGTGACCGGCTGGTGATCCGGCACGAAGACCCGGCCGCCCTGAACGCGATGCTCGTCCAGGCCGGCGTGCGCGTGTCGTCCATCGACGCCGAGCGGCGGACCCTCGAACAGGTGGTCCTCGAGTTCACCGGCCCCGGCTCGGACCGCTTCGGGGAGGTGGCGGCCGGATGATCGGCGTCGAGCTGCGGAAACTCGTGCTGCGGCCGCGGATCTGGGTCAGCATCCTGCTGCTCTGCCTGCTGCCCGCGATCGTCGGGATCTTCCTGGCGACGGCCGACTTCGCGCCGCCGCCCGGGCAGGGCGGGGCGTTCCTGTCGGCCGTGGTGAACGACGGCGCGCTCTACCCGGCGGCCGCGCTCGCCCTGGTGCTGCCGCTGTTCCTGCCGATCGCGGTCGCCGTCGTCGCGGGCGACGCGATCGCCGGCGAGGCGTCCGGCGGCACCCTGCGGTACCTGCTGGTGCGCCCGGTCGGCCGGACACGCCTGCTCAGCGCCAAGATGGCCGCCATCGCGGTGTACGTCACCGCGGCGATCGTGATCGTGGTGCTGACGTCGCTGGTGCTCGGCGTGATCCTGTTCGGCACCGGCGGCAACCCCGGCGTCGCGGGTCCCGGCGGGCAGCCCGCCGGGGTGACGTCGTTGTCGGGGCAGTCGCTCAGCTCGTCCGGGCTGGGCCTGCGGCTGCTCGGCGCGGTGAGCTACATCGTGGTGTCGATGCTGGGGTTCGCCGCGATCACGATGTTCCTCTCGACGGTCACCGTCTCGTCGCTCGGCGCGGCGCTGGGCGGGCTGGCCGTGCTGATCACCAGCTCGGTGCTGGAGACGCTGGACGCGGCGGCGTCGGTGAAGCCGTACCTGCCGACGCACTACTGGCTGTCGTGGATCGACTTCTTCCGCGACCCCGTGCTGTGGCGCAACATCGACCACGGCCTGCTGCTGCAGGCCGGCTACATCGTGGTGTTCTTCGGCGCCGCCTGGGCGAACTTCGCGACCAAGGACGTCACGAGCTGAGGCACTCCGCGGGTGCTTCCAGCGGCGTGGTGCCCAGCGCCTGCAGCACCAGCTCCGTGACGGCGGGGTCGGTGGGCAGGTCGCCGTGGCCGGCCTGGTTGCCGGGGCAGACCTGCTGCAACGCCACGTTGACCGCGCCGTCCACCTGGGCCGAGTCCGGGGGCGTGACGGTCTCGTCGCGCTCGGTCCACACCGACAGCCACGGCAGGGTCGACGGGATCGGGTCCTTCGCCATCTCCTGCAGCAGCGCGCTGCCCGGTGCCAGCTGGACGCACGCCGTCGGGCAGGCGCCCGGCACGAGCGCGCCGCCCGCCGCGGCCAGGCCGGTGCCGTGCATGGGCGCCCCGAGCGTGACGACCCGGCGGGCCTGGTGCTCGCCGCCCTCGCGGCCGACCCACAGCCGCGCCACGACGCCGCCCGCGGAGTAGCCGACGACGTCCACCGAAGGCGCGCCGGCCGCGTACGCGCGTTCGACCGCCGAGGAGAGCACGGCGACCTGTTCGAGCAGGTCACCGGTGCCGTCGCCGGCCAGGGTGAGCACCTCGGTCGTGCGTCCGGTGGTCTGCCGGATGTGCGCGGCGAGCTCGTTGAGCGCGCCCTGGCCGCCGCCGTACCCGGGCACGAGCAGCACCGGGCCCGGCTTGTCCTGGTCGGGCGTCCCGGCCTGCGGCGCGGCGCTGGTACCGGACGTGACGACGACCGCCGCGACGACCACGGCCACCACGACGACCGCCACGCCGCTCAGCATCAGGCGCCGTCGCGGGCTGATGCCGCGCCACCAAGCCGTGATCCGCATACCTCCATCATGCACGCGCGAGACCGATCAGGAATCGAGAAGCGCAGGTCATCGCCCCGGTCGTAGCGTCGGTGGCACAGAAGACGACAACGAGGAGTGACCATGAGCACCCAGGGGATCAAGACCGTGCTGCACCCCGTCTCCGACCTGGAGAAGGCCAAGGCCGTCTACACCGCGCTGCTCGGCGCCGAGCCGACCGCCGACTCGGCCTACTACGTCGGCTACGACGTCGAGGGCCAGCACATCGGGCTGGTGCCGGGCGGTGCCGCACCGGGCACCGGCCCGGTGAGCTACTGGCACGTCGACGACATCGAGGCGAAGCTCGCCGAGGTGACCGCGGCCGGCGGCACCGTGAAGGACGCCCCGAAGGACGTCGGCGGCGGCCGGCTGGTGGCCACCTTCACCGACGCCGACGGCAACGTTCTGGGTGTGCTGCAGGACAGCTGACCTGGTTGGATCGCTCTCAGGCCCGCCCGGACAAGATGGAGACACGATGAGCAAGGCCAGCCACGAAGCCGACAGCCACGACTTGATCCGGGTGCACGGCGCGCGCGTCAACAACCTCAAGGACGTCACGGTCGAGCTGCCGAAGCGCCGGCTGACCGTGTTCACCGGGGTCTCCGGTTCGGGCAAGAGCTCGCTGGTGTTCGGCACGATCGCCGCGGAGTCGCAGCGGCTGATCAACGAGACCTACAGCGCGTTCGTGCAGGGGTTCATGCCGACGCTGGCGCGCCCCGACGTCGACGTCCTCGACGGGCTGACGACGGCGATCATCGTCGACCAGGAACGGATGGGCAGCGACCCGCGCTCCACGGTCGGCACGGCGACCGACGCCAACGCGATGCTGCGGATCCTGTTCAGCCGGCTCGGGAAGCCGTACATCGGCTCGCCCCAGGCGTTCTCCTTCAACGTCGCGTCGATCAGCGGCGCCGGTGCGGTCACCCTCGAGAAGGGCGGCCGCACCACGAAGGAGCGCCGCAGCTTCAGCGTCCTCGGCGGCATGTGCCCGCGGTGCGAGGGCCGGGGCGCGGTCAACGACATGGACCTCACCCAGCTCTACGACGAGACGAAGTCGATCAACGAGGGTGCGATCACCATCCCCGGCTACAGCATGGAGGGCTGGCACGGCCGCATCTTCCGCGGCTGCGGCTTCTTCGACGCGGACAAGCCGATCAAGAAGTTCACCAAGCGCCAGCTCGACGACCTGCTCTACAAGGAGCCGACCAAGATCAAGGTCGAAGGCATCAACCTGACGTACTCGGGCCTGGTGCCCTCGATCCAGAAGTCGATGCTCTCCAAGGACGTCGACGCGATGCAGCCGCACATCCGCGCGTTCGTGGAGCGGGCGGTCACGTTCACCACGTGCCCGGAGTGCGACGGCACGCGGCTGAGCCCGGAGGCCCGGTCGTCGAAGATCGGGAAGGTGAACATCGCCGACGCCTGCGCGATGCAGATCAGCGACCTCGCCCAGTGGGTCAGCGGCCTGAAGGCGCCGTCGGTCGCGCCGCTGCTGGAGGCGCTGGGCCACACGCTCGACTCGTTTGTCGAGATCGGCCTCGGTTACCTCTCGCTGGACCGGCCGTCGGGCACGTTGTCGGGCGGTGAGGCGCAGCGGACCAAGATGATCCGGCACCTCGGGTCGTCGCTCACCGACGTCACCTACGTCTTCGACGAGCCGACTATCGGGCTGCACCCGCACGACATCCAGCGGATGAACGAACTGCTGCTGCAGCTGCGGAACAAGGGCAACACGGTGCTCGTCGTGGAGCACAAGCCGGAGGCGATCGCGATCGCCGACCACGTCGTCGACCTCGGGCCGAAGGCCGGTTCGGAAGGCGGCGAGGTCGTCTTCGAGGGCACCGTCGCGGGGTTGCGGAAGAGCGACACGATGACCGGGCGCCACCTCGACGACCGGGCCGCGCTCAAGGACGAAGTCCGGAAGCCCGAAGGGGCGCTGGAGGTCCGGGGCGCGTCGACGCACAACCTGCGTGACGTCGACGTCGACATCCCGCTCGGCGTGCTCGCCGTCATCACCGGCGTGGCGGGGTCCGGGAAGTCGTCGCTGATCCACGGTTCGGTCGCGGGCGCCGAGGGCGTCGTCTCGATCGACCAGGGCGCGATCCGCGGCTCGCGGCGCAGCAACCCGGCGACCTACACCGGGCTGCTCGAGCCGATCCGCAAGGCTTTCGCGAAGGAGAACGGCGTCAAGCCGGCGTTGTTCAGCGCCAACTCCGAAGGCGCGTGCCCGAACTGCAACGGCGCCGGCGTGATCTACAGCGACCTGGGCATGATGGCCGGCGTCGCGACGCCGTGCGAAGTGTGCGAGGGCAAGCGGTTCCAGGCCGAGGTGCTGGACTACAAGTTCGGCGGCAAGGACATCAGCGAGGTCCTGTCGATGTCGGTGGCCGCGGCGACGGAGTTCTTCAGCGGCAAGCTGCCCGCGGCGCACAAGATCCTGCAGCGGCTCGGCGACGTCGGCCTCGGTTACCTGACCCTGGGCCAGCCGCTCACGACGTTGTCCGGCGGTGAGCGGCAGCGGATCAAGCTGGCCACGCACCTGGGTTCCGCGGGCGACGTCTACGTCCTCGACGAGCCGACCACCGGCCTGCACCTGGCCGACGTCGAGAACCTGCTCGGCCTGCTCGACCGGCTGGTGGACTCGGGCAAGTCGGTGATCGTCATCGAGCACCACCAGGCCGTGATGGCGCACGCGGACTGGCTGATCGACCTCGGCCCCGGCGCCGGCCACGACGGCGGCACGGTCGTCTTCGAAGGCACACCCCGGGAGCTGGTGGAGGCGCGGTCCACGCTGACCGGTGAGCACCTGGCGGCCTACGTCGGGGCTTGACGTGAGTGTTCAGGGCGGTTCCGGCCGCCCTGAACACTCACGAGGGCGCTGGTTTCCTCAGTTGAAGGGGTCCAGCGTGAGGTAGGCCGTCGCCGGGTTGCCGTCGTTGACCAGGGACTCGTAGTTGCCGACGTCGTCGAAAGCGAACGCGTACGCCTTGCCGTCCGCCATCTGCGCGTGGATCTTCTTCGCGTACTGGTTGGTGACGCTGTCCAGGTAGAAGCCGGCCGAGCTGGTGTCCGGCTGGTTGGCGTTCGTCAGCAGCGTCGAGCGGTTGAAGCCCGCGCAGAGCGTGCGCGAGATCTGCCCGCGGACGTCGTTCGGGGCGTCGAGGTTCTTGTAGCAGCCGAAAACACTGTCGGAGTCCGGCTTCTGGAACGCCGTCACGAAGCCGCCCGAGGTGTTCGTGAAGTTCATGACGTTGCCCGACACCCGGCCGGTGTACTTCACGCTCGGCTGGTCCGCCACCGGCGTCACCGTCAGCGCCGACGAGCTGTACTTCGTCCAGACGCGGTTGATGTAGTCCTGCAGCACGGTCGCGGGCAGCGCGCCCGCTTCGATGCCGTGGCCCGGCGCCAGCGCGCGTAGCACCGTGCCGTCCGAGCGGGTCCGGATCAGGTTCGCCCAGCCGCCGGCCTGACCGCGCAACGAGTTCAGGAAACCGTTGTAGCCGCCCGCTTTCAGGTGCCCGGTGGTCTTCGTCGTGCCGCCGGTCGGCTGCACGCCGACCGCGTACGGCGCGGAGAACATGTCCACCTGGGTGCTGTTGATCCAGAGGCCGGCGTCGTTGAGCGTGTACTCCGACCAGTTGAACAGGATGTTGACGTTCGGGTCGGACGGGTTCTGCACCGCGGGCTGCACCAGGCCGCCGGTCGTCAGCTTGAAGACCAGCTTCTGCCCGTAGGAGAAGTAGATCCGGCCGGAGAACTTCGGGATCCGGATGGTGCTCGAGCCGCCGTTCGCGGGCCCGGGGATCGACGCGTCCGGCGCCGGGGTGGGCGGGTTGCCGCCGGCCGGCCAGGCGTGGAACGTGCCGTTGGCGTCGGCCCAGCCCTGCTGTCCGGTGGCCAGGTTGGTGCCCAGGTCGTAGACGTAGACCTGATCACCGCGACCGGAGTTGTTGGTGATCTTCAACGGGATGGTGGCCGGGACCGCGTCGGCGGCCGGGGCGACGGCGGTCGTGAGCCCGGCGGCGACGGCGAGCGTCGCGGCCAGAGCGGAAAACCGCCGTCGGAAGGGGGATCTCGGACGCACGGGGCGCCTCCTCGTCGAGGCCGGTGATCACGAGTTGTTCAGACCACTTCAGAGTCGGTGGCACGCGGAGACGTTGTCAAAGGCTGATAATTATTAGCAGCCGTCCGGCCCAGCGTCCGTCGCTGAGCGGTCACGACGGCGACGAGCACGACCGCGCCGCCGAGCAGCTGCCACCCGCCGAGGCGCTGGCCGAGCACGAGCCGGCCGAGCATGGTCGCGACCACCGGGCTGAGCAGCCCGAGGAACGTCACGTGCGTCGGCGACAACGCGCGGATCCCGCGGAACCACAGCGGGTACGCCAGCGCGGCGCCGATCAGCGCGAGGTAGCCGTAACCCGCGTAGTTCGCCGCGGACAGCGTCGACGGCGGCAGCCCTTCGACGGCGAGCGCGAGCGGCACGAGCACCAGCCCGCCCGCGACGAGCTGCCAGCCGGTGGTCGCCGGCAGGGGAGCGGGCGACGTCCAGCGCTTGCTCAGCACGACGCCGGTGGCCATCACGACCGCGCCGCCGACCGCCGCGGCGACGCCGAGCGCGTCGAGCCGGGCGTCCGACCGCAGCACGAGCAGGCTGACGCCGGCGACACCCGCGACGCCGGCGAGCAGCGTGCGCCGGGTCAGCCGTTCGCCGAGCAGACCGGTGGACAGGCCGGCGACGAGCAGCGGCTGCAGGGCGCCGAGCGTCGCGGCGACGCCGCCGGGCAGCCGGTAGGCGGCGACGAACAGCAGCGCGAAGAACGCGCCGATGTTCAGGGTGCCGAGCACGAGCGACCGCCACCACCAGCTGCCGCGCGGCAGCTGCCGGGTGAACGCGACCAGCAGGAGCCCGGCGGGCAGCGCCCGGACGACGGCGGCCAGCAGCGGCCGGCCGGGTGGCAGCAGCTCGGTCGTGACCAGGTAGGTGGAGCCCCAGATGACCGGGGCGAGAGCGGTGACCACCAGGAGCCGGTTGTTGAGCACTAAGGCAATATAGCTCAGCGCTAAGGTAAATTGCTACCGCTCACTTACCGCTAAGGTTTCGGTTACGCTGGGCCGATGGCCGACCACGTGGACCGGGTGCTGGAGCAGTGGCACGCCGAGCGTCCCGACCTCGACGTCTCCCCGATGGCCGTGATCGGCCGGCTGTCCCGGCTGGGTGTGCTGGTCGACGCCGAGCTGCGGCGTACCTTCGCCCGGCACGGCCTGGACCACGCGACCTTCGACGTCCTGGCGACCCTGCGCCGCACCGGCCCGCCGTACCGGCTGACCCCGACGGAGCTGATGCGCTCGGCGATGGTCACCTCCGGCGCGATCACCCAGCGCCTCGACAAGCTGGAGGCGCGGGGCCTGGTCCGCCGCACGCCCAACGAGGCCGACGGCCGGGGCGTGCGGGTCGAGCTGACCGACGCCGGCGGTGAGCTGATCGACCGCGCGCTGCCGGACCACGTCGCGACGGAACACCGCGTCCTGGCCGCGCTCGAAGACGACGAGCGGGAGGACCTGGCGGAGATGCTGCGGAAGCTCCTCGAAAGCCTCGGGCCCGCTTAGGAGATCCGGCGGACCGGCTCGGCGCCCAGCAGGTAGTCCAGGTCGATGCGCCCGCCCGCGGCGGCGATCACCGCGTCGACCGCGAGGTCCACGTCGAGCTTGAGGCCGTGCTGGTCGGCGTACGCGCGCATCAGGTTGCCGATGTGGCGCTCCGGGTTGGTCCACGTCGGCCAGCGCAGCGAAGCCTGGGTCGCCAGCTTCGAGAAGTCGCGGCTGCGCGCGGTCGCGTCCAGGAGCCACTCCAGGTAGACGCGCATCGCGTGCACGGCGCTGTGGCCCGGGTTCGCGACCGGCCCGTGGCCGGGCACGAGCGTCCGCGGGCGGAACGTGTCCTGCAGCCAGTCGAGCGCGTCGAGCCAGCCCGGGATCGAGCCGTGCACCGCCATCGGCGTGCTGCCGATGAACACCAGGTCGCCGGTGAACAGCGTGCCCGAGCGCGGTTCGTGCACCACCAGGTCACCGGCGGTGTGCGCGGTGCCCGGCACGGCCACGACGTCGGCGACCGCGCCCCCGAGGTCGAGCCGCTTCCAGCCCACGACGGGGTGGACCGCGGCGGGCTCCGGCGGCTCCAGCACGCCCCACTGGGTGCAGGTGAAGACGTTGCCGTAGGTCTGCGGCCCCGCCTTGACGAGCTCGACGCTCGCGGGCGCGGCGAGCACGGTCCCGCCGTCGCGCAGCGCGACCCCGACACCGTTGTGGTGCTCACCGTGCGCGTGCGTGACGACCACGGTGAGTTGCTGCGCGCTTTCGGGCGCGTACTTGCGGACGTCGCGGACCAGTTCCAAAGTGGCCTGCTCGGTGCCGCACGTGTCGATCAACACGACGCCTTCGCTGCCCTGGATCCAGCCACTGTTGGCGACGAACCATTCGTCCGGGCTCTTCACGTACGCCACGACCCCCGGGCGCGCGTGCCGGAGCGGGACGATGTTCGCGGTAACGGCCGGCATTGCTTTCCCTCCCTGAGCGAAGCCGTAACGGCCCGGCTTCGCAGCGTGTCGGTCTCCCACGTGAGCGGGTTCTGACCGGCGTTGCGCTTAACGACGAGGGCGCGGCCAGGTTGCGCGCTTTCCGCCGGGATTTCGACGAGTTCCCGACGACTTCTCGGCAGGTTCTCGGTAAGGACGGAAACCGGCAGGTCAATCCGCATTCTGCCAGTTTCCGTCCGAATGGGAACCTCTTCGCGAGAAAATCACGAAAAGATCAGGCCGGCACCTGCCACCGCTGGTTCGCCGTCGCCGCGCAGGTCCGGATCTGCAGCCGGGTGCCGTCGGCCGACGAGCCGCCCGTCGCGTCGAGGCACTTGCCCGACTGCGGGTTCAGCAGCGTGCCGTCGGAGCGGGCCTGCCACGCCTGCGCCCCGGTGCCGTTGCAGTCCCACAGCTGCGTGAGCGTGCCGTCCGCGGTGCCGCTCGACGCGACGTCCAGGCACTTGCCGAGCGCCCGCAGCGTCCCGCTCTGCGACGTCCACCGCTGCGCGCCCGTGCCGTTGCAGGTCCACAGCTGGATCGCGGTGCCGTTGGTGGTGTTCGACGCGCTGACGTCGACGCACTTGCCGCCGATCCCGGTGATCGCGCCCGATGGGCTGGTGGTGCCGCTGGTGATCAGGTACGCGCTGTTCGCGACGTTCCAGTGGGTCGCCAGGTAGCTGCCGGCCGGTGGGTTCGTGTTGAAGTAGTCGTCGCCGCCGCAGTCGATCTGGTTCTCCGGCGCGCCGGGGCAGACCTTCACCAGGCCGCCCGGCGGGTTCGGGATGCCGCCGTCGTCGTAACACATGATGTCTTCGTCGTCCCAGCAATGGCCGTACGGCGTCGAGTGCGGCGCGCTGCCCTGGACGGCGCCGAGGGTGTGCAGCGGTTCGTGGCCGGTCGCCTGCCACGTCCAGCAGCCGGTGCCGACCGTCGCGTAGTGCGGGCCGGCGTTGTACGGGTTGCCCGCGCCCGGGCTGTCGTTGCCGCCGTTGCCGAACGCCAGGCCGCAGCCGTCCTTGTCGTACCAGACGATGTACTTGCGGTCGGCGCGGTTGTACCCCTGTGCCTTGATCGCGTTGGTGATCGTGTCGACGGTGGCCATGTCGGCCTGCGCGATCGTCACGTTCGCGACGGTGGCGCGGCAGCTCGTGTCGGTGACGTACCGCAGGTGCCGGACGCCGCCGCCGAGCCGGCCCGCGGCCTCGACGAAGGCGTCGTCGATCTGGCTCGCGAACGTCTGGAACTGAGCGGCGAACTGCGAATACCGGTCGGTCTGCCCATTTCCGCGGACGTAGAGCGCCTGAACGCGCTTTCCGCTGGTGCCGTCGCCGTCGCAGACGGTCGACAGCGGCGCCGCGGCGGTGGCCGCCGGCGTCCGGAGGTGGTCGGGGAGCTGTTCGGTGCCATCGTTGCCGGCGGCCCCGGCGGACGGCAGCAACGCGGTGGCGAACACGAGGGCGGTGCTGAGTGCGGCGAGGCGCCAGGTTCTTGCGGTCACGAGGATTCCGCCTTCCCGATGCGGCAGTGGACGAGAAGTACGCAGGCGGTCTAGACCACTGGGAATGATAGAAGCGGGCCCGATGGCTGTCACTGACAAGAACGGACAGCTTGGGGTGAACCGGTCACCGATCGACGACGGCCGGCCCGGCGGGCCCGGTCCGCTGAGCGGTACGGGTCTTGACAGTCGATCTAGACGGTCCATACTGGTATATACCTTTATGGGAGGGTCCGGGGATTCACACCGGGATACGTAAAGAGGGGCTTCGCGCGCTCGGGGCCGACGGGAGGTCTGAGGGGTCCTGCCGTCGGCCCGCGCGAGGCTGTCTTCCTGGTCACACGGAGTATTGACTTCACTACTGCGACGAACCAGGATGTCTCCTGCCATCTGGGAGGAGAAACATGGCGGGGGCGCACGTTCGCATCGACAACCGGCTGGTCCACGGGCAGGTCACCGTCGCCTGGACCCGTCGTCTCGGCGTGCGCCGGCTGCTCGTCTGCAACGACGACGTCGCCGCCGACGACCTGCAGCGGATGCTGCTCCCGCAGGCCGCGCGCGGCCTGCCCACCGAGGTGCTCTCGGTGGCCGACACGCTGCTCGCGCCCGCCGCCGGCGACGTGATGATCATCGCCAAGCACCCCGAAGACGTCTTCCGCCTCGTCGAGGGCGGGCTGCGGCCCGAGGTCGTCAACGTCGGCAACGCCGCGCCCCGGCCCGGCGACGGCTACACCATGGTCACCCGCTCGATCGCGGTCACCGCGGACGAGGCCGCCGGCTACCGGACGCTGGCCGCGGCCGGCGTCCCGCTCGTCACCCAGCTCATGCCCCAGGACAAACCCGCCGACTTCGTCGCGCTGCTCGATCGAAAGGGGCTGTGAGCCCGGCATGCTCGTCGCGCTGGCCTTGACCGTCTGGGCCGTCTACTGCACCTACGACGGGCTCGGCCCGTTCCTCATCTACGCCCAGCGCCCGCTGATCGCCGGTTCGGTCGCCGGCCTGATCACCGGCAACCCGCTGCTCGGCCTGCTGATCGGCGCGACGCTGGAGCTGGCCGCGCTCGGCGTCTACACCTACGGCGGCGCGACGATCCCGGACTACCAGACCGGCGCGATCGTCGGCACCGCGCTGGCCGCGGGCGCCGCCGGGGGCACGTCCGCGCAGGTCGCGGTCGGGCTCGGGGTCGGGCTGCCGGCGGCGGTCCTGCTCTCCGCACTGGACCCGGTCGGCAAGATGGTGACCACCGGGCTGGTGCACCGCGCCGACGCCTACGCCGCCGACGGCAACGCGCGCGGGATGGCGATGATCCACTGGGTCAGTCTCATCCCGTGGGTGGCGGTGCGGGCCATCCCGACGTTCCTCGCCGCGCTCGCCGCGTCCGGCGGGCTGGTCAAGGACATCACGGCGGGCATCCCCACCGGCTTCGTGAACGGCATGACGCTGGCCGGCTCGCTGCTGCCCGCGGTCGGGTTCGCGCTGCTGCTCGGCATGATGGAGCTGCGGAAGTACTGGTACCTGCTGTTCATCGGCTTCGTCGCGTTCGCCTACCTGCACCTGCCGGTGCTGGGCGTCGCGCTGGTCGGCGTCGCGGTGGCCATGCTGTTCGTGACGTTCAAGCGCGAAGAGCCGGCGGCCGTGCCGGAGACCGCTCCGGAAGCCGTGCCGGCTGCCGAAGAGTCCACTGTGGACCACCGGCTGACGAAGCAGGACCTGCGCCGCGCCTACCGCCGGTACTTCTGGTCGAGCCAGATCTCCTGGAACTACGAGCGGATGCAGGCGCTCGGCTTCGCGTACTCGATGGAACCGGTGCTGCGCCGGCTCTACCCGGACAAAGCCGACTACGCCGCCGGGCTGCAGCGGCACATGCAGTTCTTCAACACCTCCGTGCTCGTCGGCGGGCCGCTGATCCTCGGCTCCGCCGTCGCGCTGGAGGAAGCGGGCACCCCGACTTCCGCGGCCGGCACCAAGGTCGCGCTGATGGGCCCGCTCGCCGGCATCGGCGACACCCTCGTTTTCGCGCTGTACAACAGCATCATCTTCACGATGGGCGCGTCGTGGGCGCTGCAGGGCAACTGGCTCGGCCCGGCGTTCGCCGCCGTCATGGTGCTCGTGCCCTACGCGCTCATCCGGCGCTGGCAGTTCGGGTTCGCGTACCGTGAAGGGAAGCGGCTGGCCGGGCACCTCGCGGCCGGCGCGCTGGCCCGCGTCGCGCAGGGTGCGACGGCGCTCGGG
The DNA here is from genome assembly GCF_023023025.1 of Amycolatopsis sp. WQ 127309. Taxonomy (NCBI): domain Bacteria; kingdom Bacillati; phylum Actinomycetota; class Actinomycetes; order Pseudonocardiales; family Pseudonocardiaceae; genus Amycolatopsis; species Amycolatopsis sp. WQ 127309. The sequence goes on from NZ_CP095481.1 coordinate 4,138,119, forward strand.
TTCGTGGTGCTCGGCGGGTTCATCCCGTCGATCGTCAAGGTCGTCACCACGCTGACCTACCGGCAGACCACCACCGTGCAGGGGCAGGCGGTGACGCAGGCGGTGGCGATCCAGGACCGGCTCGACGAGCTGGTGCCGTTCCTGCTGCCGGTACTCGTCACGGCCGGGGTCTACCTGCTCGCGGCGAAGGCCCGGATGCGGCCGATCTGGATCATCGCGGTCGTCATGGTCGTCGGCGTCGCACTGGGGTGGCTCGGCTGGTTCGCACCCGCCGGGCCTGCGAAGAGTTAGGAGCCCGTCATGTCGATCCCGATCATCCTCGCGGGGCACGGCAGCTTGCCTTCGGGCGTCGGCGAAGCGGCCGAGATGATCCTCGGCCCGCAGGCGCGGCTGAAGGTCTGCGAGCTGAACCCGAGCGACCGCCCGGAGGACTTCGGCGCCCGGCTGCGCGAGCTGGCCGGCGCCGCCACCGAGCTGCTCGTGCTCGCCGACCTGCACGGCGGCTCGCCGTTCAACGCCGTCCGCACCCTTGCCGCGCAGGGGCCGGCCCGCGTCGAGCTGGTGTCCGGGCTGAACCTGCCGATGCTGCTGGAGGTCCTGCTGCACCCCGCCGCCGACGTCACCGAGCTGGCCGGGGTGGCACGCGCCGCCGGCCGGGACGGCGTCGTCGACGTCCTGGAATCCACCTGGTGACCGCCTCGCTCCTGCTCGCCGCGCAGGACGTGCGGATCACCCCGGGACCCGGGCACCCGCTGGGCGGCTACCTGGCCCGCAACGGCGTCGCGACCGGCACCCACGACGACCTCGAAGCGTCGCTGATCTGGCTGTCCACCGACGACGACCCCGGCGTGCTGTGGGTGGCGCTGGACGCGCTGGCCGTGGACGCCGGGCTCACCCGCACCCTGGCCGACGCCGTCGCCGACGTGGTCGGCATCGACGCCGAGCGCGTGCTCGTCTGCGCGTCGCACACGCACTCCGGGCCCGAAGGCTGGACCGGATCGCTGCACCCCGGGCTGCCGGGGCAGCGGGACACCGGCCTGGTCGAGCGCATGACGGCGAAGGTCACCGGCGCCGCGGCCCTGCTGCGCGCCTGCCGAAGACGGGTCCGGGCCCGGTGGCACGCGGGCGAGACGGAAGCGGTCGGCAGCAACCGCTACGACCCCGACGGCCCGCACGACACGTCGTTCGGCGTGCTCGAACTGCGGCGCGACGACGACACCCCGGCCGCGTTGCTGTTCGACTACGCGAGCCACCCCACGGTGCTGGGCCCGGAGAACCTGCGCTGGTCCGCGGACTGGCCGGGCGCGACCCGCCGCGAGCTGGCGGCGTTGATGGGCCGACCGGTCGCGGCGTTCCTCCAGGGCGCGGCGGGCGACGCCAGCTCCCGCTTCGTCCGCCGCGGCCGCGACCACGACGAGGTCCGCACGCTGGGCGGCCACCTGGCGACGTCGATCGCCCGGACGCTCGCGGCCACGTCGTCGGCCCCGGCCACCGGCCCGGTCCGGCTGACCCGCTCCTCGCTGTACCTGCCCTACCGCGACGTACCGTCCATTGAGGACAGTCTGGAGCTGCGCGAGTCGGCCGAAGGCGAGTGGCAGCGCGAACTGTCCCGCCACGGCTCGGACCACCCGGCCGTCCGGATCGCCCAGACCCGGTACGAGGGCTGCGCGATGCTCGCCGTGATGGCGGCCAGCGACCGGCCGACAGGGTGCGCGGAGGTGCCGGTCAGCGTGGTGTCGCTGGGGGAGATCGCCTGGCTGCACACGCCGTTCGAGCTGTTCGCGTCACTGGGGTTGCGGATTCGCGAGGGCAGCCCGTTCCGGCACACGCGGGTGATCGGCTACACCGACGGCTACCTGGGGTACCTGCCGGACGCGAACGGGCACCGCGACGGGATCTACGAGTCGTACGTGACGCTCTTCGGCCCGGACGCGGCGGAGGTGCTGGTGGCGCACTGCGCGAAGGCGCTCAAGAGCCACTACGTCTAGCGCCCGGTCCGACGTCCGTGGTGACCGGAACGGCCAACACGGTGGGGTTAGCCGCCGCTGCGGCGGGCCTGGGTGAAGACCGTGTAGCGGTCCGCGCGGTAGAGCGACCGGCCCGCCTCGATGACACCGCCGCTCTGGTCGTGGAGCGTGCCCTCGATGATCAGGCACGGCTGGGTGGCTTCGATGCCCAGCAGGCCCGCGTCGTGGGTGTTCGGGAGGACCGCGGAGATCGCCGTGTCGTTCCAGTCCGCCCGGACGCCCCAGCGTTCCTCGAGCGTGCGGTGCAGGGACTGCGTCTCCCAGTCGAAAAGCTCGATGTCCGGGAACCGGTCGACCGACAGGTTGGTGCGCTCGACCGCGAACGGCTCGTCCTCGACGTAACGCAGCCGCTCCAGGCGGAACACCCGCGCGCCCGGCGGGACGTTCAGGCGGCCGGCGATGCGCGGGCCCGCGCTCTCGATCTCGGCGTGCAGCACCTTCGTCTTCGGGACGACGCCCCGGGCGCTCATGTCCTCGGTGAACGACGTCAGCATGTCGATGTGCGCGGCCTGGCGCTGGGCGGTGAAGGTCGCCGTGCCGTGCTGGCGGTAGAGGACGCCGTCGGCGACCAGGCGGTTGATCTCCTGGCGGACGGTGCCGCGGGCCACCTGGAAGTGCTCGGCGAGGAACCGCTCGGACGGCATCAGCCTGCCGGGGCCCGCCTCCGTCGCGACGCCTTCGATGATTTCACGGAGCTGGTCGCCTTTCGGCCGCCCCGGCACCAGTGCGTCCGGGAGCCGGAGATCGCTCGCGGGGACGTGCTTCGGACGGGGCATGGCACCAGTATGTCGTCCCGCCCCGGCGGGGGCACACCCGCCGGAGCCGGACCGGCCGCCGGTGCCCGGCCCGGCGGGCCGGGCCTGCCGTCGGGCGGGCCGCGCTGACCTGCGCGGTTGCACGGTGAGACCCGAAGTGTGCACGCACGGTCACGACGTGGGCTTCCGCCGGGGCGGCCTGCTCGGTAGTTCTTTTCCGAGCAGCGGAGAAACCGCTGAGGAAAGGACCGATGATGACGTTCACCAGCGTCAAACGCGCCTGCGCGGTGGTCGCACTGGCCGCGGCGGCGGGCGGCCTCGCCGTCGCCCCGGCGGAGGCCGGGACCACGACCGTCCAAAGTGGAAGCGGCACCATCAGCGACCCGTGGGTGCCGACGCGCGCCGCCCACATCACGTGCTCGTCCGCCACGCTCTTCGGCAACTACACCTCCGGGCAGGGCCACTCCGACCCGATCGACACGCTCGTGCAGGGCAACTACATCGGCGTCCGGTACATCACGTCGGACCACAACTCGGCCGACGTCTTCTGGCACGGCGCGAGCAAGTGGGGCTTCCTGCTCCGCAGCTGCTTTTCACTGGACTGACGGGAGAAAGACATGACCACAGCACGCATCGCCGGCGGTCTCGCGGCCGCGACGCTCGCCGTGTCCGCGGCGATCACCCTCGCCCCCGCCGCCTCGGCGGGGACCGTCCACGAAATCTGCGCCACCGACCTGTACGTCCGGACGCAGCCCGCCGGCGTCATCGTCGGGACGCTCTACCGCGGCGACCACTTCGAGCTGTCGCGGTACTCGCCCAGCGGTGACTGGGCCGAGGGTTACGCCATGGGCAACGTCAACAAGAGAGGCTGGGTCCAGTCCGGCTGGTTCTGCTGAGTCACAGCACCTTCAGCGAGAGCACGCCGGGCACCGTGATCCGCTGGCCGTAGGGGTTCGCGCGGCCGCCGATCGCCAGGACCCGGTGCGGTGCGCCGGCGGTGCAGACCACCGACGACCGGCCGTGGGGCAGGAGCGTGGCGAGCAGGTGCCACGCTCCCGTGCCCAGGTCGAGGACCTCGGTCGTGCGGTCGCGCGCGATCGGGTCCTCGGCCGCCGGTTCGCTGCCGACGACCACGATCCGGTCGCCGAGCAGCGCGACGCCGGGGAGCACGCGCCGCTTGTGCATCGGGGCCACGGCTTCCCACGTGTCCGTCTCGGCGGAGTACCGCTCCACGGAGTCGAGCACGTCCTGCGGCCCGCCGGCCAGCCCGCCGGCCAGCCCGCCGATGGCGTACAGGTGGGTTTCCGTCGCGAGCAGCCGGAACCGGGTCCGGGGGGTGCGCATCGGGGCCACCGGGTCCCAGCGCTTCTCCTCCGGGTCGAAGACGAGCACCGCGTCCGAGGCGCTGTCCCCGGCGGTGCCACCCGCGACGTAGAGCAGGTCCCCGAGACCGGCGGCCGAAGCCCCGGCGAGCGGGACGGGCAGGGGTGGCGCCGGGCTCCACTCGTCGAGCTGCGGGTCGTAGCGGTCGACGGCGTCGGTGGGGCGGTCGCCGACGGTGCCGCCGGCGACGTAGACCCGGCCGCGGGCGACGCCGACGGCGTGGTCGCGACGCGGGGCCGGCAGCGGGCTGACGTGGCGCCATTCACCGCGGCCCGTCACCTTGCGGGTCTCCACGGAGCTGTGGCCGGTGGTCCCGTCGGTGCCGCCGATGACGAAGATGTCGTCGCCGGCGCGCGCCACCTCGTGGCCGAACCTGGGAGACAGCAGCGGCGGCCGGTACTTCCAGGAGTCGTTCATCGTTTCCCCACCCTCTTCGCGCGTCGCGATTCGCGGCCAGAGTCTCCGCGGCGGGGTGGTTTGTTACTGGATCTCGCCGATTCGCCGGGCCAGGTAACGGCGCTCCGCGTCGGTCGGCGCCAGCTCCAGCGCCGCCCGGTACGCCTCGGCCGCTTCGCCGGCCCGGCCCAGGCGCCGCAGGAAGTCCGCGCGCGTGGCCGGGAGCAGGTGGTAACCCGCCAGCTGCCCGCCGTCCGCGAGCGCGTCGACCAGGGTCAGGCCGGCCGACGGCCCGTCGGCCATGGCCACCGCCACCGCCCGGTTCAGCTCGACCACCGGGGACGGGTTCAGCTTCGCCACCAGCTCGTACAGCCGGGCGATCCGGGCCCAGTCCGTGTCCGCCGCGTGCGACGCCGTCGCGTGGCACGCCGCGATCGCCGCCTGCAGCTGGTACGGGCCCGGCCGGCCGAGCGCCAGCGCCTCGTCCAGGACGGCGACGCCCTCGTCGATCAGGGCGCGGTCCCAGCGGGCGCGGTCCTGCTCGGCGAGGGTGATCAGGTCGCCGTCGTCGTCGGTGCGGGTTGCGCGGCGGGCGTCGTGGAACAGCATCAACGCCAGCAGCCCGCCGGCCTCCGGCGCGTCCGGCAGCAGGCGGAGCACGACGCGCGCGAGCCGGATCGCCTCCGCCGTCAGGGCCTGGCGGACCAGGTCGGCGCCCGCGCTGGCCGAGTAGCCCTCGTTGAACAGCAGGTAGAGCACGCCGAGCACACCCGCCGTCCGTTCGGGCAGCAGCTCGGCGGGCGGGACGCGGTAGGGGATGCGAGCGTTGCGGATTTTCCGCTTGGCCCGCACGATCCGCTGCGCCATCGCCGGTTCGGGCACCAGGAACGCGCGGGCGATCTCCGGGGTCGTCAGGCCGGCGAGGGTCCGCAGCGTCAGCGCGACCTGCGCTTCCAGCGGCAGCGCGGGGTGGCAGCAGGTGAACATCAGCCGCAGCCGGTCGTCGGGGACGTCGTCGGGTTCCGGCGGCTCGTCGTCGACGGGGGCGGTGACGGCCAGCTCGCGCAGCCGGTTCGCCTCGGCGGTGCCGCGCCGCAGCCTGTCCAGGGCCCGGTTGCGGGCGGCCGTCGTCAGCCACGCCCCGGGACGGCGCGGCACGCCGTCCCGGGGCCAGGTGGCCAGCGCCTTGGCGAACGCCTCCTGGGCGCACTCCTCGGCCAGGTCCCAGTCGCCGGTGACCCGGATCAGGGCGGCGACGACGCGGCCCCACTCGGTGCGGAAGGCCTCGTCGACCGCCGTGGCGACGGACTCGGTCACTCCCACACGGGCCGCAGCTCGATCGCGCCGAACTTCGCGACCGGGTGCGCCGCGGCGACGTCGATCGCCTCGGCCAGGTCGGCGCACTCGAGGATGTCGTACCCGGCGATCTGCTCCTTCGTCTCGGCGAACGGGCCGTCCGAGACGAACGTGCCGCCGTCGCGCGGCCACAGCGTCGTCGCGTCGCCGACGGGCCGCAGCTGGTGGCCTTCGAGCCGGCGCGCGCCGGCCTCGGCGACCCAGTCGCCCGGGTCTTCTTCCGCGGTGCCGACGAGCTCGGGGTCGACGCACACCCACATCAGGAACTTCATCGCTCAGTCCTCCCAGAACGGCCGGATCTCGAGGGGAAACCGCCCGGCGGACGGGTGGGCGGACGCGATCGCGATGGCCTCGTCGAGGTCCTCGCACTCGACGACCTCGCAGCCGGCGACCCACTCCTTCGTCTCGGCGAACGGGCCGTCCGACGTCAGCCGCTGCCCGTCGCGCACCCGCACGGTGACGGCTTCGGCGGGCGGCCGCAGCAGCGTCCCCACGTGGGTGGCGCCGCGGGCTTCGACGTCCCGCAGCCAGGCGACGAACTCCGGCCGGGCGTCGATCTCGGGCGGGCTGAACAGCTCCGCGCCGTCGTCGCAGATCATCAGCATGTACCGCAAGGCTCCTCCTGGTCGTCCGATGCAGCTTCTCACCCACCCGACGCGGCGGCGGCCCGGAATCGACAGGTCCGGCGAAACTTTCTCCGGCGACCTGTCGATCCGGGCGCCGCGCCGCGCGGGTCAGCCGGTGACCGACCGCGCGCCCATCGGGACCGTCCTCGACGGGATAACGCCGATTGCAATTTGCCGTTGCTCATTTCCGTGGCGGTGTATTGGTGGGTTGCTTGCGTGCTCCGCACTGAACGATGTCCGGTGATCCTTTTCCGGAAATAACGTGTTCTCTTTTGTCGGCAACACGTTTGCGACTGCGGAAAGCGTCATCTACAGTCCGGCAGATCACGGCCATACCGGCCGGTTTCCCTGATCTGTCCAGTGTTTTCCGGGAGTGTCATGTTCCGACGCGCCTCGTTACGGCGGTTCGCTGTGCTCTTTTCCGCCGGGCTTTTGCTGGCCGGCTGCAACCAGGCGGGCGGAAGCGGTTCCGCGGGTGGCGACGTCGAGAAACCGGCCATCCGGGTCGCCATCTTCACCGCCGTCGACCTCGCGACCCTGTGGCTGGCCCAGCAAGGCGGCTACTTCAAGGCCGAAGGCCTCGACGTGCAGACCGACCTCGCCGCCAGCGGTCAGGAATCGCTGACGCGCATGACGAAGGGCCAGGACGACATCGCGTTGTCCACGTACACGTTGTTCTTCCTGGCGAAGAGCAGTGGCTCCGCCGACGTCCGGCTGGTGGCCGACGCGACTTCGGCGAGCCCGCTCAGCAACGAGGTCGTCACCGTGCCGAACTCGCCGGTGAAGACCGTGAACGACCTGGGCGGCAAGCGGATCGCGATCAGCTCGAAGAACGCCGCGTCGGACATCCTGACCCGGTCGGTGATGCGCGACCACGGCATCGACTTCAGCAAGGTGCAGTGGGTCCCGATGCCGCTGCCGGAGATGGGCGCCGCGCTGGCCCAGGGCAAGGTCGACGCCGCGTACCAGCCGGAGCCGTTCCTCACCCAGGCCGCCAAGGTGGCCGGCGCGTACCCGGTCGTCGATGCCGCCAGCGGGAGCACCCAGTCGTTCCCGCTGACCGGGTTCGGCGCCACCGGCAAGTGGGTCCAGGAGCACCCCCGGACGATGGCGGCGTTCCAGCGCGCGATGCTCAAGGCCACCCGCGACTCGGTGGACCGCGGCCGGATCGAGCCGCTGGTCGTGCGCAACGCCAAGGTGGACCAGGACGTCGCGAGCCTGATGGTGATGCCCACGTTCGGCTCGACGCTGGACGCCCGCCGCATCCAGCGCGTGCCGGACCTGCTCCAGCAGCTGGGCATCATCCAGACGAAGGTCGACGCCTCGGAGATGATCGCGCCGCAGTCCAGTAGCGGCTGATCCCGGGGGTTTCCACCGCCGAAGGCGGGTGCGCACTCTGCGCACCCGCCTTCGGTCGTTTCGCGGACGTCGCCGCTTCCCGCCGAGGCCGTGCTTCGCGAAATTTTCGGACCGGCCCGGAAGATCCGGATGTTGCCGGTTCGCACCTTGACACGGCTGGCGCCGCGCCCCACCCTCTTCATACCGACCGCGCGGTACGGACTGGTCCACATGGTGAGAACTAGAGGGGTCATCGATGACACTTCCCGGCGAGGGCCTGCTCGTGGTCGACGGCCTCACCGTGCGTTTCGGTGGTCTCACCGCGCTGCGCGACGTCCGGCTGAGCGTCGACGAGGGCACGGTCGTCGGCGTCATCGGCCCCAACGGCGGCGGCAAGACGACGCTGTTCAACGTCATCTGTGGCTTCGTCCGCCCCCAGTCCGGGCGCGTCCTCTGGCGGGGGACGCCGCTGGTCCGGCACCGCCCCGAGCACCTCGCCGGGCTCGGGATCGTCCGCACGCTGCAGGGCCTCGGCCTCTTCGCCGGGCTGACCGTGCTGGAGAACGTGCTGGCCGGCGCGGGCCGCCACGCTCGCTCCGGCGTGCTCCCGGCCCTCGCCGGTGTCGGCCGCTCGGCCCGCGACGAGGCCGACCTCGCCGACCGGGCCCGGGCGACCCTGGCGGAGCTGGGCATCGCCGACCTCGCCGACCGCCTGCCCGGCGTGCTGCCCTACGGCGTGCGCAAGCGTGTCGCGCTGGCCCGCGCGCTGGTCGCCGAACCGGACCTGCTGCTGCTCGACGAACCGGCGAGCGGGCTCTCGGCCGCCGAGCTGGTCGAGCTCACGACGTTGATCCTGTCGCTGCGGCGGCACATGGCGGTGGTGCTCGTCGAGCACCACATGGACCTGGTGATGCAGGTCTGCGACCGCGTCGTGGTCCTCAACTTCGGCGAGGTGATCGCCGCGGGCACCCCGGCCGAGATCCAGGCCGACCCCCGCGTGGCCGAGGCCTACCTCGGCGACCCCGCCGAGGAGGCGACCGGTGCTTGAGGTGCAGGGCTTTTCCGTGGCGCACAACGCAGTCCCGAAAGGCGCGGCGGTTCGGCCGGGGCGTGGCCGGGTGCTCGACGGCCTGGCGGCCGGCCTGGCCGACCCCGGGTGGCCGCGAAGGGCCCCCGCGATCCGGCCGCGACGGCGTCCGCTGCTCGACGTCGACGCGCTCCCCGCCGAGGAGGCGACCGGTGCTTGAGATCGAAGGCCTTTCCGTGGCCTACGGCGCCGTCCGCGCGCTCGACGGCGTCAGCCTGACCGTCGACCGCGGCGGCATCACCGCCGTGCTCGGCGCGAACGGCGCGGGCAAGACGACGTTGCTGCGCACGATCAGCGGCCTGCAGCCGGCCCGTGAAGGCCGGATCACCTGGGACGGCACGGAACTGCGGGGCCGGGCGCCGGACCGCATCGCGCGCGGCGGGGTCGCGCACGTGCCCGAAGGCGGTGGGGTGATCACCGAGCTGACCGTCGAGGAGAACCTCCGCCTCGGCGCGCTGTGGCGGCGGGACCGCGCCGACCGCGCCGCCGCGAAACGCGAGGTGTACGAGCTTTTCCCGCCCCTGGAAGAACGTTCGGGCAAACTCGCCGCGACGCTCTCCGGGGGCGAGCGGCAGATGCTGGCCATCGGCCGGGCGCTGATGAGCCGGCCCCAGCTGCTGCTGCTGGACGAGCCGTCGCTCGGGCTCGCGCCGCTGATCACCGCGCGGATCATGCGGATTCTGCGTGACCTGCGGGCCTCGACCGGGCTCACCGTGGTGCTCGTCGAGCAGAACGCGCACAGCGCGCTGTCGATCGCGGACAACGGGTACGTCCTCGCGCTCGGCAGCGTCGTGGCGGTCGACACCGCGGCGGAGCTGCTGGCCGACGACGGCCTCCGCCACGCCTATCTCGGCTTCTGACGCTGCTGACCATCAAACGGGAGGTGAACGGTCCGGTATGCAGGAATTCCTCGACCTGACCCTCGGCGGGATCTCCGCCGGTGCGGTCTACGCGGCCCTCGGGCTCGCGCTGGTCATCATCTACCGGGCCACCCGGGTGGTGAACTTCGCGCAGCCCGCGCTCGCCCTGATCTCGACGTACCTCGCGTACTCGGTGACCAAGGGGACGGGCAGCTACTGGCTCGGCTTCGCCGTCGCGATCGTGGCCGGGACGCTGCTGGGCGTCGTGACCGAACGGCTGCTGATCCGCCCGCTGCGCCACCGTTCCGAGCTCAGCTCGATCATCGTCACCCTCGGGCTGCTGCTGGTGCTGCAGGCGGTCGCCGGGATGATCTGGTCCAACGAGCCGCTGGCCTACCCGTACGCCTTCGATTTCGTCGGCCGGTTCTCCGCCAATGACCTCTTCGTGGTGCTGGTCGTGCTCGCGATCGCCGCGCTCGTGCTGGTGGTGTTCAAGTACACCCCGCTCGGCCTGCGGATGCGGGCGGCCGCGTTCGCCCCGGACGTCGCGCGCACGCTCGGCGTGCGGGTCGGGGTGATGCTCACCGTCGGCTGGGGGATGGCGGCGGCCGTCGGGTCGCTGGCCGGACTCCTGGCCACCCCGCCGTTCCTGTTCCCGAACGTCCTGGACGGCGTCTTCGTCTACGCGCTCACCGCGGCCGTGCTCGGCGGGCTCGACAACCCGCTGGGCACCATCGCCGGCGGGTTCGTGCTCGGCGTCGGACTGTCCTACGTGTCCGGTTACTTCGGACCGGAGACGGTGACGATCGCCGCGCTGGCCATCCTGGTGATCGTGCTGACGCTGCGGCCGGCCGGGCTGTTCGGCCGCGCGAAGGCGAGGCGGGTGTGAGCGTGCGCACGAGTCTCCCGGAGGCCCCGGCCGGTTCGCCCGCCCGCGCGGGGAAGCGCCGGCTGCCGCCCCTGGTCCTGCACATCCTGGCCGCGCTGGGCGCGCTCGCCGTCGTCGTGGTGCTCTCCCTGGTCACCGACGAGTTCACCAACCTGCGGATCGCGACCGTCGGCTACTACCTGATCGCGGTGGCCGGGCTGACGCTGCTGACCGGCCTCACCGGGCAGGTTTCCCTGGGCCACGGCGCGTTCATGTTCATCGGCGCGTACACCGTCGCGCTGCTGGTGCGCCGGGTCCCGGCGTTCCCGCTGTGGGCCGATCTGCTGCTCGCCGCGGCCGCGGGCGGTCTCGGCGGGCTGCTGGCCGGGGCCGCCGCGGCCCGGCTGCGCGGGCCGTACCTCGCCGGGGCGACGCTCGCGCTGGCCGTCGGCCTGCCCGCGCTGACCCGCCGGTTCCAGGATTTCCTTGGCGGCAGCAACGGGTTGAGCTTCACCGTCCACAGCAGACCGGCCGGCCTGGTCGGCGTGGTGCCGGAACTGCGCTGGCAAACCTGGATCGTCTGGCTCAGCGTGCTCATCGCGCTGGTGTTCGTGGTGAACGTCGTGCGCGGCAAGCTCGGCCGGACCTTCCGCGCCGTCCGCGACGACGAGGTCGCCGCTTCGCTGAGCGGGATCCACGTCGGGCGCACGAAGATCCTGGCGTTCCTCATCAGCGCCGTGTGCGGCGGGCTCGCCGGTGGCCTGCAGGCGTTCCTGCTCGGCACCGCCGCGCCCGGCTCGTTCACCCCCGCGCTGTCGCTGAGCCTGCTGGCCGCCGTGGTGCTCGGCGGGCTCGGGTCGCTCTGGGGCGCGCTGTGGGGCGCGATCGCGCTCGTCTACTTCCAGGCGTGGTCCGAAGACCTCGCCGACGCCCTGCACCTGAACACCGACGTGGCCAACAACCTCCCGCTCGCGGTGTACGGCGTGATCCTCATCGTCGTCGTGCTCGCCTTCCCGCGCGGCATCCAGGGCGGTTTCAGCCGGCTGCGAGGACTTCTCCGTCGATCCGCCGAGCAAAAGGAGACCCATGAGAAGCACTAGAACCGTCGCGGGAATCGCGGTCCTGGCCTTGGCGCTGAGCGCGTGCGGCGGTGCGGGGGAGTCCGACACCAGCGGCACGCAGGCCGCGGACTCGGCGGTCGGCGTCACCAAGGACTCCGTGGTGATCGGCACCCACCAGCCGCTCACCGGCCCGGCCGCGCCCGGGTACAGCAAGATCTCCGTCGGCGCCCGCGCGGTGTACCAGGCGATCAACGACGGCGGCGGGATCAACGGCCGCAAGATCGATTACAAGGTCGAGGACGACGGCTACAACCCGACCAAGACCGTCGAGGTCGTCAAGAAGCTCGTGCTGCAGGACAAGGTGTTCGCGATCGTCGGCGGCCTCGGCACGCCGACGCACTCCAAGGTCGTCGACTACCTGAACACCGAAGGCGTGCCGGACCTGCTGGTGTCGTCGGGCGCGCTCGCCTGGGACAACCCGCAGAAGGCGCCGATGACCTTCGGGTACCAGGTGGACTACACGCGTGAGGGCAAGATCCAGGGCAAGTACGTCAAGGACACCTTCGCGGGCAAGAAGGTCGGGTACTTCACCCAGAACGACGACGTCGGCCGCGACACCCAGGCCGGGCTCGACCAGTTCATCAAGGACCAGACGGTCGCCAAGCAGGGCTACGACAGCGCCAACACCGACGTCACGCCGCAGCTGTCCGCGCTCAAGGCGGCCGGCGCGGAGATCGTGGTGTGCGAGTGCATCCCGGCGTTCACCGCGCTGTCCATCCTGGCCGCGGCGAAGATCGGCTACAAGCCGCAGTTCGTCGTCAGCAGCATCGGCGCCGACCCGGCGACGCTTTCCGTTCTGCTGCAGGACTTCGCCAAGCGCGGCGGCGCGAGCGTGTCGAGCGCGCAGCTGCTCAACGGGCTGATCGGCACCGGCTACCTGCCCGACGTCGCGCAGACGTCCGACCCGTGGGTCGCCTACTTCAAGGGCATCCACGACAAGTACATCCCGAAGGAGCCGCTCACCAACACGCTCTTCTACGGCATGGTGCAGGCCTACACGTTCGGCCAGGCGCTGAAGGCCGCCGGGCCGGACCCGACGCGCAAGAAGATCGTCGACGCGATGAGCTCCGGCTCGCTCAAGGGACCGGGCCTGACGCCGTTCGGGTTCTCGAAGGACTCGCACTCGGGGTACACCGGCGCGTACGTGTTCAAGATCAACCCGGACACGACCACGACGGTGATCCAGCAACCGGCCGTCACCGACCGGGGCACCGGCGCGATCACGCCGTACAGCGGCGAACGCGCCACCCCCGACCAGGTGAACCTGCTGGGGAAGTAGAGGAACGTGGGCCGGCTCGCGGCGCCGCGCGAGCCTACCCACCCTCACTTAAGGTGAAGACATGGCGGTCAGGGAAAAGGTCATGCGGGCCGCGGTGCGGTTGTTCGCCGAGAAGGGGTTCGAGGCCACGACGGTCCGCGAGATCGTCGAGACGGCCGGCGTCACCAAAGGTGGCCTGTACCACTACTTCGAGTCCAAAGACGACCTGCTGTTCGAGATCTACAGCGCGATGCTGCGGATGCAGACCCAGCGGATGCGGACCATCGCCGAATCGGACATGCCGCTGCCGGAACGGTTGCACGCCATCATCGCCGACGTCGTGGTGACGTCCATTGCGGACCTCGACGCGGCGACCGTGTTCTTCCAGTCGTTCCCGCTGCTCGAAAAGTCCAAACAGGTCCAGGTGCGTGCCGAGCGCCGGCTTTACCACGAGCGGGTGCGCGACCTCGTCGAGGAAGGCCAGCGAGCGGGCGTCTTCCGCGAAGACGTCCCGGCCGACCTGGTCATCAACTACCACTACGGCGCGATCCACCGCCTCGGCATGTGGTACCACGCCGAGGGCGAGCTGTCGGGTGAGCAGGTGGGCGAGCACTTCGCCAACCTGATGCTGCGCAGCCTCCGCGCGGAGCCGCCGATGGCCGGGTAGGCCGGGCCTATCGTGGACGGCATGCACATCGTGGCCGTCCTCGCGCCGGACCGGGTCGTCCCCTTCGACCTGGCGACGCCGATCGAGGTGTTCTCCCGGACGCTGCTGCCGAGCGGGCGCCGCGGGTACGAGGTCCGGATCTGCGGCGCGAGCCCCGAGGTCGACGCGGGCGCGTTCACCCTGCGGCCGCCGTTCGGCCTCGACGGGCTCGACGACGCCGACACCGTGATCGTGCCGGGCCGTGACGCGAACCCGCCGGTGGCTCTCGAAGTGCTCGACGCGCTGCGGCGGGCCGCCGCGAGGGGCGCGCGGATCGCGTCGATCTGCTCGGGTGCGTTCATCCTGGCCGAGACCGGCCTGCTCGACGGTCTCCGCGCGACCACGCACTGGGCCGGCGCGGCCGAGCTGGCCCGGCGGCACCCGGCGATCGACGTCGACCCGGACGTCCTCTACGTCGACAACGGCCGGTTCCTGACGTCCGCGGGCGCGGCGGCCGGGCTGGACCTGTGCCTGCACCTGATCCGCCGCGACCACGGCTCGGCGGTGGCGGCCGACGCGGCCCGGCTGTCGGTGATGCCCCTGGAGCGCGAAGGTGGCCAGGCCCAGTTCATCGTCCACGACCAGCCCCCGGCCCCGCGCGGCTCGGCGCTGGAGCCGGTGCTGACGTGGATGGAGGAGAACTGCGCGAAGGAGCTGACCCTCGAAGACGTCGCCGTGTACGCCGGGATGAGCACGAGGACGCTCAACCGCCGCTTCCGCGAGCAGACCGGCACGACGCCGCTGCAGTGGCTGCTACGGGTCCGCGTCCGGCGCGCGCAGCACCTCCTGGAGGCGACGGACTACGCGGTGGACCGGATAGCGGGCGAGGTGGGCTTCGGCTCACCGACGGCGTTCCGGGAGCGGTTCAAGCGAGTCGTCGGAACAAGCCCGAACACCTACCGGGCCAGCTTCCGCGCCGGCTGAGCGCCGCGACGCGGTCGTAGTCAGTCCGCGCTGCGCAGGAGGAAGTCCCGGGTCGAGCCCATGCCGTACTTGTCCACCGGGCTCGACAGTGCCGCTACCTCCCGCAGCACCGGCCGGATGTCGACGCCGTCGGCGCGCGCCGCGGTGCAGAGGGCGTTGAGCGCCACGAGTTCGTCGCGCGGGTCGGCGCCCTGGTCGCAGGCCGAGATGTGCAGCAGCCGGGTGCGGAAGTCCGCGTCGGGCAGGGACACCGCCCAGCGGAACGACGGGTACCGCTCGAACAGCGCGCGGACCTCGGCCCGGGCGTCGTCGTCGCCGGTCGCGTAGTGCTCCGGCAGGGCGCGCAGGACTTCCCGCGCGCCGGGCGGGAGGACCACCTCGAACGGCTTCCCGTCGTACGGGGCGTTCGCGATCGGTGCCAGGACGGCGTCCACGCGTGCGACTTCCTGCTCGAACACGGGCCCACGGTATCGTCGGACGCATGTCGAGCCCCGAAGCGTCCAGGACCGGGCTGTCGGTCACCCCGGCAGCCCGGTAGCTCGCTCGCACGGGCCCGCGCGCCCGGGTGACCACGAAGTCGTCTGCCGATCTCGTGATCCCTGGAGCCTGTTGTGTCCTTTCCTGTCTGCTTCCTCGCCCTGGCCGTGTTCGCCATGGGCACGTCCGAGTTCATGCTCGCCGGGCTGGTGCCCGACATCGCCGGCGCGCTGGGGATTTCCCCGGCGCAGGCCGGTTTCCTGACGTCCGCGTTCGCCGTCGGCCTGGTCGTCGGCGCGCCGTTGATGGCCGCCGTGGCCCGTTCGTGGCGGCGTCGCACGGCGTTGCTGGGGTTCCTCGCGGTGTTCGTCGCGACGCACGTCGTCGGCGGCCTCACCGGATCGTTCGCCGTGCTGCTGGTGACGCGGGCGGTGGCCGCGGTGGCCTACGCGGGCTTCCTCGCCGTCGCGCTGACCGCGGCGGCCGGTCTCGTGCCACCGGACCGGACGGGCCGCGCGCTGGCCGTCCTGCTCGGCGGCACGACGCTCGCCTGCGTCGCCGGCATTCCCGGCGGCGCGCTGCTGAGCGCCGCGTTCGGCTGGCGCGCGGCGTTCTGGGCCGTCGCGCTGCTCTGCGTGCCGGCGGTCGCGGGAGTCGCGCGGATCCCCGGCACTCCCGCGACCGCGAAGCCGTCCGGGCTGCGTGAGGAACTCGCCCAGCTGCGACGACCGCCGCTCGCCGGGACGCTCCTGCTCGGTGCCCTGGTCAACGCGGCCACGTTCGGCGTCTTCACGGCCTTGGCGCCGCTGGCCGCCGGGATCGCGCCGGTGCCGCTGGTCCTCGCGATCTTCGGCATCGGCTGCTTCGCCGGCGTGACCGCGGCGGGCCGGCTCGCCGACCGGTGGCCCGGCCGGGTCGTCGCGATCGGCGGGCTCCTGCTGCTCGCGGGCTGGGTCGTGCTGGCGCTGGTCCCGGCCGCGTTGCCCGTACTGGCCTTCACACAGGGCGCGTTGTCGTTCGCCGTCGGAGGCACGGTGATCGCGCGGATCCTGCGGCTGGCCGCGGGCGCGCCGACGATGGCGGGGTCGTACGCGACGGCGGCGCTGAACGTCGGCGCCGCCGCCGGCCCGGTGCTCGGGGCGGTTGCGGCGCCGGTCTGGACGGCCGTCGTCCTGATCGCGCTCGCTCAGGTGGTCGCGCTGATGTGCAGGACCGCGTCGGCGCCGTCGAGGACCTCGGGGGTGAGCGGGAAGTAGCCCGTCTCCGGGATCGCGTCCGTGCGCGTGCGGCCGGGCTCGACCGCGCGCACCAGGCCCCAGCCGTCGACGCGGTCCTGCAGCGACGCCTCGTAGGTCTCCGGCTCGGGCTCCCCAAGCCGGAGCGCCCCGCTGCGCCCGACGCTCCCGGCGACGAAGA
Organism: Amycolatopsis sp. WQ 127309; assembly: GCF_023023025.1. Classification (NCBI taxonomy): domain Bacteria; kingdom Bacillati; phylum Actinomycetota; class Actinomycetes; order Pseudonocardiales; family Pseudonocardiaceae; genus Amycolatopsis; species Amycolatopsis sp. WQ 127309. The sequence continues at coordinate 4,154,717 of NZ_CP095481.1, forward strand.
CGTACCGCTCGCCCAGCAACGACCCCACGATGGCGCCGGCGCCGGACCACACGAGGTTCGCCACCGCCGAGTTCCAGGTGCTCGTGCCGCGCTGCAGGTGGCTGTTGTGGGCGAACACCATCGTCGGCCCCCGCCGGTCTTCGAGGTCGCGGATGTCGAGGAGGTTCCGCGCCATGATCGCGTCGCGGGTGCCGCTGAGGCGCGAATACCGTTCGGCGCCGTCGATCGCCGCCTGCTTGTGGTAGCGCAGCAGGCCGAGCCCGGCGGTGAGGTGCGTCCGCGCGCGGACCCACTCGGCGCGCGAGGTCGCCGCGATCCGCTCCGGCGCGCGGCTGTAGAGCGTGGTCAGCAGGTCGTCGGCGAGCGCGCGCAGGGCGTCGGCCGCCGGCGTGGCGCCGGGAGAAGCCGCCGCGTCCATCACGGCCTCCGTGCGGCTCCACCGGTCGTCGTCGCCGGCGAGGCTCGCGACGTCGACGTCGAGGCCCAGGTAGTCGCGGGCGTGTTCGAGGTAGCGCCGCGGGCTGGGCGCGCTCATCATCTCGGTGGACGCGTCGAAACCGTGGAACGCCAGGCGTTCCGCGGCCGGGAGGGGCTCGTTGTGCTCACGCATCCAGGCGACCAGCCGCCGGTTGGCGTCCAGCTCGCCGAAGCTGTGCGAGAAGCCTTCCTTCATCGCGGTGTCGAGGGTGCCGGCGCCGTCGCGGACGAAGCCGTCCACGGCGAGCGCGGCCACCCGGTCGGTCTCGAGGGCGATCGAGCGGAAGCCGTGGCCGGCCAGCTGGGCGAAGAGTGCGTTGCGCCGCAAGGGAAACGCCGGTTCCTGGTGCGACGGCTCGCCGTAGCCCAGCAGGGTGCACGACGCAGGGGCGAAGTCTCGGATGTCCTGACTCATGAGGCTCAAGCGTATCGTTGAAAGAACGGTTGAGACCTGGTCGAAGCCGGACGCGGTAAAGTCTCAACCCGATGAGACCCGCCGACCTGGCCCGCGAGCACGGGCTCTCGACCCAGGCCGTCCGCAACTACGAGGCCGGCGGCTTCCTCCCGCCCGCGGACCGCACGCCGAGCGGCTACCGGGTCTACACCGGGACGCACGCGGCCGCGTTGCGCGCCTACCTGGCCCTGATCAGGGGATACGGCCACCCGACGGCCGGTCGCGTGATGCTCGCGCTGCACGACGACCACCTCGACGAGGCCCTGCTGGCCATCGACCGCGGCCACGCCCGGCTGCTGCGCGACCGCGAAACCCTCGGCTCGGTGCGCCGCGCCGTGGGCGACCTGACGGCGGAACCCGCGCCGGACCCCGGCGCGCGGACGATCGGCGAGCTGGCGCACCGGCTGCGCGTCACGCCGGCGACCCTGCGCAACTGGGAGCAGGCCGGCATCCTGGCGCCCGCGCGCGACGCCGCGGGCTACCGCGTCTACCGCGCGGAGGACGTCCGCGACGCCGACCTCGCCCACCTCCTGCGCCGCGGCGGCTACCCGCTGGGGCACATCGCCACGGTGGTCGAGCAGATCCGGACGGCCGGCGGCACCGAGGAGCTGTCCCGCGCGCTGGCCGGCTGGCAGGCGCGGCTCACGGCCCAGGGCGTCGCCATGCTCGACGCGTCGGCCCGCCTCGGCGACTACCTGGCCTTGCGGCGGCGGACGTAGTGGGTGATCAGCAGGACGGTGCAGACCAGGGCGACCGAGCCGGCGACCATGCGGAGGGTGAAATCCAGTCCGGTCGCGGAACCGATGGCGTTGGTTCCGGCGCTGACGGCGAGGACCACCCAGAGGACCGGAACGATGGTGCGGGCGGGGGCGATGGTGTTGTTTTCCATGGCCAGAACGCTAAAGCGGCGCGGCGGCCGGTTCACTGGCCTGCGCACCCGGAATCGGGGTAGCGCCTGCACTACCGCCGAGCGTCAGCTGTCGCGGCCGAGGTAGGCGAGCACGGCCAGCACCCGCCGGTGGCCACCCTCGTCCGAGGGCAGGTCGAGCTTCTGGAAGATGTTGCGGATGTGCTTGAGCACCGCGCCGTCGCTGACGACCAGCAGTTCGGCAATGGTGCCGTTGTTGTAGCCCTCGGCCATCAGCGCCAGCACCTCGCGCTCGCGCGCGGTGAGCGCGTCCAGGGGGTCCTTCGCGCGGCTGCGGGCCATCAGCTGGCCGATCACCTCGGGGTCCATCGCGGTGCCGCCCTTCGCGACGCGCTGCAGCGCGTCGAGGAACCGCTCGACCTTGCCGACCCGCTCCTTGAGCAGGTAGCCGACCCCGCCGACGCCGTCGGCCAGCAGTTCGACCGCGTAGCTCGTCTCGACGTGGGCCGAGAGCACCAGCACCGGCAGGCCCGGGTGGATCTCGCGGGCCCGGACGGCGGCGCGCAACCCCTCGTCGCGGTGCGTCGGCGGCATGCGCACGTCCATCACGACGGCGTCCGGCCGGTCCTTTTCGACGAACTCGAGGAAGTCCTCGGCGTTGTCGAACGACGCGGCCACCTCGATGCCCGACGTCTTCAGCAGCAGCGAAAGTCCTTCGCGCAACAGGGCGTCGTCCTCGGCGATCACGACCCGCATGGCAGCTCCACTCGCAGCTCGGTCGGCCCACCGGGTGGGCTGGTCAGGGTGAGGGTCCCGTCGAAGGCCTCGGCGCGCCGCCGGATGCCGGCGAGCCCGCTGCCGCCGGTCTCCACGGCGCCGCCGCGGCCGTCGTCGCGGATGTCGATGGTCAGCAGGCCCGCGGGGCCGCCGAGGGTGATCTCGATCTTCGACGCGTCGGCGTGCTTGGTCACGTTGGCCAGCGCCTCGGCCACGACGAAGTACGCGGCGGCCTCGACCGCGGCAGGCCGTCCGGCGTCGTTCTCGACGGTGAGCGCGACCGGCACCGGGCTGCGTTCGCCGAGGGCGCGCACCGCGCCGGCCAGCCCGCGTTCGCTCAGCAGCGGCGGGTAGATGCTGCGCACGACGGTCCGCAGTTCGGCCAGCGCGTCGGTCGCGGTGTCCTGCGCCTTGACCAGCAGGTCCCGCACGGTGTCCGGGTCCCGCTCGTACAGCTGCCCGGCGATGCCCAGCTGGAGCACGACGGCGGCGATCCGCGCCTGCGTGCCGTCGTGCAGGTCACGCTCGATGCGGCGCAGTTCGGCACCGTGCGCCTCCAGGGCGGCGGCCCGGGTCGCGGTCAGTTCGGCGACGCGGTCGGCCAGGACGACGCCCGCGCCGGGCTTGAGCAGCGACCGCGCGGTACGGGCCTGCCAGCGCGCGACCACCGGCGCGAGGAACAACGTCACCGCGGCCATCACGACGCCGCTGAGCACGGCCAGCCCGGCGGTCGGCCACGAGTGCACGAGGATCCCCATCGACGCCTCGATCCCGCCGGGCACCGCCGGCCAGACGGCGGCCGTGACGACCTGCTGGACCGCGCCGAGCGGCAGGCCGATCGCCATCGCGCCGATGAGCATCCCGGTCGCGGCGTGGATCGCCAGCCACGCGACGTCGCGGCGCGTTGCCGGGTCGGTCACGGGGTTGCCGTCGCGGTAGGGCTCGGGGATCGGCTCGCCGAGCGCGCGGGCGGCCCGGCGGCGATCGAGCCGGACGACCTTGCGCGACAGCCGGATCGCGGGCGCCACCGACGGGATCCCGATGCCGAACGGGCACAGCACGAGCACGACGAGCAGCCCGACGAGGGCGAAGATCGACAACAGCGACGTCGCCGCCCCGGCCAGCAGGTAGCGCACCGCCGACCAGCAGGCACGCAAGCGGGTCGTCACGCCGTCAGTGTCCCACCGAGGCGCACCCCACCGCCGTGGTGGTGCAGGCGCTACCCCGGATCCACCTCCCCACGGGATCGATCGGACACCGCCACGAACCTAGTTTTGTTGCTACAGAACGAAAGGGATCGTGATGACCACAGGGTATGCGCTGGAGCTGGCCGAGGTGCGGAAGGTGTACGGCCGCGGCGACGGCGCCGTCACCGCGCTCGACGGGGTGTCCGTGGGGGTGCCGCGCGGGACGTTCACCGCCGTGATGGGGCCGTCCGGTTCCGGCAAGAGCACGTTCCTGCACTGCGCGGCCGGGCTCGACCGGCCGACGTCGGGCCGGGTCCTGCTGGGCGACACCGAGATCGGCAAGCTGAAGGAAACCGCGCTCACGCAGCTGCGGCGCAGCCGGATCGGGTTCGTCTTCCAGGCCTACAACCTGCTGCCGTCGCTGAACGTGCTGCAGAACATCACGTTGCCGACGCGGCTGGCCGGCAGCAAGCCGGATCCGCACTGGCTGCGCGAAATCGTCGAAGGCGTCGGCATCGCGAAGAAGCTCGAACACCGGCCTTCGGAGCTGTCCGGCGGGCAGCAGCAGCGCGTCGCGATCGCCCGGGCGCTCGTCACCCGGCCCGAGGTCGTGCTGGCCGACGAGCCGACCGGCGCGCTCGACACCCGCACCGGACGGCAGGTGCTCGACCTGCTCCGCGCCGTCGTCGAAGGCATGGGCCAGACCGTCCTGATGGTCACGCACGACCCGGTCGCGGCTTCGGCGGCACACGGCGTCCTCTTCCTCGCCGACGGCAGGCTCGCCGGCCACCTCACGCAGCCCACGCCCGAGCGGGTCGCGGAGCGCATGACGCACCTCGGGGAGTGGTGACCGTGCTGACCCTGGCCCTGCAGACGATCCGGACGCGCATCGGCGGTTTCGCCGGCGCGTTCGTCGCGATCCTGTGCGGCGCGGCCCTGGTGGCCGCGTGCGGGATCCTCATGGAGTCCGGCCTGCGCGCCGGCGTCCCGACGCAGCGGTACGCGGCCGCGGCCGTCGTCGTCGGCGGCACCCAGTCGGTGCGGCCGCCCGGCGCCGACGCGCTGTCGTCGGAGCAGGTCGCCGAGCAGGCCACCGTGCCCGCGGACCTGACCGGCCGGCTCGCCGCGGTCCCCGGCGTCCGCGCCGCGGTGGCGGAGCAGAGCTTCCCAGCGCAGGTGGTGACTCGCGACGGGCAGCTGCTGACCGACGTCCCGTCGCTCGGGCACAACTGGGACGCGGCGGTCCTGGCGCCGTTCACGCTGAGCGCCGGCCGGGCGCCGTCGACCGACGGCGAGGTCGTGCTCGACGCCGACCTGGCCCAGCGCGCCGGCGTCGTCGTCGGCGACCAGGTGCGCGTCATGACGCGGTCGACGCCGGTGCCGTTCCGGGTGTCCGGCGTCGCGACCGCGGCAGGCCTGTCGCGGCAGTCGGCGCTGTTCTTCACGACGTCCCAGGCCGCTCACCTGGCCGCTCGGCCGGGCCAGGTGAACGCGATCGGCGTCCTGGCCGAGCCGGGCGTCGCTCCGGACGCGCTCGCCGACCGCGTGCGGGCCGCGACGGCCGGGGCGCCGGTCGAGGTGACCAGCGGCGTCGAGCGCAGCACCGTCGAGTTCCTCGACGTCAGCCAGACCCGCACGCTGCTGCTCGCGATCGCCGGCTCGTTCGGCGGGTTCGCGCTGATGGTGGCGGTGTTCGTGGTGGCGAGCACCCTGGCGCTCACGATCAACCAGCGGCGGCGCGAGTTCGCGTTGCTGCGGGCCGTCGCGGCGACGCCGAAGCAGATCCGCAAGCTCATCGGCGTCGAGACGACGCTCATCGCGCTGGTCGCCGGCGTGCTCGGCAGCCTGCTCGGGCTGGCGGTCGCCGCCGGGATGCGCGACGCGTTCGCCGCGATCGGCGTCATCCCGGCGGACTTCGGCCTGGTGATCGGACCGCTTCCGCTGGTGGCCGCGGTGGTCCTCGGCCTGGGCGCGGCGCGGCTGGCGGCCTGGACGGCGTCGCGACGGCCGTCGACGATCAAGCCGGTCGAGGCGCTCGGCGAAGCCGCGGTGGAGCGGCGTGAGCTCGGCAAGGTCCGGCTCGTCACGGGCTGGGCGCTGGTGCTGATCGGCCTCGGCGGCGCGGCGGTCCCGCTGTTCGTGCACGGCGACGCGGGCACGGCGGCGTCGTCGATGGCGACGCTCGTGACCGTCATCGGGCTGGCGGTCGTGGGGCCGCAGGTGGTCGGGCTGCTGGTGCGGGTGCTCGCGCCGGTGCTGTCGCGGGTGTCGCGGATCAGCGGCTACCTGGCCGCGGCGAACAGCCAGGCCAACACCCGCCGGCTGGCGGCGGCGGTGACCCCGCTGATGCTGGCGGTCGCGTTCGCGCTGTCGATGTTCTACAGCCAGACGTCGGCCTCGGCGGCCGCCGAGCAGCAGACGACGCGGTCGACCACGGCGGACTACGTGCTCACGAGCCCGGCGGGCGGCATCTCCCCGGAGGTGGCCGAGGCGGTCCGCCGCGTCCCGGGCGTGGCGGCGGCGACCCCGGTGGTGCGCACCCAGGTGATCGTGGCGACGCCCACGGGCGAAGACATCGACGTCCAGAGCCTGCCCGCGCAGGGCCTGCTGGGCGACCAGGCCGGCGCGACCCTGGACCTGGGCGTCTCGGCCGGCCGCTTGGCGGACCTGCGGGGCGACACGGTGGCGCTGAGCGAGTCGGAGGCGAGCTGGCTGGACAAGAAGATCGGCGACCAGGTGGAGTTCTATTACGGAGACGGGGCTCCGGCCACCCTCCGCCTGGTAGCGACGTACAAGCACGACTTGGCCTTCGGCGACTTCGTGCTGCCTGCTCCGTTGGCTCGTGCGCACACAGGTGACCAGCTGGACGACTCGGTCCTGGTCCGCCGTTCGCCCACCGCGGACCCGTCGGCCGTGTCCGCGGCTTTGGGTGCGGTCGCCGAGCGCTACCCCGGCTTGGGTTTCACCGCGGCATCCCCGGAAACGGGCGGCCAGCGCCAGGCCCAGTTCTACCTGAACCTGGTGGCGGTCGGCGTGCTGATCGGCTACGTGGCGATTTCGGTGGCCAACACCCTGGTGATGAGCACCGCCCAGCGCGGCCGCGAGTTCGCGTTGATGCGCTTGGTGGGCACCACGCGGGGCCAGGTGATCCGGATGATGCGCCTGGAGGCACTGGCCACGGTCGGCGTCGCGGTGGTGGTCGGGACGCTGGTTCCGTTGGTACCGCTGGCGTTGCTTAACATGGGCCTGCGGGGGACGGTGGTGCCGTCGGGCTCGCCGACCGTCTACTGGGGAATCATCGCGGGCGCGGTGCTGCTGGGACTGCTGTCGATGGGCCTGTCGACCCGGGCGGCGCTACGAACCAAGCCGATCGACGCCATCGGGCTGCGGGAGTAGCCGCGGATCCGCCCTGCTGCAGTCAGCACTGCGGCAGGGCGGATATTCGCAGGTCGGTTTCACCCGAGGCAGCTGCATGGCCTCAGCCGTTTCCAGTGTCGGCCGCCGGCCACAGACCCAGCCCGGAGAAGTGTTCGCGGACATGGGCACGGACCTTCTCGTCCAGCTCGGCGACGAGCGCGATCGTCTGACGGGATTCGGTCGCCGCTTCGGTGTGCTTCCCAGTCGCCGCCAGGGACCGGACCAACGCCACCAGCGCGCGAGCGACCCGGGCGTGGTCGGCGGGGGAGCGGGACATGCCCAGCGCTTTACGCGCGAACAGCAGGACGTCGCCGTGTTCGCCGGCATCACAGCTGACCTCGCTCAACTCGACCAGCGCGAGGAGCGTCCGCTCGTGGTCCGCCGGGTAGCGCTCGTGGAGAGTGACCGCTTCGGTGAAGAACCCGATGGTGTCGCCAGTCCGCCCGGATCGACGGCTCAGCAGACCGAGCTCCACCGCCATGGCGGCGTGCCGTCGGTGGTCACCGAGTTCCGTGTAGCGCGTCTTCGCCTGCGAAAGGTGAACCGCGGCTTCTTCGAGCCTGTCCCGGCGACGGAAGTGCGTGCCGAGCGCGGCGTGCGCCGCCGCGGCCTGAGCGGGTTCGTCGAGGTCGTTCTGGATCTTCAGGAGCCGGCGGAGGTGGGACTCGGCATGGACGTGGTCACCCGAGCCTTCGAAGTGGCTCGCGAGCAGGAGCAGCACTTCGGACAGATCCCGGTCGTTGCGGGTGTTGCCGAAGATCGTGTTCGCCAGCTGGAGAGCCTCCTCGGTCTTCACCGGATCGCCCAGCGCGGTGTGGGTCCGCGCCAGCGCGATCAAGGCCTGCCCCTCGGCGTCGAGGTCGTGTTCGGCGCGGGCGGCCAGCAGGACGGCCTCGGCGGCGGCGTGCCATCCGGCACCGGTCTCCCTGAAGGCGAGGTGGGGACGCACGAGCCGCAGCAACGTCACCGCTCGAGCCGGGCAACTGAACGCAGCGCGGCGGATCGCGCCGCACAGGCTCGCTTCCTCGTCGGCCAGAAACGCCTTCGCTGCCGGGAAATCCGGCAAGTTCCCGGCTTGCGGCTTGTCGTCGGTGCGCCGATGGGCCGGTGCCAGCAGCTCCGCGGCCTCCGTGACCCGGGCGATGTACCAGTCGAGCAGCCGCACCGCGGCTTGCCGGCGGGCGGTAGGCGGATCGTGGGCGAGCGCGAGCCGCTCACCGGCGGCCCGGGTGAGGGTGTCCATGCGGTAGCGGCCGTCCTCACGGCTGACCAGGTACTGGGCGTCGAGCCCGGCGAGCGCCCCGCGAGTGGCTTCTTCATCGGCTCCGGCGAGCGCGAACACCGCTTCCCCGGCGATGCTGGGGACGATGTGGAGCGCGAGCGAACGGAAGAGGTGCGCCGCTGCGGGAGCGAGTGCGCGGTAGGACCACGTCAGAGAGGTCAGGATCGTTCCCGACGCCAGCTCGCCGGCCAGGAGCAGTTCCACCGGATTCGGCAGCTGCCCGGCGCCGGGCAGGAGTTCGGCGAGGGTGCGGATCGCTTGCGGGGTGCCGCCGGTGAGTTCGATGGCGGCCACCGGATCGGGCGGCTCGGACGAGGATCCTCGCAGCAGGCCACCGAGCAGCTGCCCCGTTTCGGCCGCGGTGAACCGGCCCACTTCCAGCCGGTAGGCGCCGTGGCGGGTCACGAGGTCGCTCAGCCGGTGCCGGCTGGTGACGACGACGATGCACTGCGCGCCGGCCGGGAGCAGGGGCACGATCTGCGCGGAGTCCCGTGCGTTGTCGAGGAACAACAGCACCCGGCGTTCGTCCAGCAGGGTCCGCAACATCGCGGTCCGGGCGCTCAGGCTCGCGGGCATCGTCGTCGCGGCGATGCCCAGCGCGTCGAGGAATTCGCCCAGCACCTCTATGGGCTCGCGCGGTGGTTCGCTGGCGTAGCCGGAGAGATCCGCGTGCAACTGGCCGTGGGGGAACTGCTCGCGGACGGCGTGCGCCCAGTGCAGTCCCAGCTCCGTCTTGCCGACACCGGGCGGTCCGGTGATGGCGACGATGAAGGTCACGGGCGACCCGCCGACGCGGGACCGCAGGAACAAGTCGTCCAGCCGCTCGAGATCCGCGGTGCGATCGACGAATTCGCTCACCGTCGACGGCAGCTGGGCGGGTGGTAAGGAGCGGAGCGCGGCCTGGGTGCGGTGGAAATCGTCGGGTGCGAGCAAATCCCGGGCCTGCAGCAGCCGGCGGTGCAGCTCCTGCAGGTCTCGCGCCGGTCCGGTGCCGAACGACCGGGCGGACCGGTCGTAGACCTGTTTCCAGTACGCGTCGAACTCTTCGTAGTGCCCGAGACCGTCCAGCGCGGTGAGCCGTTGTGAGATGTACTGGGTGTCGAACTCGTGCTCGACCATCGCGACGTCGAGGATCCGCAATACCTCGCGGTGGTTGACGCGTTCGAGCTCGACACCGCACAACGCCTGGTAGCCGGCGACCCGTTCGTAGCGGTCGAGGTCTTCGCGCTTCTGTTCCATCCAGACGGTGCCGAGGTCTTCGACCACCGGACCCCGCCAGAGGTCCATCGCTTCGCGGAGCGAGGCCTCGGCGTCGTCGAGTCGTCCCGCTCGCCGGGCGGCCCCGCTCTCCCGGACCAGGTCCTTGAACCGCACGTAGTCGAGGTCGTCGTCCTCGAGCAGGAACTGGTAGCCCCCGCGATGGGTGACGATCCGCGCCGAGACGCCGGAGCTGCGCAGGGAAGCCCGCAGTCGGCTGACGTAGGCCTGGAGGTCCTTCTTGGCGTGGCCGGGCGGGTTGTCGTCCCAGAGCGCCTCGGTGACGGTCCGGAGGGAGACGACCTTGCCGTGGTGGAGCATCAGCACGCCCAGCAGCGAACGTTCTTTTGCGCGCCCGAGTGCGACCTTCCGCTCGCCGAGCCGGAGCTCTACGGGCCCCAGGATCCGGAACTCCATCGGGTTTCCTCGTCCACCCCCGGCTGGTCGGCAAGGACTTCCTGAACAGCACACTAACCCGCCGACCTGATCGTTTCAGCGCAGGTCAACGCCCTGTCAAGAATTTGTCCAGCAACCGGCAGCCGAAGTGTCAACCAGCCGCGTTCACGATCACCCCGTACGACCGGCCCAGCGGGAGGTGGCCAGATGTCGTGGACGGACGGAACCGGACGGATGTGGCGACGATTGTGCGGGCGGGGTGGCGCCCCGGCGCCGGAACCCACGGGCCGGTACGCGGAGATTCTCACGGATCCCGTGCACTGCACCGTTCTCGCTCTGGTCATCGATGGTTTCGCCGCCACGGAACGCACGAACACGCACCGGTTGACGTTGCGGGCCGGCCTCTACGACGTGCTCCAGCGAGCATTGGCCGGCAGCGGTGTGGAGTGGGAAGACTGCCATCGCGCGGATCTCGGCGAGGGCGTACTCGTCCTGATCCCCGCGGGTTACCCGAAAGCGATCTTCAGTGAACTGGTTCCCGGCGCGCTCGCGGAATCGCTGGCCGGCCACAACAGCGCACACCGGCGACCGGAACGGATCAGGCTCCGAGTGGCCCTGCACGCGGGCGAGATCAGCCCCGATGCCCACGGCGCCACGGGAACCGCGATAGTGCACACGTTCCGGCTGCTCAACTCCGGCGTGATGAAGGAAGCATCGTGTCATGCGGGCGGCGACCTCGCGGTGATCGCATCCGCGTGGTTCTACGAAGAGATCATCCGCCACAGTCCCGCCAGCCGGCCCGATCGATATCGCCGGGTGTGCGTGAAGGAGAAGGAAACCGCGGCTTGCGGATGGATTCGCCTGCTGGGGGCGGAAGAAGAGGCGTGCCCCGATCGATATGACGACCCGGCAGTGGGTTGAGGACGCTGGGTGGCGTCCTGACTCTATTTCAAGCTTGGTCTTCCTGTGGCGTCATCGCGTGGAGGAAGGCCGCCCACGTGGTCGGCGAGAATGTGATTAAAGGTGCGTCGGTTCGACGGTTCTCGCTCTCTCGAACGAGGATGGCGTCGGACTTGAAGTGGACTTCGACCCCGCCTCCTCGAGGATCGGAGTAACTGCTTCTAAACCATTTTTGCTTGCGGGGTGAGATGGGAGGATTCTCGAAATCTGGCATGGGCCTTCCTCGAGTTGATCGCTGAATCTTCGCTGGATGAGGGGTCCGGCTGTGCCCCCATCCCCGCGTTATCTCTGGACGTCGATGCCCTCCGGGGTGACGAACTTCAGGAACGTTGTCCACGCGGATGGGGAAAAGGTGATGACCGGTGAATCGGTCCGGCGGTCTTTGCTGTCTCGGACCAGGGCGACCTCGGGTTTGAGCCACGTTTCGACGCAGCTACCGCCGGCGTTGGAATGACTGCTCGTGAACCACCCGTTGCGGTCGCGCTCTGCGGGGGGCGTGATTTCTGTCGTCAATCGAGTTCCTTGGCGCACTTTCGTATCAGGGGGAGTGTTTCCTTTTTATCCAGGGCTCGCCGGTAAGCATCCCGGAAAGTTGTGATCAGATTCCTGACCTGCACGGGGTCGTCGATGATTCCCCATGTCGTCACCGTTTCCTGCCAGGCCAAGGTCGGCAGTCGCGGGTTGTCGAAATCGATGAGGACCACCGTTGCCCCGCCGAAAAGGCCGCATGAGGTGGCGGTGAACGGGATCACGCGGATGTCGAGCTTCTCCGGGTGTTGCTCGATCAGCGCGGCGAGGTGCGCGAGCTGGCTGCGCAGCACACGTGGGCCGCCGATTTGCTGCCGGAGCGCGGCCTCGCTGATCAGGGCGGTGAACGTGAACGCGTCGTTCTCGTCGGTCAGCCGTACCTGCCGGCGAAGCCGGGCCTCCACGCGCTGGTCGACCTCGACCCGGCGCATCGTCACGTCGGGCGTCATGATCGCCCGGGTGTAATCGGCCGTTTGCAGCAACCCTGGAATCAACAGATTTTCGTAGTTCCGCACACCTCGGGCGCCCTGCTCGAGGCCGAACAGTCGCTGGAGCTCGTCGTCGAAGAGGGCGGAGTACCGGGTCCACCAGCCGCGCTCCTTGGCCGCGGCGCGCAGGGCCAGCAGCTCCTCTTTCTCCTCGTCGTCGAACTCGAAGAGCTCGATGATTCGGCTGAGGCTCTCCAAGGAGAGGATCTTGCGTTCGTTCTCGACGGCTGACCAGTAGTTCCGGGAAAAGCCGAGTGTCTCGGTGATGGTCCTGACCTCGACGCCCAGCTGGGCTCGCCGTCCCTTCAGGCGCAGGGCGAGTTCCCAGGAGGCGACGACCGGCGACGGCGAAGCAGTCATGTCTTCCTCCGCTGGTGACCGACGTGGCCGGCCGAGGGACAGTGTGCGGCAAAACTCGAGACGTCCGACAGGGTTCACAACTGCTGCACGCGCGACAGCACCTGCAAACTACACAGGCGCGGTTACGGTAACCGAACGATGACACTGGTGCGCCATCGGTGTCTTATTCCGTTGCGTAACCTGAGGGTAGCTGTCACGGCGCTGCGACAACTCGCGCGACGCGCCCTCGAACGGTGGATGCAGGAGAACGCGATGTCCGATCCCGAGACGACGAGGCCGGCTGCCGCGCGGCCCGGCGGGCGGACACGGGGGTGGGATCTGCTGCGCTCCGGGCAGGTGCCGGGTGCAATCGGTGTCGCGTCGTCGCCGCAGTTCCACGGCGAGGGCCCGGATGCGGTGGGCTGGCGGGGGAGCGTCGGGCTCGACACGACGCACTGCACGATGGTCGTCGTCGACGTCGAGGGATTCGGCCGGCACAGTCGTACCAATCCCAACAAGGTGCGAATTCGGCGCGGGATGTATCGCGCTATCGAGCGGTCCTTCGCCGCCGCCGAGATCCCGTGGGCCGGATGCCGGCACGCGGATCTGGGGGACGGTGTGCTCGTCTTGGCTTCCGCGGAGATTTCCAAGACGCTGTTCGCCGATTTCCTTCCCGGCTTCCTCGCTGACGAGTTGGCGGCCCACAACGGAGTCCACCCGCCCGAGGAGCGCATGCGGCTCAGGCTGGCGCTGCACGCCGGCGAGGTGTCGTACGACGATCACGGCGTGACCGGCTCGTCGATCATCCACGCCCAGTGCCTGCTGGACGCACCGGAGTTGAAGACCGCGCTGGCGGACACCGCGGCGGTGCTGGCCGTGATCGCCTCGGACTGGTTCTTCGACGAGGTGATCCGGCACAGCGAACACTCGGGCGCTGCCGCCTACCGGCCGGTCGCGGTCGTGGACGGAGATCGCCCCGCCGCGGCGTGGATCCGGCTTTTCGCGGCCCGGCCTGCGGTACGGCCACACAACCTGCGGAGTCAACGGCGTTCGCAATAGCCGCTACGTGCGGCTCGAAACTCTCGAAAATCTTCGAAAGTTATTGCCCAACCAACCGTGCGGAAATCATGCTTCCGTCATCCTGGCTTGCCTGCCAGCCTCAATGAGGAGGAAGCATGCGCACCAAGAACCACGGCCGCTTCAGGGCGTTGACCGGCGGGGTCGCCCTGGCGCTGATCGCCGCGTTGACGCCGGGGGTCGCCCACGCCGACACCGTTGTCACCACCAACCAGACCGGGACCAGCAACGGCTACTACTACTCCTTCTGGACCGATGGTGGTGGCTCGGTTTCGATGACGCTCGGCTCCGGTGGCAACTACCGCACCTCCTGGAGCAACACCGGGAACTTCGTCGCCGGCAAGGGGTGGAGCAACGGGAGCCGGCGGACCGTGAACTACTCCGGCAGCTTCAACCCCTCCGGCAACGGCTATCTCGCGCTCTACGGCTGGACGTCGAACCCGCTCGTCGAGTACTACATCGTCGACAACTGGGGCACCTACCGGCCCACCGGTACCTACAAGGGCACCGTCACCAGCGACGGCGGCACCTACGACGTCTACCAGACCACGCGGTACAACGCGCCGTCCGTCGAAGGGACCAAGACCTTCAACCAGTACTGGAGCGTGCGGCAGCAGAAGCGGACCGGTGGCACCATCACCACCGGCAACCACTTCGACGCGTGGGCGCGCTACGGCATGCGGCTCGGCAACTTCAGCTACTACATGATCCTCGCGACCGAGGGTTACCAGAGCAGCGGCAACTCGAACCTGACGGTGGGCTGATCATGCGCAAATCCCTGGTGGCCGCCGCCATGCTGGCCGCGGCGAGCACGATCTCCGTCACCCCGGCCCACGCGGCCGCCTGTTCCGGGTACGTCGGGCTCACCTTCGACGACGGTCCGTCGAACGGCAACACTCCCGCGCTGCTGACCGCGTTGCGGCAGAACGGCTTGCGCGCGACGATGTTCAACGAGGGCCAGTACGCGGCCGCGTACCCGGCCCAGGTGCGGGCGGAGGTGAGCGCCGGGATGTGGGTCGGCAACCACAGTTACACGCACCCGCACCTGATCCAGCAGAGCCAGTCCCAAGTGGACTCGGAGGTCTCCCGGACGCAGCAGGCGATCGCCGGCGCCGGCGGCGGCACCCCGCGTCTGTTCCGGCCGCCGTACGGCGAGACCAACACGACCCTCCGGACGGTCGAAGCGAAGTACGGTCTCACCCAGATCATCTGGGACGTCGATTCGCAGGACTGGAACGGCGCGAGCGTGGACGCGATCGTCGCGGCCAACGCCCGGCTGCAGAACGGCCAGATCATCCTGATGCACGAGTGGCCGGCCAACACCCGGACGGCGATCCCGCGCATCGCGCAGGGGCTGGCCTCCCGCGGCCTGTGCGCGGGGATGATCTCCCCGCAGACGGGCCGCGCGGTCGCGCCGGCCTGAACCGGACGCGCGGCGGCTCCCCGGCGAGCCGCCGCGCGTCAGTTCACGTACCACTCGACCCGGACGGCCGTCGCCGATCGGGTCCGCAGCTCCGCGCACACCTCGTGCGTCACGAGCACGCCCGTGCGCCGGCAGAGCCGGGGCACCCCGTCGATCTCGCTCGCCGGGGTGAAACCGTGCGGCACGAGGTAGCCGCGCATCACCTCGGTGGCGCGGTCGCCGGTGGCGTCCAGGACACCCCAGCACCCGCCGGACCCGCAGCCGACGGTCCGCACGACCGTCAGCTGGGAGGGCCCGGGCGCGACGCCTTCGTCCGTGGGCGGCGCTTCCCACTCCGAGAACACGACGACGCCGGCCGCCGCGAACCCGACGACCACCGTGGTGAGCAGCAGCGAGCTGGGACGCTGCCGTTCGACGAGCATCCCGACGGCGCCGACGACGGCCGCGAGAGCGGTGTGGAACCAGTAGACCTCGATCGCCGCGGGCACCCACGGCCCGGCCAGCTCGAGCCCGCGCGGCACCGTGAACCAGGCCAGCAGGAGCAGCAGGAGCAGCCCGAAGAGCACGCCGGTTCGCGGTGCCGTCGCGAGGAAGCACCAGGCGATGATCGGAAGCAGCCCGAAGAAGGCCGCGAAGGGGTGCTCCCCGGAGAACGCGGCGACGCCGACGGCGGCGGCGACCAGGGCGATCCGCCACCAGTGCCGCTTCAGCCGTGAGAGCAAGACGGCCCGAACGGCTACCCCGGAGTCGGTCACCGGACGATTGTCCCGCGGCCGGCGCCGATGGGTCACCGCGCTGCCCAGCGGAGTGCCTCGCTCAGGGGCCGGAGTGCCCGCCGTCAGGCATCCGGCGGTTGGCCCGGCTCAGCGTCCGTCCTCGTCCAGCGCCCGCCGTACCGCCGAGCGCAGCCAGGAGTGCCCGTCGTCCGCGGAGTTCCGTGGGTGCCACGCCATGCCGATCACCACCCGCCGTCGCAGGTCGACGTCCGCCAGGGCCCCGACCTCCAGGTCGACCTGGCCGTCGCGCAGGGCCGGGCCTGCATCCCGGCCGGCTGAGGACTGGAACCGGCGGGGCGCATGAGGCAGGGTGGGCGGAACGAGGAGGCGACGATGCCCGATGAGACGTTCACCCTGCCCGGAAGCGTGACCGCGTACCGCTGGGACCCGGCGGGGCCGCCGGTCGGCGTGCTGCAGCTGGCCCACGGCATGGGGGAGCACGTGCTCCGCTACGACCGGGTCGCCCGCGCGTTCACCGATCGCGGGTTCGCCGTCTACGGCCAGGACCACCGCGGCCACGGCGCGTCCATCCGGGACACGCCCGGCGACCTCGGCCCGGACGGCTGGCCGGCGCTGGTCGCCGACATCGGCGTGCTCACCGCGCGCATCCGTGAAGAGCAGCCGGGCCTGCCGGTCGTGCTGCTCGCGCACAGCATGGGCTCGTTCGCGGCCCAGCAGTACCTGCTCGACCACTCGGCGGACGTCGACGCGGCCGTCCTCACCGGCACGGCCGCGCTCGACGTCCTGGAGCCGGCGCTGGACCTCGACCAGCCGCTGGACCTGGCGGTGTTCAACGCGCCGTTCCAGCCGCCGCGCACGGACTACGACTGGCTCAGCCGCGACGAGTCCGAAGTGGACGCCTACGTCACGGACCCGTTGTGCGGCTTCGGGATCGACCTGGCGAACACGAAGGCGATGTTCGCCGGTGCCCGCCGGCTGGCCGATCCCGAAGCGGTGGGCGGGATGCGCGCGGACCTGCCGATGTACCTGGCCGTGGGCGAGCAGGACCCGGTGAACGGCAACCTCGCGCTGTTCGACGTCCTCGTCCGGCGCTACCGCGACGCTGGCATCAAGGACCTGACGGTCAAGGTCTACCCGGGCGCCCGGCACGAGATCCTCAACGAGACGAACCGCGCCGAGGTCGTCGCGGACCTGCTGGCGTGGACGGAAAAGCTGGTCTAGAGCCAGTCGTGCTCGCGGGCGTAGCGGGCCGCTTCGTGGCGGGTGCGGGTCTGGGTCTTCTGCATCGCGTTCGAGAGGTAGTTGCGGACCGTGCCCTCCGCGAGGTGCAGCTGACCCGCGATGTCGGCGACCGCGAACCCCTCGCGGGTCGCGCGCAGGACGTCGACTTCGCGGTCGGTGAGCGGGCAGTCGTCGACGACGGCGAGCGCGGAGACGTCCGGGTCGATCCAGCGCTTGCCCTCGTGCAGGGTCTTGATCACCGACGTGATGTGCGCCGGTTCCGCCGCCTTGCTGACGAACCCCTGGACGCCGAGCTTCAGCGCCTTGCGCAGCACGCCGGGCCGGGCGTGCCGGGTGAGCATGAGGATCACCTGGTCCGGCCGCGTGCGGCGGATCTCGGCGACGGCGCCGAGTCCGTCCACGTGGGGCATTTCGAGGTCGATCACGAGCACGTCGGGCCGGTGCTCCAGGGTGGCTTTCACGGCTTGTTCGCCGTCTTCGGCCTCGGCGAGCACGGTGATCTCGCCCTCGAGGGGCAGCAACGCCGCCAGCGCCTTGCGCAGCAACGCCTCGTCGTCGGCGAGCACCACGGTCGTCATCGGACGTCCTCCCGTCGCGGGAAAGCGGCCGCCGTCAGGAACCGGCCGTCCTGCTGTTCGACCTTCAGCTCGCCCCCGCCCTCCGCCAGCCGCTGGCGAAGCGTGGCGAGGCCGTTCAGCTCGGGCAGCCCGCCTTCCTGCGCGCCGTCGTTGACGATGCTGATCCCGGACTCCGTGAGCGTGATCCGCACCTGCTCGGCCTGGGCGTGGCGCAGGATGTTCGTCGTCGTCTCGCGCAGGACCTGGCCGAGCAGCTCGCCCGCCCGCGCGTCGACCTCGGCCTCGCGGTCGACGCGCACGTGGATGCCCGCGGCCTCGAAGAGGTTCTTCGCGTTCTCAAGCTCCGCGGACAGGTTGAGCCGCCGCTGGGCGTAGGCGAGCTCCTTGGTCTGGAGGATGGTGTCGCCGACCAGGGTGTGCACTTCCTTCAGCTCCTCCTGGGCCCGGTCGACGTCGCTGCGCAGCAGCTTCTCGGCCAGTGCGACCTTCAGCTTCACGACGTGCAGCGTGTGGCCCTGGATGTCGTGCAGGTCGCTGGCGAAGCGCATGCGTTCGCGGATGACGGCCAGCTCCGCCTCGCGGTCGCGGGACTGCTCCAGCTCGGCCACCAGGTCGTAGAACCGCTGGCTGACGAACGTGAACGCGGTCGACACCACGACGGACACGGCCGGGATGACGACGAACTGCATCAGCCGTCCGATGCCGTGGCCGGGATCGGAGTGCACGAACAGGTTCGTCGAGCCCAGCGCGGCGACCAGCACGCCCAGCCCCAGCAGGGCCGCGATGCGGTGGCGGGGCAGCGGCGGGATGGTGAACGAGCCGACGACGCACAGGCCGTAGAACGAGGAGGAGTCGTCGTTGATCGCCCCGGCGAGCCAGACCGCCGCGGTGATGGCCACGCAGGGCCGCGCGACGCGGATGAAGTCGCCCGCGGTCCAGCGCTCCGCGGTCGCCAGCGCGGCGGCCAGGCCGATGACCTGCAACACGACGTGCCACCAGGTGCGGGCGGTGAGCACCACCAGCAGCACCCCGACGAACGCCAGCGGCGGCACCGTCGTGATGAGGTTGAGCCGGCGCAGCCGTTCCTGCACCGCCCCGCCCGTCCAGGTCGCCCGGCGCGCGAGCGTGGTCACCTCCATACCCCGAGCGTAACGGCCACGGCGGGCCCCACCAGTGACACCACGTCATGTCCTGTGGTGACGTGGCCACACTGCCGCCGGGGCGCGAACGGGGCTGGAATCGGAGCATGTCCACGACACCAGTCATCGACGTCGACCACCTGAACCTCACCTACGGCGGCTTCCACGCCGTGCGGGACCTCTCGTTCCAGGTCGAGCGCGGGGAGCTGTACGCGCTGCTCGGGACGAACGGCGCCGGCAAGACTTCGACCCTCGAGACCGTCGAGGGCCACCGCGCGCCCACCTCGGGCGCCGTGCGGGTGTTCGGGAAGAGCCCGCGCGACCGCGCCGCGGTGCGGCCCCGGATGGGGATCATGCTGCAGGAGAGCGGGTTCTCCCCGGACCTGACCGTGCGCGAGTCGGTCCGGTTGATCGGCAGCCTCACCGAGCGGGCCGACAACGTCGAGCGCGTGCTCGGCATCGTCGACCTCACGCGCAAGGCCGGCACGAAGGTGTCGCAGCTGTCCGGCGGCGAGAAGCGGCGGCTGGACTTCGCCACCGCCGTCTACGGGACGCCGGAGCTGATCTTCCTCGACGAGCCCACCACCGGCCTGGACATCCAGTCCCGCGACGCGCTCTGGGACGCCGTCGACCGGCTGCGCGAGGACGGCTCGACCATCGTGCTCACCACGCACTACCTCGAAGAGGCCCAGCAGCGCGCCGACCGCATCGGCCTGATGCACGAGGGCACCTTCCACCGCGAGGGCACCGTCGCCGAGCTGACGCGGACGCTGCCGGCGACCATCCACTTCGCCCTCCCGCCGCACGCGCCGGCGCCGCCGTTGCAGGCCACCCGCGAGCACGACGGCCGGTTCCTCATCGAGACCTTCGGCCTGCAGAAGGACCTCCACACCGTGCTCGCCTGGGCGCAGGACCACGCGGTCGAGCTGCGCGGGCTCGAAGCCGGCCCGACCCGCCTCGACGACGTCTTCCGCGCCATCAGCAACTCCTGAGAAAGGGCCTCTCCCATGCTTTCGATCGCTCGCGGCGAGCTGATCCAGATCTTCCGCAACCGGCTGGTCCTGGTCACCGCCCTGCTCCTGCCGGTCGCGTTCAGCGCGTTCCTCATCAACCAGCACGAGCTGTTCACCAAGGTGGGCAGCCTCGGTTACATCGCGGCGCTGGCCCTGTTCTTCGTGGTGAGCATCGGGCTCTACACCACCTCGGTGACGACGCTCGCGTCCCGCCGCCAGAACCTGTTCCTCAAGCGCCTGCGCTCCACCGCGGCCGGCGACGTCGGCATCCTCGCCGGGCTGCTGGTGCCGATCACCGTGCTCACGCTGGTCCAGGTCACCGTGATCCTGGGCGTGCTGGCCGCGGTCACCGACCGGCCGGCTCACCCGCTCCTGCTGGTGGCGGCGGTCGTCTCGACGATCGTCATGATGCTCGCGCTGGGCCTGGCCACGGCCGGCCTGACCAACTCCCCGGAGCACGCCCAGGTCACCACGCTGCCGGTCACCGTCGGCGTCGTCGCCGTGGCCGGCTGGGTCGGCGCCACCGGCACCGAGCAGCTCACGCTGCTCAAGCGCCTGCTCCCCGGCGGCTCGGCCACCGAGCTGATCCTCGACGCCTGGAACGGCGGCGTCGCACTGGGCGACTCGCTGATCCTGCTCGCGCCCACGCTGGCCTGGGTGATCGTCGCGATCGCGCTGGCCACCCGCCTCTTCCGCTGGGAGCCGCGCCGGTGACGCCGCAGTCCACAGTGGACTGATCGGTTTCGTGACGGAGCCGTCACCGTGCTGACCGACTGGGGCCGCGATCACCTGGGGTGAACCCCGCCGCTCGGAGGTTCCGCGGCGTTCCTGGAGTCCTATGAGGACATTCGTGCGAGCGGCCGAATGCCTGATCCCGCGTCTCGCCGGGAGCTGCGCAGCGAACCCGGCTCGCCACTGTTCGTGACCCCGGCGTACGGGACATCTTGCCGGACCACCCGTAGCCGGACGCCCGTGGCAAGATCGGCCGGGTGCAGATCGGGATGCTGGGACCGTTCGAGGTGCGCACGGACGACGGCGGCACCGCCGACGTGCCGGGCGCCCGGCTGCGCGGGCTGCTGATCGCCCTCGCGCTCGAACCGGGGCACGTGGTCCCGAAGACGGCGCTCGTCGACTGGATCTGGGGCGAGCACCCGCCCGCGGAAGCGGCGAACGCCCTGCAGCGCCTGGTTTCCCGGCTGCGGAAAGCGCTGCCGGACGGCTCGGTCGAGGGACAGCCGGACGGCTACCGGCTGAAGGTGGATCCGGACGCCGTCGACGCCGTCCGGTTCGAGCGGCTGGTCAACCGCGCCCGCACCGAGGACGACCCGCGGCTGCTGCGCGAGGCCGTCGGGTTGTGGCGTGGCGCGGCCATGCAGGACGTCGGTCTCGCGGAGAGCGAGGCCTTCGACGCGGCCGTCACCCGGCTCGAGGCGTTGCGCCTGACCGCCGTGGAGGACCGGTTCGACGCGGAGATCGGCGCCGGCGGAGGTGCCGACCTCGTCGCGGAACTGACCGACCTGGTGGCCGCGCACCCGGTGCGCGAACGGCTCGTCGCCGCGTTGGTGCGCGCCCTCGCCGCGGCCGGCCGCGACACCGAGGCGCTGCTCGTCTACCAGCGCACGCGGGAAGCCCTGGCCGACGCGCTGGGCGTCGACCCGTCGCCGGAGCTGGCCGCGGTGCACGTCGCGCTGCTGCGCGGCGAGCTGGCGCGGCGTGAGGAGACCCGGCAGACCAACCTGCGTGCCGAGCTGACCAGCTTCGTCGGCAAGGACGCCGACGTGGAGACGGTCCGCGACCTCGTCGCCGCGCACCGGCTCGTCACCCTGATCGGGCCCGGTGGCTCGGGAAAGACCCGGCTGGCCACGGAAACCGCCCGCACGCTGCTCGGCGGCTTCCCGGACGGCGCCTGGGTGGTGGAACTCGCGGCCCTCGGCGCGAACGGCGATGTCGCTCAAGCGACGCTGTCGGCGCTCCGGCTGCGGGACGCGCTGCTCGCCGAGGCGACGGACGCGGAGGCGACGGACCGGGTCGTCGCCGCGGTCCGCGATCGGGACGTGCTGCTGGTCCTGGACAACTGCGAGCACGTGATCGAGTCGGCGGCGGCGTTCGCCCACCGCGTGCTCGGCGAGTGCCGCCGGCTCCGGATCCTCGCGACGAGCCGGGAACCCCTCGGCATCACCGGCGAGGCGCTCTGGCAGGTCGTGCCGCTGGTCCTGCCCGCGGCCGACGCCGGACCCGGCGAGATCGAGGCCGCGCCGGCCGTCCGGCTGCTGCGGGACCGGGCCGGCGCGGTGCGCACGGACCTGGCGACCGACGCCGCCACGGCGTCGACGCTGGCCCGCATCTGCCGGGCGCTGGACGGGATGCCGCTGGCCATCGAGCTCGCCGCGGCCCGGCTGCGCACGATGTCCCTCGGCCAGCTCGCCCACCGGCTCGACGACCGGTTCCGCCTGCTGACCGGCGGCAGCCGCACCGCACTGCCGCGGCACCGCACGCTGCGCGCGATGGTCGACTGGAGCTGGGAGCTGCTGACCGGCGCCGAACGCACGGTCCTGCGCCGGCTCGCGGTGTTCTCCGGCGGGGCGAGCCTGGACGCGGCCGAGCGCGTCTGCGCCGGTGCCGCCGTCGAAGCGTGGCAGGTGCTGGAGCTGCTGACCGCGTTGACGGAGAAGTCGCTGGTGGTCACGGGAAACGACGCGGCGCCGCGGTACCGGATGCTCGGCACGATCAAGGAGTACGCCGCCGAGCGGCTCGCCGAGGCGGGGGAGGCGGAGCAGGCGCGGCACGCCCATCTCGCGTACTTCACCGAGCTCGCCGAAACCGCGGAGCCGCACCTGCGCCGCGTCGAGCAGCTCGACTGGCTGGCCACGCTCGCGGCCGAGCACGACAACATCGGGGCCGCGATGCGCGGCGCGCTCGCGGCCGGCGAGGCCCAGGGCGCGATGCGGCTCGCGGCGGGCGCCGCGTGGTACTGGTGGCTCGGCGGGCACAAGGCCGAGAGCAACGAGCTGATCATGGCGGCCACCGCCGTGCCCGGCGAGGTGACCGACGACGTCCGCGCCACGGTGTACGGCTACGCCACGATGTTCCTGAGCTCCGGGCGGGGCGGGGACCAGTACCGGGCCGAGGAGTGGATCCACAAGGCGTACGCGTTCACCCGGCGCAGCCCGCGCCACCACCCGATCTGGGGCGTCGTCGGCGCGCTGGAACGGCTGCTGCAGGCGCCGGAAGAGCCCCTGCCCGCGTGGGAACCGCTGCTCGCCGACGAAGATCCGTGGGTCCGCGCCCTCGCCCGGCTGCACCTGGGCAAGATGCGGATCGAGCTCGGCCGGGAGGGGCGCGCCGCGGACGAGTACCTCGAGCTGGCGCTGGCCGAGTTCCGCGCGCTCGGCGAACGGTGGGGGATCGCGTTCGCCCTGATGGAGCTGGCGAACCGGATCGCCACCCGCGGCGAGTTCGCGCGGGCGTGCGAGCACTACGAAGCCGCGATCGCCGTCGTCACCGAGGTCGGCGCGCTCGACGACGTCGTGCCGATGCGGTCGCGGCAGGCCCAGCTGTACTGGCTCTCAGGCGACGCCGAGGCGAGCGCGGCGGCCATGGCGGAGGCGCAGCGGCACGCGGAACGCGTCGCCTGGCCGAGCGCGCTGGCCGAGCTGGCCCTGGCGAAGGCGGAGCTCGCCCGCTGGAGCGGCGATCCCGAGCAGGCCCGCCGCCAGCTCGACGCCGCGACGGCGTTGCTGGGCGAGGCCGCCGAGCTGCCCGGCGTCCGCGCGATGACGCGGGACCTGCTGGGCTACCTCGCCGAGGACGTCGCCGAGTCCCGCGACCACCGCACCGCGGCCCTGCGCGCGGCGACCGAGGCGGGGCACCCGCTGACGATCGCCCAGGTCCTCGTCGGGTTCGCGGACGTGGCCCTGCGCGAAGACCGCCCCGCGCAGGCCGTGCGGTTGCTCACGGCGAGCGCCGGCCTGCGCGGCCTGCCGGACTGTTCCCACCCGGACGTGGCCCGGCTCGAGCAGGCCGCACGAGACCGCCTCGGCGGCGAGGGGTTCGCCGAGGCGGTTCGCGAGGGCACGGAGACGGCGTGGAGCGAGCTGGTCAAGCCCGCTTCTTGAACGTCGCTCGCGCCCAGAGGTAGCCGACCACCGCGATCCCGGCGCACCAGGCCAGGGCCGGGATCACGTCGGCCGCCGCCGGGGCGCCGTTGAGCAGGCCGCGCAGGGTCTCGATGATCGGCGTGAACGGCTGGTACTCCGCGAACTGCCGCAGGCCCGGGCCCATCTTCTCGGCCGGCACGATCGCGCTGCTGAAGAACGGCAGCATGACCAGCGGCACGGTGGCCAGCCCGGCCGTCTCCGGGGACTTCGCCGCCAGCCCCAGCGCGACGGTGAACCAGCCCGCCGCGACGCCCAGCAGCACGACGATCCCGGCGACGCCGAGCCAGTCGAGCAGGCTCGCCGACGTGCGGAACCCCAGCAGGAACGCCACCCCGACGAGCGCCGCGATGGCGACCAGGTTCGTCAGCACGCTGGCGACGACGTGCCCGGTCAGCACCGCGCCGCGGGAGACGTCCATGACCTTGAAGCGGTTGATGATGCCCTTCGTCATGTCGGAGTTCACCGACGTCGCGGTCGCTCCCAGGCCGTAGCAGACGGCCAGCAGCATCAGCCCCGGCGTCGCGTAGTCCACGTAGTCGACGCCGACGCTGAACGCGTCGCCGAGCATGTACACGAACATCAGCATGATCACGATCGGCATCAGCACCGCGTTGAACACCGACGTCGGGTTCCGGGCGATGTGCTTGAAGTTGCGGCGCACCATGACCTGGGTGCTCATTTCACGGTCACCTTCGTGTTGTGGCCCGTCAGGGCGAGGAAGACGTCGTCGAGGTCCGGCGTGTGGACGGAGAACCCCTCGGCACCGACCGCGTACTCGTCGAGCCGGTCGAGCAGGGCCCGCAGCGAGTGCGTCCCGCCGTCACTGGGCACCCGCAGGGCCAGCGCTTCGTCGTCGCGCGTGGCGCCGGGGAAGATCCGCGCGGCGGCGTCCAGTTCGGCGGCGGTGGTGAACCGGAGCCGGACGTGCGTGCCGGGAAGCCGGTGCTTGAGCTCGTCGGGCGTGCCCTGGGCGACGAGCTTTCCCTGGTCCAGCACCGCGATCCGGTCGGCGAGCCGATCGGCTTCCTCGAGGTACTGGGTGGTGAGGAAGATGGTCACGCCGCCGTCGACCAGCTCGCGGATGATCGTCCACATCGTCCGGCGGCTGCGCGGGTCCAGGCCGGTCGTCGGCTCGTCCAGGAAGATGATCCGCGGGTCGCCGACGAGCGTCATCGCCAGGTCCAGCTTCCGGCGCATGCCGCCGGAGTAGGTCGACGCGAGTTCGCCCGCCGACTCCGTCAGGTCGAACCGGTCGAGCAGCTCGGTGACGACCCGGCCGTCCGCCCGCTTCAGGTCGGCCATCAGCTGCAGGTTCTCCCGGCCCGTCAGCAGCTCGTCGACCGCCGCGAACTGCCCGGTGACACCGATCCGGGCGCGCACGGCCTTGGCCTCGGTCCCGGCGTCGTGCCCGCCGACGCGGACCGTCCCGCCGTCGGCCTTCATCAGCGTGGTCAGCACGTTCACCGTGGTCGTCTTGCCCGCGCCGTTCGGGCCGAGCAGGGAGAAGACCGTGCCCTCGGGGACGTCGAAGCCGACGCCGTCGAGCACGACCTTGTCCTTGAACGCCTTGCGCAGCCCGGAAACCTCGATCGCCGTCACTGGTCCGCCGCCGTCCAGGTCACCGGCAGCTCGTGGACGCCGTAGATGTTCATGTCGGTCCGCAGCTTCACCTCGCTCGCGGGGACGGCCAGTTCCAGCGTCGGGAAGCGGCGCAGCAGCGCCTCGAACCCGGCGCGCATCTCGATCCGGGCCAGCTGCTGGCCGAGGCACTGGTGGACGCCGTGGCCGAAGGACAGGTGCCCGCGGGCCGTGCGGTGGACGTCCAGGGTGTCGGGGTTCTCGAAGCGTTTCGGGTCGCGGTTGGCGGCCAGCAGCGAGACGACGACGGTCGACCCCTCGGGGATCGTCTCGCCGCCGAGGTCGATGTCCTCGGTGGCGTAGCGGTAGAAGATGTCGGCGACGGACAGGTAGCGCAGCAGCTCCTCGACGGCCCCGGGCAGCAGCGCCGGGTCGGCGGCCAGCTCGGCCCGCTGCGTGGGGTGCTCCAGCAGCGCGAAAGTGCCCAGCGACAGCATGTTCGCGGTGGTTTCGTGGCCCGCGAGCAGCAGCAGGAAGGCGACGCCGGTCAGTTCCTCGATGCTGAGGTCGTCCTGGCCGGCCAGCTCGGACAGGATGTCGTCACCGGGCTCGGCGCGTTTGCGCGTGACCAGCTCGGCGAGAAAGGTGTTCAACGCGATGTAGGCGCCCATCTTCTGTTCGAGCGGCTGCTCCTTGACCATGAACTGGGCCGAGTTCGCCTGGAACTCCGCGCGGTCGGCGTAGGGGACGCCGAGCAGTTCGCAGATCACCAGCGACGGCACCGGCAACGCGAACTCCGCGACGAGGTCGATCGGCGGCGTCAGCTTCGTCATGACGTCCAGCTGCCGCTCGACGACGTCGACGATGTGCGCTTCGAGCTGCTTCATCCGCTTGACGGTGAAGGCCCCGGTCAGCCTTTCCGCAGCCGGCTGTGATCCGGCGGGTCCATCGCGATGAAGACGCCGGGAAGCGGCGGAGACGGCTCGGTGGCGACGGGCATCCCGGGCGTCTCGTACGGCACGTGGAGCACGCCGATGTCCTGCCGCGAGCTGAAGCGCGGATCGGCCATGAGCGTCCGGACGGCGTCGTACCCGGTGACGAGCCAGCCTTCGTGGCCGTCGGGGAAGAGCAGCGGGCTGACGGGCCGCGTCTCCCGCAGCCGGGTGATGTCGCGGGGCGGGTCGAAGGGGCCGGCGTCGCGGTCCATGGGCAGGCCTGCGGTCTTGGTCATCGAAGTGCCTTTCGTGGCGGGCTGGTGAAGCCACGATCACGGCCGGAGCTGACACGCACCTGACACCGCCCTGACACGGCCGTGGTCAGCCGTGTCCCCGGCCGGTCTCGGGGAGGCGGACCGTGACCAGCAGGCCGCCGCCCGTGCGGGGGGTCAGCTCCAGGTGCCCGTCGTGGGCCCGGACGATGCTGTGCACGATCGCCAGCCCGAGGCCGACGCCCGCGTGCTCGTCGGTGCGGGTGCGCCGGGTGTCGCGCTGGAACGGCTCGGTGAGCGTCGGCACCAGGTCCGCGGGCAGCACCCGGCCCGTGTTCTCGACCCGCAGCACGCTCGCGTAGCGCTTCGCTTCCGTGCGGACCGTCACGGTGCCGCCGTCGGGGAGGTTGTGGACGATGGCGTTCTGCACGAGGTTCGTCAGCATCCGCAGCAACAGCTCCGCGGAGCCGGCGCTCCGGGCCGGCTCGCCGGTGACGTCGAGCGTGATCCCGCGCTGTTCGGCGAGCGGAAGCAGCGTCTCGGCGGCCTCTTCGGCGATGAGCGAGAGGTCGACGGGCTCGCGGGTGAAGCTCCCGCGCTCGCCGCGGCTGAGCAGCAGGAGCGCCTCGGTGAGGTCGATCGCCCGCGCGTTGACGGCGTGGAGGCGTTCGACGAGCTCGCTCCGGTCCCGGGTGGGGTCGGTGCGGGCGACGTCGAGGAGCGTTTTTGAGATCGCCAGCGGGGTGCGCAGCTCGTGCGAGGCGTTGGCGGCGAACCGCCGCTGCTCGGCGACGTGGGATTCGAGCCGCCCGAGCATGACGTCGACGACGTCGGCGAGGTCGCGGAACTCGTCTTTGCGGCCCTCCAGGCGGATCCGGTGCGACAGCGATCCCCGCGAGGCCAGCCGCGCCGCGTCCGCGATCCGGGTGAGCGGCGCGAGCATCCGGCCGGCGAGCACCCAGCCGCCGACGAGGCCGACCACGACCAGGGCGCCCATCGCGGTGGCCGCGGCGGGGAAGAAGACGCGCACCAGGAGGTAGCGGTTGGGGGCGATGCCGAGCAGGCCCCGGTCGTTGTCGGGGACGTAGCGCAGCAGGAACACCCACACCACGACCAGCAGGACGGCGCCGGTGAGCAGGAGGATCCCGGCGTAGCCGAGGGTGAGCTTCAGGCGGGCGCTCGGCCCCGGACGCCTACCCGGCACGCGCACTCAGCGGGCCGCCCACCAGCGCCGTGACGCCGGCGCGGCCGGCCCCGTGCCGGCGGCGTGGAGCAGCACGTCGTCCACAGAGGACACCCGGTCCAGCCGCAGGACGTACTGCGCGGTCTCGAGCAGGATCGACAGACCCGCCGCGAGCGCCAGGACCCGCGGCACCGACGTCGCGAACCGCACCGGGACGAAGAACCCCAGCGCCGTGAACACGAGCAGGTTGCCGGCGATCTGGCCCACCGGCATCGTGAGCAGGTCGCGCAGCGGCACCAGGCTCACCCGCCCGGGCACGGTGCCGGCCCGGCTGCCCGGTCCAGCCGTGCCACCCGTCGAGCACACGGCCTCCGTTCGCTGTGGTCCACGCGCCCACTGAAGCCGCGGGCCCGTTGCGAGGGGGTACGCGGATTCCGATACGTCCGCGATAGGCCCGGGCTGCTAGCTTTTCGCGACAATCTGTCGTAATCTTTGCGACAGGTCGTCGCATCAAGGCGACGCCGCACCGAACGAGAGGCCCCCCATGAACGCGCTCAGCGATCGCGCCGAACTCGTCGAGCTGCTCGGCCGCTACGCCGACATCGCCGACCTGAAGGAGTTCACCGAGCTGCCCGGCCGCGTCTTCACCGATCCGGTGACGCTCGACTTCGGGTCGGTCGCCGACATCCCGCCGATGACCGTGCCGCTCGCCGACTACGTCGAGAACCTCCGCGGCGCCTTCGCCTTCTACACGGCGACGCACCACGCCATCACCGGCCACGTCGTCGACGTCGACGGCGACCGGGCGAAGATCCACGCGCACGTCCGCGCCGACCACTGGGTCCCGGACGAGCTCGCCGGCGGCGGACCGAACCACTGGCTGGTGGTCGGCTTCTACGACAACGAGGCGGTCCGCACGGCGGCCGGCTGGCGCCTCGACCGCGTCAAGCTCACCTCGGCGCACCAGGACAACCCGCACCTGTCGAGCGTCGCACTGGCCGCGGCGCAGGCACGCTGACGCGCGGCGATGGGAAGATGATCCGATGCCACGGATCCGCGGAGCCAGCATCGAGGAGCACCACGAGGTGGTGTGGGCCGAGCTCGCCGCGGCGACGCGGCAGCTGCTGCTCGAACGCGACTACGACTCGATCACCATGGGTCACATCGCGGCCCGGGCGGGGCTCGCGCGCAACACCCTCTACAACTACGCCCGCGACAAGAGCGCGCTGGTCCTGGCGCTGACGCAGCGGCTGGCCCAGCCGGCGGTCGAGCGGGTGGCCGCGATCGCCGCGCGGTCCGCGGACCCGGCCGCGCAACGGCTGCGCGAGATCGTCGTCGCCGTCCTGGACGCGTTCACCGACCAGGTCGTGCAGCTGATGTTCCGGCCGGGCGCCGGGCTGGCCTTCGCCGGGACGCCGAAGGGCCCGGACAGCCCGTTCCACGCGATCGTCGTCGCGGTGGAGAACGTCGTCCGGGCCGGCATCGAGCGTGGGGAGTTCCGCGACGTCGGTGACGTCCAGCTGGCGGTGGAGCTGCTGTCCGGGGTCATGCGCTCGGGCGCCGAACGCATCGGCCGGGACCCGGCCGCCTTCGCGGCCACCGACCGCGCGGCGCGGGAGATCATCCTCGCGTCGCTGGCCCGCCGCCCGGATCAGGGCGACGGCGGCTGACGGGCCCCGTCAGCCGCCGTCCCGCTCAGCAGGGGCCGGCCACGCCGTCGAAGGAGGCGCAGTCGTCCTGGTCCCACGGTGTCGACTGCCACTGCTGCGCGGTGAGCGTGCGCGAGGTGTCGCCGGCGACGAAGCTCCACGGGCCGTAGTAGGCGTTGCTGAACCAGTAGTTGCCCTGGTCGTGCGTGATCGCGTCCTGCACGACGGTGCCGCGGTAGGGCGACCAGTCCGGGTAGGTGCCGTAGTTGGCCAGCAGCGCCATCCGGCCGCACAGCGCGCTCGTGCAGCCGATGTGGGCGGGGTCGATCCGGAACGTGTTGTCGTGCACCTCGACCAGCTGCGTCTTCCACCGGCAGTCGTCGTAGAGCGGCCGGGTGGCGATCGCGGGGGCCGAGCACGACGTCCGGTCGGGGACCAGCTTGGTGCAGGTGTTGCTGGAGGTGTTGGCGGGGCTGTTGCAGAACCGGTCGGCGTTCTCCCACGCGGTGATCCCGGACCAGTTGTCCTCGAAGGTGTTGTCGTAGATGTCGATCAGGTGGGTCCGGGCCGGCACCCGGCGGTCGCCGCCGGACTCCGAGATGTACACGCTGGCCACGGGGAAGTTGTCGCCGCGATCGGCTTTGTACTTGCCGGAAACGAGGGCGTTGCGCCGCAGGGTGTTGTCGCGGAAGACGAGGTTGTAGCTGATCTCGTAGAACAGGCCTTCGGCCTCGTTGCCCTCGATGAGGTTGCGTTCGATGAGGAAGTCGTTGTTGTTGGTGTCGGCCCACAGGCCGGCGCCGTGGTTGTCGTGGACCCAGTTCCCGCGGATGTCGGCCCGGTTGACGGACCAGAACTTGATCCCGCCGCTGCACCCGCAGCCGGGAACGCGGGTTTCCCAGTCGTCGGTGTTGTTCCCGGCGATTTCATTGCCTTCGACGACCAGTCCGGTGATCGTGTTGTCCGAGCGGTAGGCGTTCATGCCGTACTGCCCGTTGTTCCGCAGGCAACTGTGCCGCACCACTTGCCGCGCGCCGGCCATCAGCCCGGCGCCGGCGTTGTTCTGCACCGTGGAGTTTTCGATGGTCCAGTGTTCTCCGGAATCGTGGTTGACGACGCCCTGGTCCTGCGGCGGGACGAAGTTCTGCACGGTCAGGCCGCGGATGACGACGTCCTTGGCCTGCTGGGTGAACGCGGCCAGGTTGATCCGCTGCCCGTCGAGCACCGCGCCGGGCGCGCCGAGGTAGACGTCTCCGTCTTTCGGGATGACCTGGCCGAACGGATCCGACGCGAGCGTGTGCGTTCCCGGCGCGAGCCAGAAAGTGGTGCCTGCCGGCGAATCCTGCGTTTTGTGGTACAGGTCCGCGGAAACGGCGGGGTCGATTACCACGGCCCCGGCGGGCGCGGTGGTGTTGGCGACCGGCTGGTGGTCGCACACCGGCCCCGGCGTCGGCGACTTCGCCGCGGTGGCGGCGGTGGGGGGAATCAGCAGGACGGCCAGTACTGCGGCAGCTAAAACGGGACCGATGCGGGACATGCGGACGAATCTACGGAGTGTGCCCGGAAATGAGCATAGACCACCCGTGTTGACTTCGCCGCTTTCGAGTGTACGTAGTGACGGAATTCGGGGTGATCAATTCACGTCCATTAGGCAAGGGCAGGTGAAATGCCGGGGTAATCGCCCGGAATTTCCTCGGTGGGCGGGTTGCCGGACTCCCGTGTGGGGAAAAATGCGGTGGCGGCGCCCCGCCGGGCGCGTGTCCGGGAACTTCCCCGAAGAAATCCTGGCGGGGTTGTCGGATCGGGCCGGTGGCGTTCGTGGCAGGGGTGAGGCCGCCCACGAGGGGCGGCGCCGAAGTGAGGAACCACCACCATGAAGCTGACGACCATCACCCAGATCACCCTCGACGGCGTGGTGCAGGGCAACGGCGGCGCGTCGGACGAGGACCGCCGCACCGGGTTCGAGCGCGGCGGGTGGGCCCTGGGCGCGGGTGACGACGAGACCCGGGCGTTCATCACGCGGACCTACCAGCGTGCCGGGGCCTTCCTGTTCGGCCGCCGGACCTACGAGCTGTTCGCCGGTTCCTGGGGAGCGGTCGACGGGATGCGCGCCCACCCCGTCGGCGTGGCGTTGGCCGAGGCGCCCAAGTACGTCGCCTCGGCCACGCTCACCGCGCCGGGCTGGGCGGACACGACCGTGCTCGACGGCGACCTGGAGGCGGCCGTCCGCGAGCTGAAGGCGAAGCCGGGGGACGACCTGCAGGTGCACGGCAGTGGCACCCTGGTCCGGTGGCTGCTGGCGCACGACCTGGTCGACGAGCTGACGCTGATCGTCGTGCCCGTGGTCGTCGGCCAGGGCAAGCGGTTGTTCCCCGAGACCGGCCCGGACCTCGCGCTCGAGGTGGCCGAGTCGCGAGTGGACTCCAACGGCGTGACGATCCAGGTCCTGCGGCCGGCCGGGCGCCCGCGGTACGCCACCGGCTCGAAGGCCTGACCGCCGGACCACACTGTCTCGACCCCGCAGGAGAGGAGCTTCGGATGCAGTACCTGGTTTCCGTCATCGACGACAAGGACGATCCCGGCCGCACGGACCGGCAGCCCGCCATCAGCGCGTTCAACGAACGCCTGATCGCCGAGGGCTACTGGGTCTTCGCGGGCGGGCTCGCGGACACCGACACGGCCACCGTCGTCGACAGCCGCGGCGAGCAGGCGGTGTTCAGCGACGGCCCGTTCGTGGAGTCGAAGGAGTACCTCGCCGGCGTCTGGGTGTGGGAGGCCCCCGACCTGGACGTGGCGCTGGAGCTCGCCACCGAGGCGTCGAAGGCGTGCGACCGCAAGATCGAGGTGCGGCCGTTCCGATGAGCGACGTCGAGGAAGCGATCACCCGGGTGCACCACGCCGAGTGGGCCCGGGTGGTCGCCGCGCTGACCAGGCGTTTCGGTGACCTCGACGTCGCCGAGGAGGCCGCGGCCGAGGCGTTCGCGACCGCCGTCGAGCGGTGGCCGGCCGACGGCGTGCCGCCCAGCCCCGGCGCCTGGCTGACCACCACCGCCCAGCGCAAGGCCATCGACCGGATCCGGCGCGAGAACAAGCGCGACGACAAGCACAAGGAGGCCCAGATGGTGTCCGACGACGCCCCACCCGAGCCTCTCGGTGCCATCGACGACGACCGGCTACGGCTGATCTTCATCTGCTGCCACCCGGCGCTGGCGATGGAGACCCGGATGGCGCTGACGCTGCGGATGGTCGGCGGCCTGACCATGCCGGAGATCGCCCGCGCCTTCCTGGTGGCCGAGCCCACCATGGGGCAGCGGATCACCCGCGCGAAGGCCAAGATCAAGGCGGCCCGCATCCCCTACCGGGTGCCGGCCGCCGAGGACCTCCCGGCCCACGTCTCCGGCGTGCTCGCCGTCCTGTTCCTCGTCTTCAACGAGGGGTACCTGGCCACCGGCCCGGACACCGATCCGGTGCGGCACGACCTGACGGCCGAGGCGATCCGGCTCGCCCGCCTGATCCGCGCGCTCCTGCCGGCCGACGGCGAGGTGGCCGGCCTGCTGGCGCTGATGCTGCTCACCGAGGCCCGCCGCCCCGCCCGCGTCTCGGCGAGCGGTGAACTGGTCGCGCTCGCCGAGCAGGACCGCGGGGCCTGGGACGCGGTCCTGCTCGCCGAGGGGCACGGGCTGGTGCGCGAACGCCTCGCCGCGGCCGCCGCCGGGGTGGCTCCGGGGCGCTACCAGATCCTCGCCGCGATCAACGCCGTGCACACCTCCGCCCGCGACATGCGCGACACCGACTGGTCGCAGGTCCTGGCCCTCTACGACCGGCTCGTCCGGCTCGACCCGTCGCCGATCGTCGCCCTCAACCGGGCCATCGCCGTCGCCGAGCTGGACGGCCCGGAGGTTGCCCTCGCGGCCGTCGACCGCCTGGCGGACAAGCTGGCCGGCTACCACGCCTACCACGTGACCCGCGCCGACCTGCTGCGCCGGCTGGGCCGCGGCGGGCAGGCGCGCGAGGCGTACGACAGGGCCATCGGGCTGGCGGGCAACACCGCCGAGACCGCCTACCTGACCCGCCGCCGCGACCAGCTGGGATAGCCCGGATCCGGCCCGGTACGCTGCCGCGGCCGAGCACACGGACCGACGGGGGACGACGAGCCATGGACATCGCTTCCGACGTCGGCAGGGTCCGCGTCCACGAGCCCGTGCCCGCCGTGCCGTCGGGGGCCGAACCGCTGTTCCCCGGGTACGTCCGGCAGCTGACCAACGCGACCACCGTCCGCATGGGGCTCAGCGGCGCTCTCCTGCTCTTCGGCGTCCTGCTCGCGCTGCTCGAACGGCCGGGGAGCGCCCTGCCGTACTACTACTTCGCCGTCTTCGGCGGCTCGCTGGCGCTGTGGAGCTACGTCCTGAGCGTCTACCAGCGGGTCCGGCGCCTGTTCGGGGAGCCCTACCACCGGCTCGACGTCGCCCCGGACGGGTTGCTCGCGAAGGGATCGCGGGTGTTCGTGCGGCTGCCGGACGGGCGGTGGCTGCGGTCCCGGCTCCCCGGCGGGGCGCGGGTGCAGCTGGCCGGCGAGCGACGGCTGTGGGTGCTCGGCGGCGGCCGGCGGGTGTTCGTCCGCCTGCCGGGCGCGATGTGGTTGCGGGCCGGGCGGATCGAAGACACCGCGGCAGCCGGGGCGACGCCCGTGGAGCTCGTCTCACGCCACCCGACGCCGCCGCGGCACGATCCGGTGCTGGCCGCGCACCGGGCGGCCAGGATCCGGCGGACGATCGTCTCCGCGAGCACGTTCCTGGTGCTGGGCGCGGCGGGCTTCGTCGCCGTGGCGACCGTGCGGTTCGAGCCCGACGGCATCACCGGCCCGGCCGCGCTGGGCGGCATCGCCGGCGGCAGCGCGGTGCTGGTGCTGCTGGGGTTGCTGATGGTCGCCGGTGTCCTGCGGATCCGCCGGCCGATCACCGAGGACGTCTGGGTGGAGCTGCGGGTCGCGCTCGACACGCCGTTCACGCCGCGCATCCGCGGCGTGGCCAAGCTGACCGGCTGGGCGCTGCACCCGGACGGCCGGCAGACGCGGTTCCGCCTGTTCGCCGACACCTCACTGGCCGCGAACGTGGCGATGACCGGGCAGCTGTGGTTGCTGGGCTACCCGCACCCGGCCAAGCCGGCGACGGCCGGTGTGCCGGGCTACCCCTGCGCGGGCAGCTTCCGGATCGGCTGAGCCGCACCCGAGTGCGGTGCGTCGGGCGGCGGCCGCGCAGGCTAGTTTGCCAGGATGAGTCTCCTCGATGACGTGGCCGAGCGCGACGGCTGGCGGTGCTGGGTGTGCGACGAGCCGGTCGACCCCGACATGTCGGTGAACGACCCGCGGGGACCCAGCGTCGACAGCCGGACCGCCGACCGCAAGGCCAAGATCGCCGAGCGGCTCGCACACCGCGGGTGCAACACCCGCAAGGGCGCGGTCAAGGTGGTCATCGCCTGGCCGGACCGCCTGCACGTGGCCGAACCCGCGCCGCTGATCACCGTGGCCGGGCGGCTGGAGCGCAAGGGCGGCCGCGAGATGGTGGCCCGCTGCCCGACGAAACAGGACGCCCAGGAGGCGGCGGACTGGCTCGTGGACCGGTTTTCCCGGCTGGTGCCGGACCTGCCGGTGACGGCGAACATCGAGCCGGGCGGCGGTCAGTTCCTCGTCATCCTGGCCACCGGCCGCCGCCGCTGACCGGCCGCCGCCGCTGACCGGCCGCCGCCGCTGACCGGCCGCCGCCGCTGACCGGGAGCCCCTTTCCCGTCGACGCTAGTCCGTGCCGCGCGGTGCCAGCCGTTCGGTGATCCGGTCGAACAGCTCGGTCAGCGGCTCGCTGGCGTACCGGCCGAACTCGCTCAGCCCGTAGGTGACCTGCGGCGGTGTCGTCGGCTCGACCTGCCGCCAGACCAGGCCGTCCTGGACCAGGGTGCGCAGGGTCTGGGAAAGCATCTTCTCGCTGATGCCCTGGATGCTCTCGCGCAGTTCGTAGAACCGAAGGTCGTTGCTCCGCAAGCAGATCAGCACCCAGATGCCCCACCTGCTGGTGACGTGGTCGACCACGTCACGTGCCAGGCAGTCGGTGTGAAACACCTCATACCGCTTGCCCGCCTCGGCGGGGGTGAGCTGCGCGCCTCCGGTCATGTCCGGAGCTTACCTCCAGGTATGTTCTTACCAAAAGTTAGCCCGGCTCCTAGCGTTCCGCCTTAGAGGACGTCGAACGGAGGAGCTGAAGATGATCGTGGTGACCGGAGCCACCGGGAACGTGGGCAAGCCGCTGACGCGGGCGCTGATCGAAGCGGGCGAGCAGGTGACGACGGTGTCGCGGCACGCGGCGCCGGCGCCGGAGGGTGGCCGGCACGTGGTGGCCGACCTGGCCGCGCCGGCCGGCCTCGAACCGGCGCTGGCCGGGGCGAAGGCGTTGTTCCTGCTGCTGTCCGGCGACCTGCACGCCACCGGAGCGAGCCCCGCCGACGTCATCCACCAGGCTGTGGCCAGTGGGGTCCGGCGGATCGTCCTGCTCTCCTCGCTGGGCGTGGCGACCAGGCCGTTCGGCGCGACGCGGATCGCGTTGCGCGCGGTGGAGGACGTGCTGCGGGAGTCCGATGTGGACTGGGCCGTTCTGCGGCCGGGCGGGTTCGCCTCCAACGCCTTGTGGTGGGCCGAGTCCGTCCGCGAGCGGCGGGTCGTCGCCGCGCCCTTCGGTGACGTCGGGGTGCCGATCATCGACCCCGCGGACATCGCCGAGGTCGCGGCGGCCTGCCTGCTGGACGACCGGCACACCGGCGGCGTGTACGCGCTGACCGGCCCGGAGGTCATCACGCCGCGGGGGCAGGCGGAAGCCATCGCCACCGCGCTGGGCTCGCCGGTGCGGTTCCACGAGCTGACCCGGGCGGAGGCGAAGGCCGCCATGTCGCAGAGCATGCCGGCGGAGCTCGCCGACGACACGCTGGACATCCTCGGTGCCCCGAACCCGGCCGAGCTGCGCGTCAGCCCGGACGTCCAGCGGGTCCTCGGCCGCGCCCCGCGCCCGTTCGCCGGCTGGGCGACGCGCAACGTCGCCGCGTTCCGCTGAGTTCCGCCCTTTGTGCTGCCCCTTCGGCGGGCTGTCGCACCGGCTGATCCGGTGATGCTGTCCGGTGCGAAGTCCTGTCCACCAGGAACGGCGAAAGGTCTCACCATGCGCGGATTCAGCCGAGTGATCGTGGCGCTTGCCGGGGCGCTGGCGTTGACGGCCGGCGTCACCCTCCCGGCGAGCGCCACCGACAGCCGCCCCATCCACAGCTTGGCCGTCTCGCCCGCCAAGTGCGTCGGCCTGGCCGACAACGGCAGCGCCGCCAACGGGACGCGGCTGGTCCTGTGGGACTGCCACCTCAACCCCGACCAGTACTGGTTCTGGGGCGGTAACCCGTTGTTGCGCAGCACCCCGTCCGGCAAGTGCGTCGGCCTGGCCAACAACGGCAGCACGGCGAACGGGACCGAGCTGGTTTTGTGGGACTGCCACGGGAATCCCGACCAGCAGTGGAGCTGGGCCGACGTGCCGGCCGGCGGGTGGGCGTTGAAGAACACGCCCTCCGGCAAGTGCGTCGGCCTGGCGAACAACGGCAGCACCGCGAACGGGACCCGGCTGGTGCTGTGGGACTGCCACTACCACGTGGATCAGAGGTGGAACTGACGCAGCCGCCGGCCGCTCCCGTTGCCGTGAGTGGAAAACTGGTTTCCCGCACGAGCGAGGGGAGCGGACGGAGTGGCACGTCTACATGTCGGCTGCGCGATGTGGACCCACAAGGCGTGGCCCGGCCGGTTCGTCCCGCAGGCGCTGCCGGCCGGCGAGCGCCTGCGGGCCTACGCCGGCTGGTGCAACGCGGTCGAGGGCAACACCACCTTCTACGCGACACCCGCCCACAACACCGTCGCGACGTGGGCGGAGCAGACCGATCCCGGCTTCCGGTTCGTGCTCAAGCTGCCCAAGGTCGTCACGCACGAGCGCCGGTTCGCCGGCGTCGAGGCCGAGATGCGGGCGTTCCTCGACGCGATCGAACCCCTCGGCGACCGGGCGGTCCTGTGGACCCAGCTGCCGGGCTCGTTCGGCCCCGCGGACGTCGATGCCCTGGTCCGCTTCCTGCGCCGGCTCCCCGCCGACCGCCGGCGCGCGGTGGAGGTGCGGCACCCCGGGTTCTTCACCGACGCCGCCTCGACGTCGCTGCTGGAGGGGGCGCTGGCCGCCGCGGACGCCGAGTGGGTGCCGTTCGACACCACGGTCTTCTTCGGGAGCCCGCCGACCAGCGAGGCCGAGCAGGAAGCCTGGGCCAAGAAGCCGCGGCTGCCACGGCGGACGCGGGCCCTGACCGACCAGCCGGTGGTCCGCTACCTGGGCCGCGACTCGGTCGAGGAGACCGTCGAGGGCTGGCAGCCGTGGGCCGAGGTGGTCGCCGGCTGGCTGCGCGAAGGCCGGTCACCGACGGTCTTCCTGCACACCCCCGACAACAACGACGCGCCGGCTCTGGCCCGCCACTTCCACGACGACGTCCGAGCACTGGTGCCTGCCCTCGAACCACTGCCCGAGCCGGAGCCGATCGAGCCGGCGACCCTGTTCTGAGCGACGTCATCGCGCACCGATGAGAACTTCGCACCGCGGCCGTCTATACGTGTGAGATCGACTCACAGGAGGCTGGCTTGACCCGGAAACTGATCTTCGGCATGAACGTGACGGTGGACGGCTACGTCGCCGCGCCCGGCGACGACCTCGGCTGGAGCGGGCCGCCGAGCGACGAGATGTTCCAGTGGTGGCTCGACCAGGAACTGGCGGGCACGCTGTCGCTGTACGGGCGCGGGCTGTGGGAGGCGATGAGCTCCCACTGGCCGACCGGCGACCAGCGGCCCGGCGCCACCCCGGCGCAGGTCGAGTTCGCGCGGAACTGGCGGGACACGCCGAAGGTGGTGTTCTCCTCGACGATCGACGAGGTCGGCTGGAACACCCGCCTGGTCACCGGCGACGCCGTCGCCGAGATCACCCGGCTGAAGGCCGGGGACGGCGGCCCGATGCGGGTCGGCGGGGCGACGCTGGCCGGGGCGGCCGTGCGGGCCGGGCTGGTCGACGCCTACGAGATCGTCACCCACCCGGTCCTGGTGGGCGGCGGCACGCCGTTGTTCACGGTGCTGGACAGCTGGGTGAACCTGGACCTCGTGGAGACGCGGACGTTTCCCGGTGGCGTGGTGCTGACCCGGTACGAGACGAGGCGCTGAGGGTCGGGGGCAGCTCCAGCCAGGGCTTGCCGGTGACGTCGAAGCCGGTGAGCTCGGCGATCTTCCCGTCGGCGATGTGCAGGACCGCGATGTTGAGCAACCGGTACTCCGGGTCGTCGGGGGTGCGGCGGTACAGCACGGCGGCGGGCATGCGGTTGACCGTCGTGGCGACGCAGCGCCAGTCGTGGCCGGGCCGGAAGAGCCCGCCGGCGACCCAGCCGTCCACCGCGTCCCCGGCCCCCACGGTCACGGTGCCCGGATCCGGCAGCATCGCGAAGCGCAGGTCGTCGCGCAGCAGGGCCGTCAGCGCGTCGAGGTCGTTGCGCTCGTGGGCGTCGATGTAGGCCTTCACCACGCCGCGCTCGTCGGCCGACAGCTCGTGGGTGGCGGGGCTCCGCCAGTCGAGGCGGCGGCCGGGCAGCTGCTCGCGCAGGGTCACGCGCGCCCGTTGCAGCGCGCTGGTCACCGACGCGACGGTCAGCTCGAGGGCGTCGGCGGCCGTCGACGCCGGCCAGCCGAGGACGTCGCGCAGGATGAGCACCGCCCGCTGCCGCGGCGGCAGGTGCTGGACGGCGACGATGAACGCCAGCTCGATCGTCTCCCGCGCCACCACCGATTCCTGCGGGTCCTCGGGGAGCATCCGGTCGGGATAGGGCTGCAGGTACGGCACCTCGGAACCCGGGTCCGGCAGCTCCGACGCCACGAGGGTGCGCTTGTCCAGGAAGTCGAGGCAGACGTTCGTCGCGATCCGGTACAGCCAGGTCCGCGGCGCCGCGTGGCCCTTGAACGTCTCCCGCTTGTGCCACGCCCGCAGGAACGTCTCCTGCGTCATGTCCTGGGCGTCCTCGTAGTTCGCGAGCATCCGGTAGCAGTGCACCTGCAGCTCACGCCGGTGGCGTTCGGTGACGACCGCGAACCGCGCCGGGTCGCCGGAGCGGACCGCCGCGGTGAACGTGGCCTCGTCGGCGTCCGGCGGTCCGGCGTCGGTCATGGTCGTCAGAGCGCCGGCTTGCCCGGCTGGTAGAGCCAGGTGCGGAAGAACGAGCCGAGGTCGCGGCCGGTCAGCCGCTCGACGAACTGGATGAACTGCCGCGTCGAGACGTTGCCGTACCGGTGGGTCGTCGGCCACTGCGTGAGCACCTTGAAGAAGGCGCGGTCGCCGATCTTCACCCGCAGCGCCTGCAGGGCCATCGCGCCGCGGTTGTAGACCAGGTCGTCGAAGATGTGGTCACGCCCCGGGTCGGCGACTTCGCCGCTCCAGTCCTTCTCGTCGGCGTACGCCTTCGCGAAGGTCTGCTGCACCGGGACGTTGTCGAACTTCTCCTGGTAGAGCCACTCCGAGTAGGTCGCGAAGCCTTCGTTGAGCCAGATGTCCGACCAGTGCACCGGGGTGAGGCTGTCGCCGAACCACTGGTGGCCGAGCTCGTGCGCGAGCAGGTCGCCGTCGACGTCGCTGGTGCTCTGGTCGTAGACCGGGCGGCTTTGCGTCTCGAGGGCGTAGTCGACGCCGACGTCGGCGAGGATGCCACCGGTCGAGTCGAACGGGTACGGCCCGTACATCGAGGATTCCCACTGGATGACCTGCGCCGTGGTCTGGTTGAACACCTTGCCCTGACCGGGCTTGGTGTCGATCGACTTGCCGATCGCGGTGATGTTCGGCAGGCCGCCGGCCGCGACGCCGCGGGTGACGTCGTAGTCGCCGATCGCGAGCATGCTCAGCTCGCTGGCCATCGGCCGGTTCATGGACCAGCGGAAGGTGGTCTGGTGATCGCGGGTGGTGGTGGGCCCGGGTTCGCCGTTGGCCAGCACGGTGAGCCCGGCAGGCACGGTGATGGTCTGCGTGTAGGTCGCTTTGTCGTCGGTGGTGTCGTTCACCGGGTAGTAGGTCGCCGCGCCGATCGGCTGGTTGAGCGCGACCGCGCCGTCCTTGGTGGCGACCCAGCCGGACAGGCCCAGCG
The DNA here is from genome assembly GCF_023023025.1 of Amycolatopsis sp. WQ 127309. NCBI lineage: Bacteria > Bacillati > Actinomycetota > Actinomycetes > Pseudonocardiales > Pseudonocardiaceae > Amycolatopsis > Amycolatopsis sp. WQ 127309. Next base: position 4,195,353 of record NZ_CP095481.1, read on the forward strand.
CGGGGTCGTCGATCTTCTGCGGGACGCCGGCGTAGCTCACCGAGACGACGAACGCGCTGCCCTTCCGCAGGCCGTACGGCGGGGTGATCACCAGCTCCTGGGCACCGCTGCGGGTGAAGGCGGCGTTCCGGCCGTTCACCGAGAGCCTGCTGATCTTCAGCGGTCCCTGGAAGTCCAGGTCGAAGCGGGAGAGGTCCTGCGTGGCGGTGGCGAAGATCGTCGTGGTCGCGTCGATCGCCTGGGTCGCGGGGCTGAACGCCAGCCGGATGTCGTAGTGGCCGACGTCGTAGCCGCCGTTGCCCATGTCGGGGAAGTACGGGTCCCCGGCGCCCGGTGCACCGGGGGAGTACCGCGGCGCCTGTGCCGGCGCCGCCTCCGCCGCCGGGCCCGTCGCGGCCAGCAGGCCGGCGGACAGTACACAGGAGACGATCACCAGGTGACCACGGCTACGGTTGATGCCTCGCATCGGTCCTCCTCGGCAGTCATCGACGCTGAAGAGTAGGTCCGATCCGACACGCGGATCAACCCTGCCGCGGCGGCCTCGAAGTCCGGTTCGGGCGGTTCCTGGCCGGTTGTGCCTACAAAGGACTCCCGGCGCGATCCGCCTGCGCCCGATAGCCCACCGGCCGGTGCTCAGCGCGCGGGTACCCGGTCCGCCGGCGCCGGTCGCGGCAGGCGGGCGCGGGCGGCCAGGCCCAGCAGCACCGCCCCCAGGAACGCTCCCACCGCGCACACGCCCGTCCAGCCCGCCACGACGTACGCCGCGTTGCCGAGGCCGGAGCCCGCCGCGCCGCCGACGAAGTAGGCGATCATGTAGTTCGCCGTGATGCGGCCGTTGCGGCCCGCGGCCAGGCGGTAGATCGTCGCCTGGTTGGTCACCTGGAGGCCCTGCACCCCGACGTCCAGCACCACGATCCCGAGCACCAGCAGGACCACCGACTGGCGGCCCAGCACCAGCAGGCCGAACGACAGCAGCACGCACCCCGCGAACGCGATCCCCGGGCGGCGCCCCAGGTCGCGGTCGGAAAAGCGGCCCGCGAAGTTCGCGGCGAGCGCACCCGCCGCTCCGGCCAGGCCGAAGAGCCCGATCGTGCTCGCGTCGAAGTGGTGGGGCGCGTCCGCGAGCATGAACGCCATCGTCGCCCAGAACAGGCTGAACGTCGCGAAACCGACCGCGCCCATCGCCATCCGGTTGCGCAGCACCGGTTCCGCGCGGAACACGCGGTAGATCGACACCAGCAGCGCCGGGTAGCTCAGGCGCTCGCGCGGGCCGTCGGCCGGCAGGCGGCGGGCGAGGACGCACGCGACGAGCGTAACCAGCACGGCGCCGCCCCAGTAGACGATGCGCCAGCCGGCCGCGTCGGCCAGCAGGCCGGCCACCGTGCGAGCCAGCAGGGTGCCGACGAGCATGCCCGTCATCACCGTGCCGACCACGCGGCCGCGTGAGGCGTCGTCGGCCATGGACGCCGCGAACGGCACGATCACCTGAGCCGCCGTGACGCCCAGCCCGATCAGCACGGACGCCCCGACGAGCACCGCGACCGACGGGCTGCTCGCCGCCACGACCATCGCCGCGGCGAGCAGGGCCAGCAGGCCCACCGCCAGCTTGCGGCGGGCCAGCACGTCCGCGAGCGGGACGACCGCCGCCAGGCCGACCGCGAAACCCAGCTGGGACAGGGAGACGGTCAGCCCGGCCGCCGTCGAGCCGACGTGGAACTCCGCCTCCACGATCGGCAGCAGCGGCTGCACGTAGTAGAGGCTCGCGACCGTCACCCCGGTCGCGATCGCCATCACCAGGACGAGCGACCTCGTCGGCGCGGTCCGTTCGGCGGGCATCCCGACCTCTTCTCCGTGGCTCGACACCGGCCGGCGCCGATCAGCGTGGTTTACAGTGCAGCGCACCGAAGCGGGCCGGCGCGAGAGATGCCGCACGCAGGAAGATGTCGTCACCGGAAATGGTGAACTCCGTGAGACAGGCGTCGGTGAACTTGATGACGTGCTCGTCGCCGTGCTCGACGGCGGCCGTGCGGAGCGCGTCGATCGACGGCGCCGGTTCCACCGGCGACGGCGCCGGTTCCGGCGTCAGCGCACCGAACCCGGCGAAGATCCCGGCGAAGAACTGCCACAGGTGCCAGGCCGTCGACTCCAGGGCCTCGGCGGTCAGGTCCTTGCTCAGCATCCGCAACGCCGACGGCGCGGTCACCAGGTGGACGAACGGGATCGGCGTGGTGTGGTGCGCGGCGAACGCGCGGGCGCCGATCCGCGTCAACCGGCCGATCTGGTCCGGCCACGACACCGTCGGGCGGAAGCTTTCCACGCCGGCGGCGAACTCGCGGTCGTCCCGCAGCAGCTCGAGCCGGCCCGGGATGCCCTCGCGCCGGGACTCGGCCGTCGCCGGGAGCCACGGAATCGTTTCGAGCGCGCCCGGAGCCGTGCGCAGCGCACGGGCCTGCGCGTAGACACCCGGCAGCTCCTGGTAACGCGCCGCCCAGTAGCCGAGGCCGTGCGCGATCTCGTCGAGCAGCAACGGGTGTTCGCTGCCGTGCTCGTTCATCGCGCGCACCGCGTGGGCGGTGCGCAGGAACCCGTGGGTACCGGCCGCGGAGATGCCGGGCAGCAGCCGCGGCCACCACGCGTCGACGACGTCGCGCCAATGCGCTTCGGCCAGTTCGCGGGTGAAGAACTCGATCCAGTCCGTCGACCGCTCGATGTCGCCGAGCGCGCAGGCGAGGGAAACCGGATCGCCGTCGATCCGCTGCTTCGCGGGTTCGGGATCGTCCACCCAGGTCAGGTACGTGTCGGTCCAGCCGACGAGCTCCTCGCCGACGTCCATTGTGGACAACACCTCGGCGCCCATCGGCGCGTGGTTGGCGACGAACCCCTTGTACTCGAAGCCCTTCCGCTGTGCGCGGCCGAGCGACTCCAGCAATGGTTCGAGTCCGGCGGGCACGGTGACCTCCTCACTTCCGGGCGCGCAGACCCAGAATCGTCGGGTTGGCCAGGAACTCCGCCCAGAAGCCGGCGCCGAACTCGGCGACCGCCGCTTCCGGGAGGTCGGGCGCGGTGAACTCCACGGACCGGAAACCGGCGTCGAGGAACGCGCGCACGATCGGGCTCGCCGACCAGAAGACGGCCTTGAACGAGATCTCCGGCTCGACGTGCGCGGTGACCTCCAGCCGCTTGCCGTCGTCGAACTCCTCCAGCACCCGGTGGGTGAGGCCGTACTTCGTCGCCGGCTCGCGGCTCCAGTCGAAGGCCGGGTTCATCTCGATCCCGACGTACTCGCCCCCGTCGCGGAGGTTCGCGTACGCGGTGGCGGCCATGGCCGTCAGGTCGGCCTGCGTCTCGGCGTAGCACAGCAGCCACACGGCGGTGACGACGTCGAACTCGCCGAGCACGCCGGCCGAGCGCGCGTCGCCGACGCTGAACTGGATCCCGCGCGGTTCGGCGTCCTCGGTGCGCCGGGCCGAGGCGACCATCTCCTGGGAGATGTCGACGCCGTGCACGGCCCGCGCGCCGCCGTGGGCCAGCGCGCGGCTGTACCAGCCGGAGCCGCAGGCGAGGTCGAGGACCTCGGCCGCCGCCGCGCCGGCGGGCCGGGTGGCCAGCCGGTGGAAGGTCGCGCCCTCGGGGAAACGGGCCAGCGGCATCTGCTTCTTCAGCCGTTCGTAGGACTGGCCGATCGCGTCGTACTGGGTTTCCATCGCGCCTCCGATCAGGAGAGCCGGGACCGGGCCTCGGCGAGGAGTTCGGGCTTGACGTAGCTCTGCGCGTTGAACAGCGAACGGTTCTCGTCGCGGATCTTGCGCCGGCCGTGCATCACCCGGCTGTTGTCGACGATCGCGACGTCGCCGGCGTACCAGTCGATCTCGTCGGTCTCCAGCGCGGTCGCTTCGATGATCTCGCGCATGAGCATGGCGTCGAGCGGGGTGCCGTCCTCGAATTCGATCACCGGCGGCTCGTAGTTGACCGACGGGGTGAGGATGCTGTTGGCGAAGACGGGGCCCTGACCGAACATCGTGGTGTGGGCGGCGTGGGTGAAGTACGTGTAGTGCACCGAGCCGTCCGCCCGGAGCAGGTACTTGACGTCGACATCGTCGTCGGTGACCGCGAGCAGGTCGTCGAACGTGATCCGGTCGGCGGTCTTCGCGCCGTCGAGCAGGCGGAACACCAGGTTCTTCCACTTGTCCGCCGGCATCGGCCGGGCGAACGAGATCCGCTGCTCCAGGAACCGCTCCTGGGTCCGCGGCGACAGCCGGTCCCAGGTGCGGGCGCCGTCGCAGATCGTGGTCTGCGAACCGATCTTCGCCGGCCGCTCGCAGTAGAACCAGACCAGGTCGGGCACCCACGGCGTGGCCCCGTTTTCGACGTGCAGGCCCTGCGGCACCAGCCCGGCCTCGATCTTCTGGGCCACGCTGCCGCCGGCGAACCGGCGCGCCGGGTCCAGGGTGATCCGCGAGGAGACCCGTTCGACGAGCTCGGAGAACGACTCCGGCGCGGTGTCGAAGCCGCGCAGGACCGCGTAGCCGTGCTCGGACAGCGCGGTCAGCAGGTCGACGCCGTCGACCGCGGTCAACGGGTCGCGGGTGCCGCTCTCGACCACGAGGCCGTGGCCGTCGATGTGGTCGGCCAAGGTGAACTCGGCGAACTCGGACATGCTCACACCTCCACCATGTTGAAGCGGTGCCCCTGCACCGCGGTCCAGATGTCCGTTCGACGGGGACGTCCCGTGACGGTGAAGAACTCGGCGTGGAACAGCTCGTCGCCGGTGACGAAGGCGGCTTTGGCGACCTGCTCGATCTCGGAGAGGATCTCCGCGTTCACCTGCCGGACCTGCGAAAGCGCTTCCCCGGGCGCCGCGCCGGGCGCGAGCACGAACACCGCGACCAGGCGTTCGAGGTTGTCCCCGAACACGACCGCGGACTCGATGGCCGGCCGGCTCTTGTACTGCGCCTCCACCCATTCCGGGCTGACGTTGCGGCCGTTCGAGGTGATGATGACGTTCTTCAGGCGGCCGGTGATCGTCACGTACCCGTCGTTGTCGAGCAGCGCGATGTCGCCGGTGTGCAGCCACCCGTCGTCGTCCAGCGGCAGGGCGCTCGGGTCGCTCGAACCGAGGTAGCCCGACAGCTGGGACGTGCTCTTGATGAGCAGCTCGCCCGACTCGCCGACCCGGGCCTGGCAGTGGTTCAGCGGCCGGCCGACCGTGCCCAGCTTCACCTGGCCGGGCGCGTTCAGCGTGGCGACGGAACCGTTTTCGCTGAGGCCGTAGGCGACGTACACGGGCAGCCCGCGATCCCACATCGCCCGCAGGACCGTGTCGGAGACCGGCGCGCCGCCGCTGAAGAGCAGCATCGGGTCTTCCCGGCCGTACAGCGAAAGGGAAAGCGCGCGCGTGCCGGCTTCCCCGGCGCGGTCCACCTTCTGGGCCAGGGACTCCACCAGGGACGGCGGTACCAGCGAGACGGTCGGGCGGACGCGCGGGAGCAGCTCGCGGACCCGCTCCACATCGGACCCCGCCGTGCCGAGCGGCTTGACCTCCTCGGGCAGGAACACCACCGTGCCGCCGGCCAGGAAGGTCAGGTACACGGCGAAGACCTGCTCGACGAGCAAGCTCATCGGCACCACCGAGACGTACCGCTGCCAGGCCTCGACGCCGACGCGGGAGCGGACCGAATCGAGCAGGTCGTCGACCGCGCCGCGGCGGAGCATGACGCCCTTGGGCGTCGACGTCGTCCCCGACGTGTGCACGATCTTGCAGATCGTCTCCTCGGAGAACGTTTCCGCCAGGGCGATGCGCTCGCAGGCGTCCGCCAGTGCCGTGGCGTCGGCCTCGGCGGCCACCGGGACGATCTCGCACTTGTGCGGCAGCAGATCCGCGGCCCCGCCCCACGCTTCCAGCTGCCGCGTCCCCTGCTCGTCGACCAGCACGGTGATCGCCGTGCGCAGCAGGTGGCGCGCCTGCTCGCGGGCGAACGCGAGCGGGATCGGGACCGAACTGACCGTCGTGAGCTGGCAGGCGATGTCGGCGATCACGGCCGCGACACCGTTGCCGGTGAGGATGCCGACGGTGCTGTCGTCGTCACCCCGGCCGCGGGCGCGGAGGTCGAGCGCCTCCGCCAGCCGGACGGCCGCCCCGAACACCGCACCGTAGGTGTAGGTCGTGACCGTGCCGTCGGCGGCGAGCTCCTCGACCGCCACCGCGTCCGCGGCGTCCAGGTCGACCTGCCTCAACCAGCGCATCAAGCTGCTCCTTTCGCGGTGCCGTGCGACGCGCACAGCAGGATCCCGGTGCGGGGCCGGGTCGAGTAGTAGGTGCCCCAGCGCTCTCGGTCCGTGTCGCGCAGGTCCGAGGGACAGGCGTTCGCGAGCGTGGTGAACCGCCAGCCGGCGCGGTGGGCGACACCGTGCAGCTGTTCGGTCAGCGTGGCGACGAGGTAGTCGAAGCCGAGCGAGCGCACGATCTCGGGCACGGTGCGCATCAGGAACAGCCCGCACCCGCGCGCGTTCGACACGAGCGGGCCGAGCTCGCACACGCGTTCGCGTGGCGGGACTTCGGCGCTGAGCCGCGCGCAGGCGTCCTGCGCCGGACAGTCGAGGTACTGCTCGGAAAGCAGCGTCCGGCCGCCGGCCGAGGTGATCCCGGCGACGCCGAGGGGTTCGGCCGAGGGACGGACGACGTCACGAGCCGCGACGAAGAAGTCGGGGTGCGGGTCGATGACGGCGCCGTAGACGGCCAGGTACTTGGCCTTGGCCGTGTCGACGCAGACGTCGTAGTACGGATCGTCCGGCCACACGACGCAGGCGTCGGGCACCACGCCGTCGCGCAGGTCGCGCACGACGACGGGACCGACCGGCCGGCGCACCGGATCCACCACGGGAGCGCGCGCAATACTGGGGGAAACCGCCATGCCCGTAAGGGTCACACGACGGCGCGGGAGCAGGCTGCTCCTGGATTGCGGTCCACTTCGCGTCAGCGACGCCCCGTTGTGGTCACTCCGCTTCTTCGCCGGTGAAGACGCCCTGGCCGCTGCCGAGGACGTTGCCCGGGTCGTAGTGCTGCTTCGCCGACTCCACCAAAGGCCAGGCCTGTCCGAAGTGGACGATCCAGTCGGCCGGGCGCATCGGGACGGAGCCGACGGGGTACTGCACGGCGCCGAGCGACCGGGCGCGGTGGTACAGCTTTTCGTTGGCGGTGACGAGCGCTTCCGCGGCGACCGGGTCCGGCGGCGCGGTCCGGAGCAAGGCGAAGAAGAACGCCGTCGCACCCCGCGGCATCCGCGGCAGCGGCGCGTCGGTGGTCTTGACGGGGTAGAGCAGGACGACGCCACTCGGCCCGATGTGGTCCGGGGTCAGCTCGGCGGCGACCTCGGCGACGAACTCGGCCGCCACCTCGTCGGGCAGCAGCAGGTTGAGCCCCGGGTGCGGGTGGAACCAGTCTCCCGAAGCCCGGAACGTCGCCTCGCCGGCCGCCATGCGGTGCAGGAACTCGGAGTAGGTCAGGTCCGTCGTGGTCGCGTCCGCCGGGTCGAAGCCCAGCTCACCCAGCGCTTTCGCGTCGTCAGGCGGCGTGGCCGCGTCGTAGAAGGCGGCGACGTCGAGCAGGAACCCGCTGCCCTCGGCGCGGGCCTGCACCATGCCTTCGACGTAGGGCCACTGCGTGCTCCCGATCAGGTCCCGCTGCGCCGCGATGAGGGTCGCGGCGTCCGGCACCGCCACCAGGTGCCGCCGGACGCGCTCGGGCGCCGGCACCAGCCGCAGCACCACGCGCGTGATCACGCCGGACAACCCCAGGCCACCGAGGGTCGCGGCGAACAGCTCGTCGCCGCGGTGGCAGGTGTGCACCTGACCGTCGCCGGTGACGACGTCGAGCTCCAGCACCGAGTCGGTCAGCGGGCCGTAGCGGTGCGCCGTCCCGCCGAAGCCGCCCGCCACGAGCGTGCCGCCGACCGAAAGTTCGAGGTAGTTGGGAAGCACGGGCGGCGTCAGACCGGCCGCGAGCGTCGCCTCGAGAAGGGCTGACCAGCGAGTACCGGCCAACACGGTAACCCGATCCGCACCGACCTCGGGAACCCCGGCCAGCGACCGCAGGTCCGCCAGCACGCCTCCCGAGGACTGCGCCTGCCCGAACGTCGAGTGCCCCTCGCCCCGAGCGACGACGGTCCGCCCGAGGGCGGCAGAGCCGACGATGAGCGCGGCCAGCTCGTCAGGTCCACCCGGCTGCTCCACAAGAGCGGGACGCCGGCTGACCAGGTGCCCGAAGTCATCATCGGGCGGCGTTCCACGACCAGCGTGCGGTGCGGTCATCAGGCATCCTCCGACGATTTCGATTTCCCCTGATCCTGTCTGAACACCCGCCGGCGCAGTAGTGCATTCTGCACGTTCTGGACAATGGGTTTGACAGGTAGGCCGCCCACAGCCGACGCGGACCCCCCGACGTGACCAGCACCGGACACCACGCCGCCGGCGCCGGAGTCGGCGCTGACGCGGGCGTGACCCTGACCTGAACGCTTTGGGCGCGCGTCGGCAAAGACGGGGTGTCAGGGCGAAGCGAAACCCGAGGAGCTTCATGTCGTCAGACGCGGAACTGATCGGCAGGTCGCTGCGCGGGGACACCGATGCCTTCGTGGAAGTGATCAGCCGGCACGAGACCGCGCTCGGGAACTACCTGGCGCGCAGAGTGGGGCGGCAGGCCGCCGAGGACGTGCTCGGCGATGTGTGGGTGGCGGCTTACGAGTCCCGTGCGAACTACGACCGTTCGTATCCCGGAGCCAGGCCCTGGTTGTACGGCGTCGCGCTGAACAGGCTGCGCCGGCACTGGCGGTCCGCGCCGGCCGAGGAGCCGGCGTCGGACCTGACCGGCGTGGCGGGTGACTGGGATCCCTGGCCGGCGGTGGATGCCCGCGTGGACACGCAGGCCCTGCTGAGCAGGGCACTGGCTCGGCTCAAACCGGAAGAGCGGGAAGTGCTGGGCCTGGTCGCCTGGGAGGACCTGACCGTCGCCGAGGCCGGGCGGGTGCTCGACATCCCGGCCGGCACGGCCCGCCGCCTGTTGCACCAGGCGCGCAAGGCGTTGCGTGAAGCCCCCGAAGTGATCGCGCTGCTGCAAGTCCCGACGACGTGAAAGACAACTCATGGACGAAATGGATCTCATGAAGAATCTGCGTGACGTGCCGTCCCCCGGTCCCGAGGCCTATGACCGTGCCCGCGCGGCACTGCGGACGGCGATGGAGGAACCCGTGGCCACGGTCGTGCGGCCGAAGCACTGGTTCTCCTGGCCCAAGGTCGGCGTCGCCGCCGTGGGCGCGGCAGCCGTCGCGGCGGCCGTGGTGATGGGTACGTCAGGCGGCAGTGTCCCGGCCGGCCCGTCCGGCGCGGCCCCGCAGGCGATCGAGGCCCCGCAGGCGGTCGAGGCGCCGCTGGTGAAGCTGGCCTCCGCGGTCCAGGCGGCCGGCACGCGGCCGGGAGACGCGTCGCTGATCATCAACACGAAGTTCGGGCTGGACGGCAAACCGGACCTCAGCTACACCCTCTACACCGACGAGAGCCGGCAGTTCACGGGCGACTCGGTGAAGACCCTGGTGGACGCCGTCGCCAAGGGCGACGCCGAGCCTGCTACGCCGTACGACCGGAACGTGATGGCGGCGGCCCGTCTCGCCGCGAACGGCGACGTCGACAAGGCCAGGATCGCGATGATCACCGCGGCCGGCAATGCCCTGGGAATCGGCCTGAGCCCCGCCGAGGCCGACAAGGCCTGGGCGGCCGCCCAAGCGGAGACCGCGGAGATGTTCCGCAAGATCGGCAAGCCGGTTCCCGCCCCCAAACCGCGTCCGACGGGCAAGGACCTGGAAAACCTCATCGACAACCACCTGTGGAGCAACACCCAGCACGCGCTGTTCGCCAACGCCGCCGATGCGGAGGTCCGCGCGGGCGTGCTGAAGCTGTACGCGACCATCCCGGACATGATCGTCGGCAAGACCGACGTCGACGGCCGGCCCGCACTGACCCTCACCGCGCCTCCCGCCATCCTGGGCGGCAGTGCGGACGTCCTCACCATCAACGCCGACAACGGCCTGCCGATCCGTGAGGAGATCACCTCGGCGGAATCCAAGCACTACGTGGTGAACTACAAGTCCTCCCGCGTCACCCTCGCCGACGTGGCCGCGGGCAAGATCTGATCCTCGTACCGAACTGTCCGGGGAGGGCCGAGATCGTCTCGGCCCTCCCCGGACAGTTCTGTCTGTGCGCCGCCGCCGTTCTGCGTACGGGAGCACGACTGCGGTGGCCCGCGCGAATCGGAGATACCTTCGGACTCCACGTCGGTATGGGGTGTGCTCGCGGCCCGCCGAGATCGCGAACCTCGTGGCGTTCCTGGCGAGCGACCGGTTGAGGCAACGTCACCGGCGCGACATCGCCCATCGACGGCGGCTACTGCAGCGCACCCGGCTCGAGGCAGGTCGGGAGTCCGGAGACTCGACCAGCAGAACAAGAACTCATCGGCCACCTGAGCCCGATCATCGCCTCGATGAACGGGCGGCCATGCGGCCTGTGTTCGACGTGGATCAGCGGGAGGTGCGCAGGCTCGCGGCCGGTCAGAGGTGCACGGTGATGGGAGCGCGTGGTGCGGAGCTGGAACGCCAGTTCGGTTTCGGCGTGGTGCGGCAGCTCTTCGAGCCGGTTCTGCCGAGGGAGCAGGCCGCGCGGTTGTTCAGCGGCGAAAGCATTCTTTCGCGCTCCGCCACGGCGACACCGACGAGGTGCCGAAGGCGATCGAGACATTCGGCACCCGCGCGCTGCAGCTTTCTAACGCAGCATGCAGGTCGGCGCGACATCGGCGACGCGCCAGGTAGCCGAAGGCAAATGCTGGGACGAGATCTGCCGACGCCCCTGCGCGCGTCCGTTCCCGCTTCTGCGACGAGTCCGTGTTCGAACCCCTCTCAAACCTGAGCAACGCACCAGGGTGCGGACGGGGAAGCAGGAGCCTTGCGAATGCAAGGCTCCCGCAAGAGATCTACCTTCCCGGAATGCTCGATATCCGCGAGCCTTTGGAATGTCCCACGCGGATCGCGGCGCGTAAAGCGGTCTCGACCTCTGCCTTGCAGGCCGGGCTGGGAATGTCGCCGGCTCGGACGCTCCGTGCGTGGCGATCGTCTAGCTGAGTACGAACGAGCTGGCCCGGTCCGACCAGTTCGTCGCCACGCATTTGGTCAGATCGGTGCATCGGTCGATGAACACCGACGAGGTACCGCTCAGGTTGAACCCGTCGTAGAGCTTGATGTCACATTTGCTCGGGTTGCTGGTGTAGGTGCTGACCGATGTGAACGTATTGTTCATGTTGATACCGTTGTTGTACGAGTAGATGCTCAGGTCGTACAGCTCATAGTCGTTGTTGCTGTAGGAAGCGGTGCACACGTGATCCCCGGACAGGATGTTGTATCCGCCGCCCTGGTTGTAGTTGACCCAGTTGTACATCGCCACCAAGTCGTAGTCAGCGGCGGCCGATCGATGTGCCTGCAGCTTCGACATGGAGTCGAAGCAGACCGTGGTGTGCCTGCTCAGGCTGGTGTTGCAGAAGCTTCCGGTACCCGTGCCGCTGGCCGTGGCGGCGCTCGCCGAGGCCGGTTGGGCCACAATCGCCAGGGTAATCATCAGCAGGGCAGTGAAAAACTTGCGTTTCATGATTTCTTCCTCCCTTAGGACGCGGCGTCGGACAGGCGCCAGGAACGTCAGTGCTTGGCGTCCGTCAGGTCCACGCGCAGACCTTCGAAACGGTTTAGCCGGCCGCTGATGCACTGCTCGTGCCGGTGAGGAGCCCGAGCAGCACCGAGTCGAACGTGAGCAGCAGCGCGGTTGCCCGGCGGTTCCATGTGACATCGATTTCCTCCCTTCAGGTAAACAAGCGACGAGGCCTCGGATTCGGCTACGACGTGCTGCGTGCCACGTGCACCCGGGAGCCCCCTCGAGCTCCCGGGTGCGCCGGCAAGAACCCGGTTCGTGAACCGGCGAGATGAGCGTGGCCCCGGCCCTGTACAGGATCGGCATATTCGGCGAACATCAGCTGGTCAGAAGCCGCCCACTCTGAGGAGGACGTGGTGAGGTTCTTGCTGCTGGGCACGATCGAGGTGCGCGCAGGAGCCACGCAGCTGGCCTTGTCGTCCCCACGCCAGCGGGCGGTATTGGCGGCGTTGCTCCTGACCCCCAACACAGTGGTCGCACCGCATCGCCTTGTGGAGATGGTGTGGGGTGACGCAGCTCCGGCCTCGGCCGCGGCGAACCTGCGGACGCACATATCGCAGCTGCGGCGCCAGCTGGCCGCGGTAGAGGACGGAGGTCGGATCCACGCTCGCGCAGGCGGCTATCTCATCGACGTCCGCCACGACGAGCTCGACATCGAACGCTTCGAGCTGCTGACCGAGGCAGGGCACCGCGCACGGCTGCTCGGCGACGACGGTCGCGCCGCTGCATCGTTTGGTGAGGCTCTGCAGTTGTGGCGAGGCCGGCCACTGGCCAATCTCCAGCCGACAGCGGCGTTCGACATCGAGGTGCAACGCCTCGACGCGAGCCGGCTCTCGGTCACCGAACAACGCTGCCGCGCGAAGCTGCACCTGGGAGCAGACACCGACGTCGTCGCTGATCTGCAAGGCCTGGTCACCGAGCATCCGCTTCACGAACCCCTGTGGAGCCTCCTGATGACCGCCCTGGCCGGGGCAGGGCGGCAGGCAGACGCCCTCGTTGCGTTCGAGTCGATCCGTCGACGTCTCGCCGACGAGCTGGGCACGTCGCCTGGGCGGGAGCTACGTGAGGCGCATCTGGCGATCTTGCGGAGCGAAGACACGCCCAGTCCGTCGGTCAGGCCGGCACAGCTACCTCGCGCTACCGGTGGATTCTGCGGTCGCGCCGCTGAGCTGCGTGCGCTCGACGAGCTCCTGAACTCCGGTGGCGCCTCCCGGCTGGGCGTGGTGGTCGGTTCCGCGGGAGTCGGCAAGTCCGCACTGACGGTGCAGTGGGCACACCGAACGGCTCAGCGATTTCCCGACGGCCAGCTCTACGCCGACCTGCAGAACACCGACGATCCGATGCCGGTACTCGCTCAATTCCTGCGTGCGCTGGGTGTGCCGCACCAGCGTATTCCTCGTGAGCCAGCAGAGGCCGCGGCCCTCTATCGGTCGCTCCTGGCACCGAAGACTCTTCTCTGCGTACTCGACAACGCCACCGGCCATTCCCAAATTCGCCTGCTCCTGCCCGGTGCACCCGATTGCGTGACTGTGGTGACCAGCCGAAACCGTCTCGACGGCTTGGTGGCGCTGGAGGGCGCCCGCCGAATCGCCGTCGATGTCCTCACACCGGAAGAGGCGACCACACTGATCGAGACCAGCGTCGGCGCCGACCGCGCCGCTGCCGAGCCCGCCGCGGTCGCCGAGCTCGCGAAGACGTGCGCTTATCTCCCCTTGGCGCTGCGCATCACCAGCGCTCAGCTCGGTCTTCACCCTGCCCGCCGCATTGCCGATCACCTCGCCGATCTGCGTCATCGCGGAGTTCTCGACAGCCTGACCATCGACGGCGACAACAGCGCCGTCCGCGTCGCTTACGACCTCTCCTACGATGCGCTCGCCGCCTCTACCCGCCGCACGCTCCGCCTGCTCGGCCTCATTCCGGGCCCTGATTTCACTGCGGCGGCCGCGGCCGCGCTGACCAGTAGCACCACTGCCGGCGCTGCTTTCGAACTCGGCCGCCTCGCAGTCGCCCATCTGGTCGACGAGTACACCGCCGGCAGGTACCGCATGCACGACCTCTTGCGTTGTTACGCCGCCGAACGCGCGTGCGCCGAGGACCTTGCAGACGAACGCGACACGGCGATGACTGCCCTGTACGCCTACTACCTTCAGCGCGCTGATTCCGCGGCCGACCGGGTCGCACCGTACGTCCTGCGGATGCCCCGGCCGCGCGCCGATCAGCACGTGTTCGACACTGACGCCGGGGCACGAGCCTGGCTCCGCCGCGAAACCCCCAATCTCGTGGCGGCAATCCGCCGTGCCCACGCCACCGGGCAACACGTCACGACATGGGAGCTCACCGACGCCATACGTGGCTACTGCACCATCGGATTCCTTCCGGAAGCACTGGAGCTGGCCGAGCTTTCACTCGACGCGGCCGATGCTGCCGGCCACACAGACGCGCGCGCGGCTGCCCACAACAACCTCGCGGCCGCGCAGGCCGTCGGCTATCAGTTCGAACCGGCTGTCGAGCACTTCGAGGCGGCATTGTCGCTCTACCGCAAACTCGAACACCGACGTGGAATCACAGTCGTGCTGCAGAACCTCGCCACCATGAAGGTGACAACTGGTGACCTAACTGGCGCAGCTGCCGCATTCGCAGCGGCAGCAATGCTCGATCCTCATCCAAACCCGATTTACCGGCAGAATCTCGGCATCATGTACGAGTACAGCGGGCAACCTGCCAGGGCAGTGGCAACGCACAAACAGTACGTCGCCGATCATCCGACTCCATTGACCCTGTTGCTTCTCGCCCGCGCGGCACACCGCGACGGACGAGACGGCTCGGCGCTTCGCGCCGCAGAAGAGGCGTTGGACGCTGCTCGGCAAGCCGGTGATGCCTGCACCGAAGTACACGCTCTCGCGCTGCTCGCCCGCATATACACCGACACCGATGACGTTGCGCTCGCGTACGACGTTGCCGATGCGGCGTTGAGGCTGGCCCGCGAGGTGCTCGACCCCGGCGCGGTGATCGCCGGCCACGCCGCCGCTGCCGGCGTCTGCCTGCGAAGCGGTATGCTTCATCGCGCCTCGGTGCATTACCGCGAAGCTCTTGGTCGAGCACGCCGTTTCCGTATCCGGTTCGACGAGTACGAAGCTCTGATTGGCCTCTGTCAAACGGAATGTGCGGTCGGAGATCTCGAACGCGCCCATAATTATCGTCGTGCGGCATCTAGACTTGCACACGAGAATGGCTTCGACGGCCTCGGTGAATGCATAGTGCCTTTGGTGCCGTAGGGGAACTGCCCGGCGCTTGAGGCATGTCCCAAGGAGCTGGTCGAGCCCCGAGTGGGGTTGGTCATCTCGATGAAAGTCGCGGTTGAGCCGTCAAACTGATCGACGCTGCATCTTGATCAACACGAACGCGTATGTCGGATGGTGTTCGACCGCGACTGCCCGTCATGGGGCGCACCGCAACGCGCGGCCGACTCTGGCGAGAAATTCCGCTCATCGGCATGAGTGCGTGTAGTGGGTTCGCAACTCACTGCAACACTGGCCGTTGCGACGCCGGAACTTTCGGAAGGCCCGGATTCAGCCTGCTGGTATACGCCGGGTTTCAACGAGCTTGGTGTTGTAATGGGCACCGTTTACGACGGTGGTCTCGACGAGTGCCTCGAAGTGCTTCATTCTCCTGATTCTGCGGAGGAACGTCCGATCTCCGAGCTTCTCTGCCGCAGCCTCGGTGCCGTGTTCGAAGCATCCTGCGATGATGACAAGTTCCGACGTGTCCGGTGCGAGGGGGTTCGGCGTCCGGATGATCAAGGCATGGTCGCCGACCGGGTAGCCTGAGTCCTCGTACTGCGGCCTCGGTAACCGACCGGACCTCAGGTCGTGGACCACGGCTGCCTCGTGCTCCTGATCTTCGGCGAAAATCGTAGGAGATTGTTCCGCGCAACTTCGCCATCATTGTACGCGTCACGGCATTCGCCACTGGCCCACCGATCAGGACGAGATCCGAACTCAGCTCACGCGGCGCCAGTCGCCGGCGGGTTCGGTCCAGGGCACGGTGAACTCCTGCGCTGTGGTGAGGGGGTCGCGTTGTGGTGCGTGTCCAGGACCGCTCCATAGGCGACAGAGAGGAAGCTGATTCGGCGAAGAACCTCGGTGTGTGACCGGATCGGGTGCTGGCGACGAGTCCGACGGCGTCGGCGGGGCCGGCTCTGAACCTGGTTCCGGTGACTCGTCCGCGGTGGCCGGCGGTCGACGATTGCGCGGAGGTCCTCGTCGGTGAAGCACAGGTGCTTGCCGACGAAGGTGCACGGGATGAGGCGCTGGCCGGCTTTGCGGCGGAGCCACGACTCGCCAATGGTCAAGCGCTCGGCCGCGTCGGCCGGTGTGTAGAGGAGTCGGCCCGTGTCGCCGGTGGGGGAGTCGGCGGGCTCCGGCTGGGGCGTTACGGCGTCGGGTGGCGTAGGAGAGCGTCGTCGTTCTGCATGGTGGCCTCGAAGTGCGTGACGGGTCGTGGTCGCTGCTAACTCCGCTCAGGCGCAGCTGAGGAGACAGAAAGATCATGATCTGCGGCCAACCGCATCAAGGCTGGCGCGGGACCGGCGGCGGAGCCTGCGGCCGACGGCGGAGAGGTGGCGGGTCAGAGAACCTTTGGTGATCCACCTGTTCGGGGGACGCTGCTGGGGCACTTCTCGTGACCCCATTTCGCCGCCATCCGGCCGGTGCCCCAGTTTTGCCCCAGCTACCCGCCGGTAGCTGAACTTGTGCTTGTCGAAACTCAAAGTTTGCTGGAACGAAAAAACCGCCCAACCTGGAACTTCTGTCCCGGTGGGCGGTGTTTCGTCACTGTGGAGCTAAGGGGACTCGAACCCCTGACCCCCTCACTGCCAGTGAGGTGCGCTACCAGCTGCGCCATAGCCCCGAGGCGAAGGTGTACTCCGCATCTCGTATGGCCATACCCTACACGCCGTCCTGAGGCCCTTGACGCGGGGGTGCCCGCATGGTCACCAACTCGAGCGCAACCTTGTGACCTGCAGTTTTAGGACTTATTTTTAGGCGTGTATTGACTCGCGGTGTGTCCGCCGTTACATTTTCGGCGGTTGTGACGCCGAGGTCCCCGCCCGTTACGCCGCGTCTTCACCGGGCATGCCTCTGCCGTTTCCTGCTCGAAGAACGCCGCCTGTGCGGCAGAGGAGGTTTCGATGAAGAGTCCGGTGCGACGGCGGGTGATGACGGTGCTCTCGGCAGCGTCCACCCTGGTCGCGGGCTTGATCACCGTCGTTGCGGCGGCGCCGGCGGCTCAGGCCGCCATCACCCCTGACGGGTGGTACACGGTCGCCGCCGTGAACAGTGGGAAGTGTGTCGATGCTCGGGCTGCTGCCAGCGCCAACGGCACCGTCGTGCAGCAGTACAGCTGCAATCAAAGCGCTTCCCAGGAGTGGCAGTTCCAGTCGACCGGGGACGGCTACTTCCGCGTCAACACGCGCAACAACGCCGCCGCGGCCTGGGATGTCACCGGCGTCTCGACCGCCGATGGCGGGCTCGTGCAGCTGTGGAGCTACTCGAACGGTCTCAACCAGCAGTGGCAGGCCGTCGACGAGGGCAGTGGGCGGTACCACTTCGTGAACCGGAACAGCGGGAAGTGCCTCGACGTGCCGAGCGCCTCCACCGCCGACTCCGTCCAGCTTCAGCAGTACTCCTGTAACAACACCAGTGCGCAGTCGTTCACACTTACCCCCGTGGGTGGCACTACTCCTCCGACCTCCGGTCAGCCGGACCTCGGCCCGAACGTGGTGATCTTCGACCCGTCGATGTCGAGCTCCAGCATCCAGAGCCGGCTCAACGGCATCTTCAGCCAGCAGGAACGCAACCAGTTCGGCAGTCAGCGCTACGCCGTGATGTTCAAGCCGGGCACGTACTCCAACGACGTGAACGTCGGCTTCTACACGCAGGTGCTGGGCCTCGGGCTGAGCCCGGACGCCGTGACGATCAACGGCGCCGTGCACGTCGAGGCCGACTGGTTCCCGCCGCAGAACGCGACGCAGAACTTCTGGCGCGGCGCCGAGAACCTGTCCGTCAACCCGACCGGCGGCGCCGACCGCTGGGCGGTCAGCCAGGCCGCGCCGTACCGCCGCATGCACGTCCGCGGTGACCTGCAGCTCGACGACGGCGGCTGGGCCAGCGGCGGCTGGATCTCCGACTCGAAGATCGACGGCCAGGTCCGCTCCGGCTCGCAGCAGCAGTGGATCTCGCGCAACTCGCAGTTCGGCAGCTGGAACGGCTCGAACTGGAACATGGTCTTCGCCGGTGTCCAGGGCGCTCCCTCGAACACCTTCCCGTCGCCGCCCTACACCACCGTCGCCTCGACGCCGGTCGTGCGCGAGAAGCCGTTCCTCTACATCGACAACGCCGGCAACTACCAGGTGTTCGTCCCCGGCGTGAAGACCAACGCGTCCGGCACGAGCTGGGCGAACGGCACCGCGCCGGGCACCTCGCTGCCGATCGACCAGTTCTACATCGCCAAGCCCGGCGCGACCGCCGCGGACATGAACGCCGCGCTGGCCGCCGGGAAGAACCTGCTGGTGACGCCCGGTGTCTACCACCTCAACCAGGCGCTGCACGTGACCCGGCCCGACACCGTCGTGCTCGGCCTCGGCATCGCGACCCTGGTGCCGGACGGCGGCGTCACCGCGATGAACGTCGACGACGTCAACGGCGTCAAGGTGGCCGGCCTGCTGATCGACGCCGGCACGACCAACTCGAACACGCTCATGCAGGTCGGTGCGGCCGGTTCGACCGCTGACCACTCGGCCGACCCGACGTCGCTGCACGACGTGTTCTTCCGGATCGGCGGCCCGGCCGTCGGCAAGGCGACCAACAGCCTGGTGGTGAACAGCAACAACGTGATCGGCGACCACATGTGGATCTGGCGCGCCGACCACGCCGACAACGGCAACAACGTCGGCTGGACCACCAACACCGCCGACAACGGGCTCACGGTCAACGGCAACAACGTGACGATGTACGGCCTGTTCGTCGAGCACTACCAGAAGACGCAGGTCGTCTGGAACGGCAACGGCGGCCGGACGTACTTCTTCCAGAACGAGATGCCGTACGACGTGCCGAACCAGGCGGGCTGGATGAACGGCTCCACCAAGGGCTACTCCTCGTACAAGGTGGGCCCGAACGTGACGAGTCACGAGGCGTGGGGGCTGGGCAGCTACTGCTTCTTCAGCACCAACCCCTCGGTCGCCAGCGCGCACGCCTTCGAGGCGCCGAACACCCCGGGTGTCAAGTTCCACGACATGGTGACCGTCTCGCTGAACTACCAGGGGACGATCACGCACGTCATCAACACCACCGGTGACACGACGCCGACGGGGACCAAGCCCGTCAACCTGGTGAGTTACCCCTGATCAACCGGCGTGCGCCGTGGTGGCGGCCGCGGCGCACGCCGGTCCTCATTCTCCGTAACGGAAGTCCTCACGTAAAACCCGTCGGCCGGGTTAACGGGCAACCGCCGAACGGGCGAAAAGTGTGATTACAGAGCGTGCATGCGTACGGTAGTACATATTTACCGGGAAGTTATGGATTGTTCACCTTGCTCGGGGAGCGTTCGCTCGCACAGCCACCCCGGGTATCGGAGGACGTAGCAAGTGAACAGACGTTTCGCGGCGCTCACCGCGGCGGTCGCCGCAGGTGCCCTGGTACTCACCGCCTGTGGCGGATCTTCCAGCGACAACAAGGACTCCGGTGCCGCCGGCACCGCCAAGTCGGCCGCCGACCTCGGCGGGCTCGACAAGCTCGTCGAGGCGGCGAAGAAGGAAGGCACCCTCAACGTCATCGCCCTCCCGCACGACTGGGCGAACTACGGCGAGGTCCTCGACGCCTTCAAGAAGAAGTACGGCCTCAAGGTCACCGAGGCCAACCCCGAGGGCTCGAGCCAGGACGAGGTCAACGCCGTCAAGCAGCTCAAGGGCCAGGACCGCGCACCCGACGTGCTCGACCTCGGCGGCGCCTTCGCGCTGACGGCGGCCAAGGACGGCCTGCTCGCGCCCTACAAGGTCGCGACGTTCGCCGACGTCCCGGACAACCAGAAGGACGCCGACGGCCAGTGGGTCAACGACTACGGCGGCTACATCTCCATCGGCTACGACGCCAAGAAGGTGCCGAACCCGCCGAAGTCCTTCGCCGACCTGAAGAAGCCGGAGTACGCGGGCAAGATCGCGCTCAACGGCGACCCGACGAAGGCGGGCGCGGCGTTCGCCGGCGTGTACGCCGCGGCGCTGGCCAACGGCGGTTCGTTCGCCGACATCAAGCCAGGCATCACCTATTTCGGTGACCTCAAGAAGTCCGGCAACTTCATCCCGGTGCAGTCGAGCGCGGCGACCGTGGAAAGCGGCCAGACGCCGATCACGCTCGACTGGGACTACCTGCAGGCCGGCTACGCCAAGAAGCTCGAGGGCAAGGTCGACTGGAAGGTCGCGGTCCCGGCCGACGGCGTCTACTCGAACTTCTACTGCCAGGCGGTCAGCAAGACCGCCCCGCACCCGGCCGCCGCGCGGCTGTGGCAGGAGTTCCTGTTCTCCGACGAGGGCCAGAACCTCTTCCTGAAGGGCCTTTCGCGCCCGGCGCGGCTGCCGAAGATGGAGACGGCGGGCACCGCGGACAAGACGTCGCTCGCGGCCCTGCCGCAGATCCCGGGCGAGACGAAGTTCCCGACCAACGACCAGA
Source organism: Amycolatopsis sp. WQ 127309 (assembly GCF_023023025.1). Classification (NCBI taxonomy): domain Bacteria; kingdom Bacillati; phylum Actinomycetota; class Actinomycetes; order Pseudonocardiales; family Pseudonocardiaceae; genus Amycolatopsis; species Amycolatopsis sp. WQ 127309. The sequence goes on from NZ_CP095481.1 coordinate 4,215,809, forward strand.
TCGACGCGGCCAAGAAGGTCGTCGCGGACGAGTGGGCGAAGGCCGTCGGCTGACGTGACGGCCGAGACCCTCACCACGGCGGCAGGCGCGACATCGCCTGCCGCCGTGCCCGTGCGCCCCGGGTTCGCGCGGCGCTTGCTCAAGTGGGTGACCGGCCACCTCGGCCTGCTGCCCTTCCTCGCCTACACCGGCGTCTTCCTCGGCGCGCCGGTGGTGATGGTCGCGGTCGGTGCCTTCCAGGACAACGACGGCGCGTTCACCACCGACAACCTCGGCGCGGCCTTCAAGGACCAGTTCGGCCGGTCGTTCGTGACGTCCATCGAGCTGTCCGCGCTGACCGCCGTGGTCGGCGCCGTGCTCGGCGCGCTGCTCGCCCACGCCGTCCTCGGGTCCAAGCCGGACGGCCTGCTGCGCAAGGTCGTCTCCAGCGCGGCCGGCGTGCTGGCCAACTTCGGCGGCGTGCCGCTGGCGTTCGCGTTCATCGCCACGCTCGGCAGCATCGGCATCGTCACCAAGGCGCTGACCGGGCTCGGCCTCGACCTCTACGCGTCCGGGTTCAGCCTGTTCAGCTTCTCCGGCATCGCGATCGTCTACATCTACTTCCAGATCCCGCTGATGGTCATCGTGTTCACCCCGGCGCTCGAAGGCATGCGCGCGCAGTGGCGCGAGGCGGCGGAAAACCTGGGCGCGACGCGCACGCAGTACTTCCGGCTCATCGCCGTCCCGGTGCTGCTGCCGCCGTTCCTGGCTTCGACGCTCCTGTTGTTCGCCAACGCGTTCAGCGCCTACGCCACCGCGTACGCGCTGACCACCGGCATCATCCCGCTGGTGCCGATCCAGATCGGCTCGCTGGTCTCCGGCAACGTCGTAGCGGACCAGCAGAACCTCGGGAAGGCGCTCGGCCTCGGCATGATCGTCGTGGTCGCCATCGTGATGGCGTTCTACTCGTGGATGCAGCGGCGCGCGTCGAGGTGGCTCGGATGACGAACAAATGGGGTCGCTGGACCATTCTCACCCTGTTCGGCCTGTACTTCCTGGTGCCGATGGCGGCGTCGGTCGAGTTCAGCCTGCGCGACGTCAACGACACGCACAGCTTCGTCTCGTGGAGCAAGCTGCTCGACGAGCCGGGCCTGTTCGAGACACTGGGGACGTCACTGTGGGTCGCCGCGGGCACGGTCGTGCTCACGTTGCTGATCATGGTCCCGACGGTCAGCTGGGTGCACCTGCGCAAGCCGAAGCTGCGCCGGGTGATGGAGGGGATCAGCCTGCTGCCCCTGGTCATCCCGCCGATCGTGCTGGTCAACGGCGTGCTCGTGGTGTTCGCGGACGCGCCGGAGGTGATCAACGGGACGCCGGTGATCCTCGTGCTGGAGTACGTCGTCCTGGCCCTGCCGTTCACCTACCGCACACTCGACGCGGGCCTGCAGGCGATCGCGCTGCCGACGCTGGTCGAGGCCGCGCGCAGCCTCGGCGCCGGCTGGGGCACCGTGCTGCTGCGGGTGATCGTGCCCAACATCCGCAGCGCGGTGTTCGGTGCCGCGTTCCTCAACCTGGCGCTGGTGCTCGGCGAATACACCCTGGCCAGCATCCTGCTGATGGACACCTTCCCGGTGTGGACCGTCCAAACCGGACAGTCCGAGGCCGGCGTGTCGGTCGCGGTGTCGCTGTTCAGCCTGTTCGTCGCCTTCCTGCTGCTGTTCGTCCTGTCCCTCGTCGCGGGCCGCCGCCGTCGTGAGCACAACCCGGCCGCGCCCATCGCCCCCGCACCGCAAGGAACCGCCTGATGACCGTGATCGAAACCAAGACGGGCGCCTCCGTGGAGTTCCGCGGGCTGCACCGCGAGTTCGGCGACGTCAAGGCCCTCGACGGCCTGAACCTGCTGATCGAGCCCGGCGAGCTGGTCGCGCTGCTCGGGCCGTCCGGCTGCGGCAAGACGACGGCGTTGCGCGTGCTGGCCGGCCTCGAGCAGGCCGACGCGGGCGAGGTGCTCGTCGACGGCTCCGACGTCGTCGGCGTGCCGGCCAACAAGCGCGACATGGGCATGGTCTTCCAGGCCTACAGCCTGTTCCCGAACCTGACCGTGCGGGACAACGTCGCGTTCGGGCTGCGGCTGCGCGGCCAGGGCACGGCGCCCCGGCACCAGCGGGCGCAGGAGCTGCTGGAGCTGGTCGGGCTGGACAGCCACGCCAAGCGCTACCCGCACCAGCTCTCCGGCGGCCAGCAGCAGCGCGTCGCGCTCGCCAGGGCGCTGGCCATCGAGCCGCGCGTGCTGCTGCTCGACGAGCCACTGTCCGCTTTGGACGCCCAGGTGCGCACGCAGCTGCGGGACGAGATCCGCCGGTTGCAGCTGCGGGTCGGCATCACCACGCTGTTCGTCACGCACGACCAGGAGGAGGCGCTGTCGATCGCGGACCGCGTCGGCGTGATGAAGGACGGCCGGCTCGAGCAGTGCGACACCCCGGCCGCGTTGTACGCGCGCCCGGCGACGGCGTTCGTGGCGGAGTTCGTCGGCACGATGAACCACCTCGCGGGCACGGTCACCGGCGGCGGCACCGAGGTCGACGTCGCCGGCCAGCGGCTGAAGCTGGCCGAGCCGGGGGAGCGGGCGGACGGCGCGGCCGTGCGCGTGCTGGTCCGCCCCGAGTCGGTGACGCTCGAACCCGGCGGCCCGGCCCGCGTCACCGACCACAGCTTCCGCGGCGCGGTCACCCGCCTCACGGCGGTGCTGCCGGACGGCACGACGGTGCTCGTGGACCTGCCGAGCGTGACGGCCGCGGAGCTGCTCCCGGGCAGCACGGCGGCCGTCGGCTTCGGCAGCCGCCCGGTCCTGCTGGCCGCGGACGCGTAGTGGACACGACGCGCCGGCGGATCGTCCGGGCCGAGGCGGGCGAGCTGGGTTACCGGCGGCTCGCCGAGGCGCCGGGCGAACCGCACGCCGTCCGGGAGGACCTCGCGCCGGCGTCGCCGTCCCGGGCCGGGACGCCGCTGGCGCGGTTCGCGCACCTGTCGGACCTGCACGTGATGGACGCGCAGTCGCCGAGCCGGGTCGAGTACCTGGAACGGCACGCAGACCCGGACTCGCCGCTGCGGCCCTACCTCCCGTTGATCGGCACCTACCGGCCGCAGGACGTCTTCACGACGCACGTCGTCGAGGCGATGGTCCGCGCGGTCAACGAGTTCGACGTCGGCTTCGCGGTGTCCACCGGCGACGCGACCGACGCCTGCCAGGCCAACGAACTGCGCGCCTACCTGGGCACGCTCGACGGCGGCCCGGTCGACCCGGACTCCGGCGAGCGCGGGCACTGGGAGGGCGTCCACGCGAGCGACCCGGCGACCTACGACGTCCGCTACTGGCACCCCGACGGCACGCCGGAGGGCTGCGAGGACGACCACGCGCGGGCCCGCTACGGCTTCCCGGAGGCGCCGGGTGTCCTCGACGCGGCCGCGCGCCCGTTCGAGGCGACCGGGCTGCACGTGCCGTGGTACGCCGTCTACGGCAACCACGACAACATGCTGCAGGGCGTCGTCCCGCCGTGGCCGGAACTCGGCGAGATCACGGTCGGCGGGGACAAGCTGACGGCCTTGCCCGAGGGCGACGTCGTCGAGCTGCTGCACGGCTTCGACCAGGCCGAGCGGGCCGTCGTCGCGCGGCTGCTGGACGGCGCCACGGTGCCGGTGACGCCCGATCCCGAGCGGCGGCACGTCTCGCGCGCCGAGTGGATCGGCGCGCACGTCGACTGCCACGGCCACGGGTACGTCCTGGCGAACGCCGACTCCGACACCGCCTACTACGCGTTCGACCACGGCGTGCTGCGGTGCCTGGTGCTCAACACGGTCAACCCGCACGGCTTCTGGCAGGGCTCGCTCGACGTTCCCCAGTTCGAGTGGTTGCGCGCGGAGCTGACGGCGTCGGCGGACCGGCTCGTCGTGCTCTTCAGCCACCACCCGCTCGACACGCTGGTCAACGACCACGGCCCGGACCGGCGGGTGCTGGCCGACGAGCTGGCCGCGCTGCTGCACGCGTCACCGAACGTCGTCCTCTGGGTGAACGGCCACACCCACGAGAACAAGGTGACCGCGCAGGCGACGTTCTGGGAAGTGACGACGGCGTCGCACATCGACTGGCCGCAGCAGGCCCGGCTCGTCGAGGTCCGCGACAACGCCGACGGCACGCTGTCCATTGTGGTCACCATCGTCGACCACAGTGGACCGGTGACGGGCGGCGGTGCCGACCCGATCGGGCTGGCGGGGCTGTCCCGCGAGCTGTCGGCGAACTACTGGCAGCACCGCGACGGCCCCGAGCGGGGCGCCGGGACCGCGGCCGACCGCAACGTCGAGCTGCTGCTCCGGGATCCACGCCCGAACGGGTGGTGAACCGCGCCGAGGGCGCCGGGTGTCGCGATACTGGGGCTCCCGGAGTGCAAAGGAGCGGGACATGACCGCCTTCGGAATCGTCGTCGAACCCCGGCAGGCCTGGCCGCTGACGGCCGTGCGCGGGGTGTTCGCCGTGCTGTTCGGGATCTTCGCGCTCGTCTGGCCGGGCGAGACCGTCCTCGTGCTGGCCATCCTTTACGGCGTCTACGCGATCGTGGACGGCATCGGCGCGCTGATGCAGGCCTTCCGCCCCGGCGACGGCGCCCACCGCGCCGCGTACGGCGTGCTGGGCGTGCTCGGCATCGTCGCCGGGATCGTGGTGCTGGTGTGGCCGGGCATCACGGTGCTGCTGCTGGCGCTGCTGGTCGGCCTGTGGGCGATCGTCACCGGGATCGCCGAGATCGTCGCCGCGATCCGGCTGCGCAAGCAGATCCAGGGCGAGGCGTTCCTCGTCCTGGCCGGCGCGATCTCCGTGCTCGCCGGCATCCTCATCGTGATCAACCCGATCGCGGGCGCGTACGGCGTCGCGCTGCTGGTCGGCATCTACGCGCTGGTCTACGGGATCGTGCTGCTCGTGCTGGCCTTCCGGCTGCGGAAAATCGCGAACACGCCCGCCGCGGTCTGAGTACCGTGCGGGGATGTGACCCGCGAACTGGTGGTGCTGGGCACCGCGAGCCAGGTGCCCACGCGCCACCGAAACCAGAACGGCTACCTCCTGCGCTGGGACGGCGAAGGCCTCCTCTTCGACCCCGGCGAAGGCACCCAGCGGCAGATGGTGCACGCCGGCGTCGCGGTCACGGACGTCACCCGGATCTGCGTCACGCACTTCCACGGCGACCACAGCCTCGGGCTGCCCGGCGTGATCCAGCGGCTGTCGCTCGACAAGGTGAAGCACCCGGTGCACGCGCACTTCCCGGCGTCCGGCGCGCACTACTTCGAGCGGCTGCGGCACGCGACGTCGTTCTACGAGACCGCCGACCTGCGGGAACAACCGATCGCCGCAGACGGCCCGATCGCGTCGGGCAAGTTCGGCGTCCTGGAAACGCGGCAACTGAGTCACCCGGTCGAGGCGTTCGGCTACCGGCTGGTCGAGCCGGACGGCCGCACGATGCTCCCCGAGCGGCTGCGCTCGTTCGGCATCCAGGGCCCGGACGTCGGCAAGCTCCAGCGCGACGGCCGGCTGGGGACGGTGAGCCTCGACGACGTCAGCGTGCCCCGGCGCGGCCAGCGGTTCGCGTTCGTCATGGACACCCGCCTCTGCGACGGCGTCTACGCCCTCGCCGAGGACGCGGACATGCTCGTGATCGAGTCGACCTTCCTCGCCGAGGACACCGCCCTGGCCCGTGACTTCGGCCACCTGACCGCCCAGCAGGCCGCCCGCGTGGCCGCCGAGTCCGGCGTCCGGCTGCTCGTGCTGACCCACTTTTCGCAGCGCTACCCCGAGCCTCAGCGGTTCTTCGACGAAGCCCGGGCCGAGTTCGACGGCGAGATCGTGGTGGCCGCGGACCTGGAGCGGGTCCAGGTGCCGAAACGCCGGTCCTCCCCAGCGGAGCGCCTCGCGCCGTAGGCTGCAAGCGTGAGCCAGCCGATCCTGATGACCGTCGACGACGATCCCGCCGTGTCCCGCTCGGTCGCCCGTGACCTGCGCCGGCGCTACGGCAAGGACTACCGCATCATCCGCGCCGACTCGGGCGCCGACGCCCTCGACGCGCTGCGCGAGATCAAGCTGCGCGGCGACGCCGTCGCGGCGATCCTCGCCGACTACCGGATGCCGCAGATGGACGGCATCGCCTTCCTCGAGCAGGCGATGGACCTGTTTCCACACGCCCGCCGCGCCCTGCTGACCGCCTACGCCGACACCGACGCCGCGATCCAGGCGATCAACGTCGTCGACGTCGACCACTACCTGCTCAAGCCGTGGGACCCGCCGGAGGAGAAGCTCTACCCGGTGATCGACGCGCTCGTCGAGACCTGGAAGGCCGTCGGAGACAAGCCGGTCGACGAGGTCAAGCTCCTCGGCCACCGGTACTCGTCGCCGTCGTTCCACATGCGCGACTTCCTCGCGCGCAACGCCGTGCCCTACCGCTGGTACTCGGTCGAGGACGACGAGGGCAAGCGCTTGCTCAAGGCCGCCGACGCCGTCGAAGCCGACATCCCGGTGATCGTCACCCCCGACGGCACCGTGCTCAAGCACCCCTCCAGCGGCGAGATCGCGGACGCGGTCGGCTTGTCGACCCGCCCCGCGCAGGAGTTCTACGACCTCGTCGTCATCGGCGGCGGCCCGGCCGGGCTCGGCGCCGCGGTGTACGGCGCGTCCGAGGGCCTGCGCACGGTGCTCGTCGAGAAGAAGGCCACCGGCGGCCAGGCCGGCACGAGCTCGCGCATCGAGAACTACCTCGGCTTCCCCGACGGCGTCTCCGGCGCGCAGCTGACCGACCGGGCGCGGCGTCAGGCGCAGAAGTTCGGCGCCGAGGTGCTGACCGCCCGCGACGTCGTCGGCCTGGAGGCCCGCGGCTCGTCCCGGGTCATCACCTTCGGCGACGGCAGCGAGATCGCCGCGCACTCGGTGATCCTCGCCAGCGGCGTCACCTACCGCGCCCTCGACGCCGAGGGCATCGAGGAGCTGAGCGGCCGCGGCGTCTACTACGGCTCGGCGCCCACCGAGGCGCCCGAGTGCAAGGGCGAGCACGTCTACATCGTCGGCGGCGCGAACTCCGCCGGCCAGGCCGCGGTGTTCTTCTCCAAGCACGCCAGCGACGTCAGCATCCTGGTGCGCGGGGAGTCGCTCGAGTCGTCGATGTCGCACTACCTGATCGAGCAGATCGCCGGCATCGAGAACATCCACGTCCGCACCCGCACCACGGTCAAGCAGGCCCACGGCGGCGACCACCTGGAGCGGCTCACGCTCTGCGAGAACGGCGTCACCGAGGAGGTCGACACCGGCCACCTGTTCATCTTCATCGGCGCGGCCCCCCGCACGGAGTGGCTCGGCGACGACCTCCACCGCGACGACCACGGCTTCGTCTGCACCGGCCCGGACCTGCTGGCCGCCGGTCAGCGCCCCCGGGGCTGGACGCTGGACCGTGACCCGCATTACCTCGAGTCGTCGATCCCGGGCGTCTTCGTAGCGGGCGACGTGCGGTCCCAGTCGGTCAAGCGGGTGGCCTCCGCGGTCGGCGAAGGCGCGATGGCCGTGACGCTGGTACACCGGTACCTGGAGGAACAATGAGCGCATTGCCGCGGGAAGAGCTTCGCGGCCTCTTCCTGTTCGAACACCTTTCCGAAGACCAGCTCGACTGGATCGCCGGCAACGCCGTGCTCGAGGAGTACGAGGGCGACACCGTCGTCATCCGCGAAGGCGACGAAGCGACCTGCTTCTACGTCCTGCTGAGCGGCGCGATCCGGATGACGCGGCTCGTCAGCGGCACCGAGGTCGAGACCAACCGGTCCGACCAGCGTGGCGTCTACTTCGGCGCGACGCAGTTCTTCGTGCACCAGGACACCGACCACCGCTACGGCGCTTCGGTACGCGCGCTGTCCGACGTCACGTTCCTGGCGCTGCCCTCGCGGGAGTTCTCCGTCGAGTTCCGCCGGTGGTTCCCGATGGCGACGCACCTGCTCGAAGGCATGTACCTCGGCTGGCGCAACAGCGACACCGTGATCGGCTCGCGCCGCCGGCTCCTGGCGCTGGGCGAGCTGTCGGCCGGCCTGACGCACGAGCTGAACAACCCGGCCGCGGCCGCCGTGCGGGCGACGTCCGCGCTGCGCGAGCGCGTCGCCGGGATGCGGCACAAGCTGGCGTTCCTGGCGAAGAAGACCATCGATCCCGAGCTGCTCTACCAGCTGATCGACGTCCAGGAAAAGCTCGTCAAGCAGGTCGCGCAGGCCCCGAAGCTGAGCGCGATGCAGCAGTCCGACCGCGAGGACCAGATCAGCGACTGGTTCGAGGACCACGACATCGACGGCGGCTGGGACCTCGCCGACATCTACGTCCGGGCCGGGCTCACCACGACCGACCTCGACAACGTCCTGGAGCAGGTCGGCGACACTTTCATGGACGGCGCCGTCCGCTGGCTCGCCTACGCGCTCGAGACCGAGATGCTGATGGGCGAGATCGAGGACTCGACCACCCGGATCTCCGCGCTGGTCGGCAAGGCCAAGCAGTACTCGCAGATGGACCGGTCGCCGCACCAGTGGGTCGACGTCCACGACGGCCTCGACTCCACGCTCGTGATGCTCGCCGGCAAGATCGGCGACGGCGTCCGCGTCGTCAAGGAGTACGACCGCGACCTGCCGAAGATCCCGGCGTACGCGGGCGAGCTCAACCAGGTGTGGACGAACATCATCGACAACGCGCTGGGCGCGATGGGCGGCGAAGGCACGCTCACGCTGCGCACCTGGGGCGTCAACGACCAGGTCCGCGTGGAGATCGGCGACACCGGCCCGGGCATCCCGGAAGACGTCAAGGGCCGGATCTTCGAGCCGTTCTTCACGACCAAGGCGGTCGGCGAGGGCACCGGGCTGGGCCTGGACATCTCGTGGAAGATCGTCGTCGAGCGGCACCAGGGCGACTTGCGCGTCGAGTCCGAGCCAGGGAGCACCCGGTTCGAGGTGTGCCTCCCGACCGAAGAGCAGGCCTCCCTCTGATGGCCTCGGTCCCGACGGTCACGACCGAGCTCGGGGCGCTGGTGGGGCTGGCGGGTGACGGCGTCCGCCGGTGGCGCGGGATCCCGTACGCCCGGCCGCCGGTGGGCGAGCTGCGGTGGAAGGCGCCGCAGCCGCCGTCGCTCTCGGGTGGCGTGCACGTCGCGGCGGAGTACGGGCCGCACGCGATGCAGTCGCCCGACCCGATGAACCCGTCGGCGGTCTGCGACGAGGACTGCCTGTACCTCAACGTCTGCACGCCGGAGGAGCCCGCGCCCGAGGGCGGGTACCCGGTGCTGTTCTGGCTGCACGGCGGCGGTTACCGCGTCGGCCACGGCGAACAGCTCGGCGACGGCGAGGAGTTCGCGCGCGCCGGGATCGTCGTCGTCACGATCAACTACCGGCTCGGCTCGCTCGGGTTCCTGCACCTCGCCGGCGTCTTCGGCGAAGCCGAGGCGGACGCCGGGGTGGGCGGTCTGCTCGACCAGATCGCCGCGCTGAAGTGGGTGCGCCGCAACATCTCCGCGTTCGGCGGGGACCCGTCGCGGATCACCGTCTACGGCGTCTCGGCGGGCGCGAAGAGCGTCGGGAACCTGATGGGCAGCCCGCTCGGCGCGGGGTTGTTCGCGCAGGCGATCAGCAGCAGCGGCGGCGCGGACCACGTGGCGACGCCGGAAACCGGCACCGCGCTGGCCCTGCGGTTGCTCGACGAGGTCGGCTGCCACGACGTCGAAGCGCTGCGGGCGTTGCCGGCCAAGGAGTTCGTCGAGGCGCAGGAACGGATCCTCAGCGGCTTCCAGGCGTTGTGGCTGTGGCGCCCGACGCTGCACCCCCGCGTGCTGCCCGAGGTCCCGATCGAGCCGATCCGCCGCGGCAGCGCGGCCGGCGTCCCGCTGCTCGTCGGCTGCAACAGCAACGAAGGCAGCACGTACGCGATGATGCTCGGTGACGACGCCGCGACCGCGCCCGCGGACGACGTCCTCTCCTCGATCCTCGGCGAGGAAGGCGCTTCGCAGCTGCTGGAGACCTACCTCCGCCGTGTCCCGGACCTCAACGCCGCGAAGATCGCCGCGATGGGCGACGAACGCTACGGCGTCCCGACCCAGCGCCTCGCCGACGCGCAGGCCGCGCACGCGTCCGTCTACCGCTACCGCATCGACATCGCGGCCCCCGGTGTGCCCGAGCAGCTCGACGGCGGGCACGGCACCGAGACGACGATGGCGTGGAAGACGCCGCTGCCGCTGTTCGCGCAGGCGTCCGACGTGAACCCGGCCCGCGAGCGCGCGGCGTTCCTGATCCACCGGTGCTGGGTGCGGTTCGTGCACGACGGCGTCGCGGACGCGGACGGCCCCGAATGGCCGCCGTACGGCCCGGAACTGCGGCCGGTGCTGGTTTTCCGGGAAGACACGGATCTGGTGCTCGACCCACGCGCCGAAGAGCGAAAAGCCTGGGGCGACACGGAATGGGCGTCCGGGACCTGGTTCCCGGTGACCTGACACCGTTCCTTCACCCGCTGTTCACTTCGAACCGGCTCGTTCGCGCGTCAAACGAGTCGAAGGCCCTGAATCATCGGGCCGTCGAGGGGAGTGGCTCGTGAAACGCCGGGTGTCGATCGGACTGGCCGTGGTGCTGCTGCTCGCGGTCGTGGCGGTGATCGTCTGGGGCAACGGCTCCGGGCCGGGTCTTGCGACGGTGCGCGGGGTCATCGGGTCGGAGAAGCAGGCCTTCTTCACCGACCAGCGCGTCGTCGACGCCTTCGCGCACCACGGGCTGAAGGTCGAGGTCGACACGGCGGGGTCGCGGCAGCTCGCGACGACCGTCGACCTCGGGAAGTACGCGTTCGCCTTCCCGTCGTCCTCGCCCGCGGCGCAGAAGATCCAGCGCGACCGCAAGGTCACGACCGTCTACACGCCGTTCCAGTCGCCGATGGCGATCGCCACCTTCGAGCCGATCGTCGCGCTGCTGCGCGCGAACGGCGTGGTGCGCAAGGGCGCCGGCGACTACGACGTCCTCGACGTCGCGAAGTACCTGGACGTCGCGAAGGCGGGCACGCGCTGGGACCAGCTGCCCGGCAACGCCGCGTACCCGGCCCGCAAGAACGTCCTGGTCACGACCACCGACCCGCGCGAGTCGAACTCCGCGGCGATGTACCTCTCGATCGTTTCCTTCGTGGCCAACGGCAACACCGTCGTCAGCACGCCCGAGCAGGAGGCGAAGGTGCTGCCGTCGGTGTCGAAACTGTTCCTGGACCAGGGATACACGCAGAACAGCACCGAAGGACCGTTCGAGGACTACCTGTCCGCGGGCATGGGCAAGACGCCGCTGGCGTTGATCTACGAGTCGCAGTTCGTGGACCGCGTCGTCCGCGGCGACGGCTCGATCCGGCCGGACATGCGGATGATCTACACGGCGCCGACGGTCTACTCGAAGCACACGCTGGTCCCGCTGTCCGCCGACGGCGACAAGGTGGGCCGGCTCCTCGCGACCGACCCGGAACTGGGCAAGCTCGCCGCGACCTTCGGGTTCCGCACCACCGACCCGAAGCTCTTCGCGGACGTCGCCGCGCCGGCGCACGCGCCCGCCGACCTCGTGGACGCCGTCGAGCCGCCGTCGTTCGAGACCCTCGAGCGCCTGCTCGACGCCGTCGGCAAGCAGTACTGACATGGACGAACTCACCCCCGTCACCGCGGTCTCCCCCGAGCGCGCCGCCGGGCTCGTCACGCTCGGGGCCGACACCCGCGCCGAGATCACCGCGCGCGCCGGCGTCTTCGCGACACGCCTGGAAGCCCTGGACGTCAAGTCGCCGGAGTTCACCGACGTCCTCGACGAACTGCTGGCCGTCGGCGAGGCCGACATGCGGGCCGCGGCCGGCGTCGCGGGCGCGATGCTGGACCGCTCGCTGCGTGGTTCCGCTTCCCCGCAGGACGGCGTCACGACGAGCCTCGCCGGGCTGCGCCGGACCGTTGCGGAGCTTGACCCCGCCAAGCTGCCGATCACCGGGCGGAAGCTGCTCGGGATGTTCCCGATGGCTGGTGCCGCGAAGCGGGCCCTGGATCGCTACCACGCGGCGAACGAGCCGGTGAACGCGCTGGTCGTCGATCTGCGGACGCGACAGGACCGGTTGCGGCGCGACAACGCCGCGATCAAGGGCGAGCGCGAACGGCTGTGGAAGGTGCTGGGGAAGCTTGCCGAGGCGGCCCTGTTCGCCGAAGCCGTCGACGCGGCCATCGAGCGTCAGGCGTCGGTGTTCGAGTTCGCCGACCCGTCGCGGGCCCGGGCGTTGCGCGGCGACATCCTGTACCCGATCCGGCAGCGGCACCAGGACCTGCTCACCCAGCTCGCGGTGAGCGCGCAGGGGTACCTCGCGCTGGACCTGGTGCGCCGCACCAACGACGAGCTGATCCGCGGCGTCGAGCGGGCGGTCTCGACGACCGTGTCCGCACTGCGCGTCGCGCTGCTCGTCTCGGCCGCTCTCGCGGGTCAGCGGGATGTCCTCGACGAGGTGGCGGCGCTGCAGTCGACCACCGACGGGCTGATCCGCGCCAACTCCGAGCTCCTGGAGACGCAGTCCGCGGAGATCCGCAAGGCGAGCAGCGACCCGGCCGTCGCGACCGAGACCATCCGCGCGTCGTTCGACCGGATCTACGCCTCGATCGACGCGATCGACGGCTTCCGCGCGGACGCCGTCCGCACCATGGCGACCACGGTCGAGTCCCTGACCGGCGAGCTGCGCCGCGCCGAGGACCACCTGCGGCGTTCGCACGAGGGGGAAGCATGAGGAAGCTCGTTTTACTGGCGCTGAGCGCGGTGTTGCTGGCCGGCTGCTCCTCCGCGGCGTCGGACGGCCCTGAGCCGGGGACGCTCAGGATTCTCGCGGGCAGCGAGCTGGCGGACATGCAGCCGGTGCTCGACGAGGCCGCGAAAGCTACCGGCGTCAAGGTCAAGTTCACCTTCACCGGCACCCTGGAAGGCGCCGAGTCGCTGGCGAACGGCAGCGCCGACGGCAAGTACGACGCCGTGTGGTTCTCGTCGAACCGTTATCCGGCCGGGATTCCCGACGCAGCGAAGCGGCTCGGGAACCAGGTCAAGATCATGAGCTCGCCGGTGGTGCTGGGGCTGTCGGCGTCGTCCGCGCAGCGGCTCGGCTGGACCGGCAAGCCGGTCGGCTGGGGCGAGATCGCCGCGCAGGCCGGGAAGAAGGCGTTCACGTACGGGATGACCGACCCGTCGGCGTCGAACTCCGGGTTCTCGGCGCTGGTCGGCGTCGCGTCGGCGCTCGCGGGCGCGGGCACCGCGATCGACGCTCGGCAGATCGCCGCCGTCACCCCGCAGCTGACGCAGTTCTTCAGCGCACAGGCCCTTTCGGCCGGGTCGTCCGGCTGGCTGTCGGACGCGTACACGCGGCGCGCGACCGGCCAGGACCCCGGGCAGAAGGTCGACGGGCTGATCAACTACGAGTCCGTGCTGCTCTCGGCGAACGCGTCCGGGAAGCTGCCGGAACCGCTGAAGCTGATCTACCCGAGCGACGGCGTCGTCACCGCGGACTATCCCTTGACGCTGCTGGCGGACGCCGGTTCCGACGCGCGGTCGTCGCACCAGCGGCTTTCCGACTACCTGCGCACGCCGGACGTCCAGAAGCGGATCATGGACACGACTCAGCGACGTCCGGTCGTGCCCGGCGTCGCGCTGGGGTCGCAGTTCGCGCAGCGGGACCTCGTCGAACTGCCGTTCCCGGCGACGCAGCAGGCGGTGGACGCCCTGCTCCAGGCGTACTTCGACAAGATTCGCAGGCCGTCCCGGACGCTGTACGTGCTCGACACGTCCGGCTCGATGGAGGGCGACCGGATCGACTCCCTGCGCACCGCGCTGGCCGGGCTGACGGGCGCCGACAACTCGCTCACCGGCCGGTACCGGCGGTTCCGCAGCCGGGAGGAGGTGACGATGCTGCCGTTCAACTCGGGCCCCTCACCGGCTTCGACGTTCGTCGTGCCGGAGCAGGATCCGGCGGGTGAGCTGGCGCGGATCAAGGCGTTCGCCGAAGGGCTCTCCGCTCGCGGCGGGACGGCGATCTACGACAGTCTCGTCGAGGCTTACCGGGTGCTGGAACCCTTGGCGGCGCGCGATCCCGATCGGTTCACCTCGATCGTCCTGATGACCGACGGGGAGAACGCGAACGGCTCGTCCCTGTCCGATTTCCAGGCGTCGTTCGGCGCGCTGCCACCCGCGATGAAGGGGGTGCCGGTGTTCACGGTGCTGTTCGGCGAGGGGTCGAGCGACGAGCTGACGCAGGTCGCGACGATGACCGGCGGCAAGGTGTTCGACGCGCGGAAGGTCCAGCTTGCGAGCGTCTTCCAGGAGATTCGCGGATACCAATGATGCTGCGTTATCTGGGCTCGACCAAGAACCTCGCCGGCTGCGTCGGCGGGCTCATCGGCCTGGGCCTGTACCTGACCGGGGTGATCGGTTGGCTGTGGTCGGTGGTCGTGGTCGCGCTGTACGCGGCAGGCGCGCTGCTCGCACCGCCGGAGAAGGTCCGGCTGCTGCCCGACGCTTCGGGGGAGCTGCGCGTGTCCTTGGAGACGCTGGTTTCCTCGGTTTACTCCCGGGCGTCGCAGATGCCTGAGTCCACTGTGGACACCGTGCGGCGGATTGCGGAAGTGCTGTTCGACCTGCTCGCACACCCCGCGCGGCTGTCGGCCGATCCGGACCTGCGGCACTCCGTGGACCGGCTGGTGTGGACGGATCTGCCGCTGTCGGTGGAATCCTTCCTGAACCTGCCGCGGTGGTTCGCCTCCCGGCGGGCCGGTGCGGCTGCCGAACTGGTGGCACAGCTCGACTTGCTCGAAGCGGAGGCGCATCGGATCGCCGAGCGGTTCTATGCGGCGGACGTCGACCGGCAGGCGGACCACACGCGGTATCTGCGCGACCGGGACGCCTGATTCCTTGCTGTGCAAGGGTTTCCCGGTTGTACCCGTGTGAGTGATGTGTTCGAACGGGCGTTCGAGTAGCTTCATTGACGTAGGGCCCACGTCGATGAAGGAGAGTTATGAGCGCGTACCGAGTTTCGGCAGAGTCAGGGTCATGGCCGCGGTGGTCAGCCAGCTCAGCAGGTCGGTCAGCGGAATGCGGGAAAGCCGTTCCGGCCATTCCTCCGCCACGGTGTGGAGCACGAGTTCGTCCTGCCGTGGCTCCACCTTCGTCAGCTTTATCCCGGGCGGGAGTTCCGGCAGGGGAAGCACGATGGGGCGGAAGCGTGCCGGTGGTTTCAGCTGCCGGCGTCCGATGTGGAGGATCCGCGGCACGAGCACCACAGCGTCGTCCGCCACCTGGGCCTCCAGGGTCAGGTGGCCCCACTGTGGCCGCTTGGCCCAGTGGATCTGGAGCAGCCCGCTTTCGGCGGGCGCGGCGACGATCCCGGGGCGGACTGCCGCCACCCGTTCGCGCAGCACGTCCGCGGCCACGGCGATCCGCAGCTCGACTCGCGCGGGAATGGCGGCCGGCGTGGGCAGCGAGCGGAGGCGGACGTCCTCGGCGAGCACGGTGACCCGCTTGAGGAGGATGCTGCGCTGCTGGCCGGTCTCGTCCGCGGGCTCGGGCCAGTCGACGTCCTCGGCGACGATGCGCACGTCGCCGACGCGTCCGGTGGCCAGGCGCAGGCTGTCGGCCGGGTAGTGGAGTTCGGTGAGGGTGAGGCCCACTTCGCGGCCGTCGACCTTGGTGGTCAACCGGCGCCCGACGAGCTGCTCGGTGACACTCCGCACGACGGCGGCCGGCGTGACCGGGACGTTCGGAAGCAGTGAACGTCCGACCGCGGCCAGCCCGGCCAGCTCAGGCCAAGGTGCCCAGCCGTCGAACCATCTGCCGTCAGTCATCCGTCCAGTGTCGCCGAAGAACGCGGTCGGCGGGGATGGCGGGTGGCCGCCCGAAGGGGTGAGAGCGTGCCTGCCGTCGATTGCGTGTCGACAAGGGCCTTCGTGACCAGCCCGAACGGTTTCGGGCCGTGCCTGGCGCCTGCTTCGTCACATGCGCCAGGCAGTCGTGCGCGTTTCGTTGTCAGTGCGGTGAGCGCTGTCAGTGTGGTGAGCCACCTGCCGTCACCGGAGGGGTCGGCGACGGCAGGCGGCAGTCCAGTGGAAGGCGCGGGCGGCGAGCGCCCGTCACCGACCGGCGAAGCGGGCGATGATGCCCGTGACGACCAGCCAGAACACGGCGGCCAGACCGAAGTCGAGGATCACGGCCAGGCTCGGGTTGCTCACCGGGAACAGGCCCGGCCAGAACAACGCGAGAGGAACGGCCAACGACTTGATGAAGACGAAGAAGGAGTTACCGGCATTCGCGCCGGCGAGCACCATGATCATGTAAAGAACTTCGATCCCCGCGAAGATCGCGCCGATCGCCGTGATGACCCGCACGGCCGTGTTCCGTCGAGTGGTGGTTCGCCAAGGAGACATGCCGCCGAAATTCCCGGATTGGGTGACCTGTCAAACGCTTCAAGCCCCAGATTGCGCCGTTTGGCCGCTGTTATTGCTCTCTGCTGGCTCACTGGCACGCTCAGTGAGCCAGAATCCGCCTTTAGCGCCCCCCATCGCCGAGTCACTCCCTCCGCCACGGGCCAGCGATCCTGACCGGCGACTCAAGACACCCATCCACCGCCAGTTCCCCGCGAACGCCCACCGATACCCCGAAAGGCCCCATCCTCGCTCACGCGGCTCGTCACCTTCGTGCGCTCGACGACCCCCTTCGCCGAGCGGCCGCGAAGTGGTCTAGTCCTGACATCGCCCTCGAAGAACGGAGCACGATCGATCCGCCTGGTGCTGGGACTTGAACGCTGGTCAACGAGGCAGTCGTCGTTCACACCCGCGCGACCGCCTGCTCATGCCCCGAGAGATCCATCCGCGCGGCGGCGCTCATCGACCCGCTTCACCGAGCAGCCGCGCGATGGCCCAGTCCTGCACCGCCAACCCGACGGACTTGAACACAGTCCGCCCGCCGACCACCGGAGGTTCCCGAAGCGCGTTCCCCAGCTCCACCAGCGAATCCCGCGAAACCAACCCGCTGTCCACCGCGTGGATCACCTCGCCGGCCTCCTCCAGGACGGCGTCGACCTGGTCCACCACAACACAATCAGCCGTCGCGAGCAGCTCGGCGGGCAGTTCCCGCATCGACGGCAGGTACGACCCGATCGCGTTGACGTGGACGCGCTCTGGCAAGGCGTCGACGTCGAAGAGAGGAGTGGCGGACGAAGTAGCACAACAAACGATCTCCGCGTTGGACACCGCGTCCTCGACGCTCGGTGCCACGCGCACGCCGGGGTACTCGCCCCGCAACCGGTCGGCGAACTCCGCGGCCCGTGCCGGCGAACGTCCGAAGACCGTCACCTGCCGGAGCGGGCGGACCGCAGCCACCGCGCGGACCTGGTCCGCGGCCTGGGCGCCGGTGCCGATGACGGCCAGGCGGCTCGCCTCGGGCGGGGCCAGCAGGTCAGTGGCGACGCCGGACACCGCGCCGGTGCGCAACGTCGTCACCGCGATCGCGTCGGCGACCAGCTGTCCCTCGGTGGTGTTCCACACCAGGGTCCCGAGGATCATCGGGTCGCGGCCGGCGACGAGGCTGAGCGTCTTCACCGCCGTCCGGCCGGTGGGGGTGTGGCAGGCACTCATGACGAGTGTCGTGCCGCCGTCGAAGGACAGGCGTTGCGGCACCTCGAAGTGGCCCGCGGCGAGGTCGAGGAACGCCTCCCGCACCGCGTCGACCGCCGCTTGCATCGGCACGGCGGCTCGGACGTCGTCGGCGTCCAGCATGCTTCGGCACCCCCCTCGTGGTCGGTGGCCGCTAGCCTGGCCGAGTGTCCGATGCCACGCAAGATCCACCCGTCGAGGACCAGCGCTTCTCCCGTGACGACTGGTACGGCGAAGAGCTCGTCGGGCGGCATTACGTGCGGTGCGAGTTCCACGAGGTCGACCTCTCCGAGGCGGTCCTCCGGAACTCGACGTTCACCGATTGCGTGTTCGGCAACGTGCGCTTCAATTCGTCGCGGCACACCGACTCGGCCTTCACCGGGTGCGCCTTCAAGCGGTGCAACTTCTTCGACGCCGAGTTCACCGGGTGCAAGCTCGTCGGAACGACGTTCACCGAGTGCGAGCTGCGGCCGCTGCGGGTGACCGGCGGCGACTGGTCGTTCGCCGGGCTGGTGGGCGCCGACCTGCGGTCGGTCGCCTTCCACGGCGTGCGGATGCGGGAGGCCGACCTCACCGGGGCGAACTGCGGCGACGCGGTGTTCGCCGACGTCGACCTGTCCGGGGCGACGCTGCACGCCGTCAAGCTGCCGCGCGCCGACCTGCGGGGCAGCGACCTCTCGGCGCTCGACCCGCTGAACGCCGAGCTGCACGCGGCGATCGTTTCACCCGAACAGGCTGCGGTGCTTGTCACGTCGCTCGGGCTTCAGGTGCGGGCTTAGACTCGTCGGCAGCAGGAGAGGGAGGGCCGGATGGGCGTCGTGACACCGGGGTTCCGGGGCCGTGCCCGCAGCGGCAACCCGCGCCTGCCACCCGGGCAGTACCTGGCCGAGGACTTCCCGGTGCTGTCGGCGGGCCCGACCCCGCGCGTGCGCACCGAGGCGTGGGAGTTCACGGTCACCACCGAGACCGGCGAGAAACACGCCTGGAACTGGGCCGAGCTGACGGCCCTGCCCAGCGAGAAGTTCACTGTGGACATCCACTGCGTCACCCAGTGGTCCAAACTGGACACCCGGTGGCGGGGCGTCCCGGTGGACACGCTGGTCGGCGGGCTCGACACCGCGGCCGACTACGTGCTGGTGCACTCCTACGGCGGCTACACCACGAACCTGCCGCTGGCCGACCTGCTCGACGGCCAGGCCTGGATCGTCCACGAGTACGGCGGCCAGCCGCTGACCCCGGAGCACGGCGGCCCGGCGCGGCTGCTCGTGCCGCACCTGTACTTCTGGAAGTCCGCGAAGTGGGTGCGCGGGCTGGAGCTCAAGACCCGCGACGAACCGGGTTTCTGGGAGAACGTCGGCTACCACGACTACGGGGATCCATGGCGCGAACAGCGGTATCAGGGCGACTAGCCTGGCGGGTCGCCCGCCTGGCCGCGTTCCGCGACGAGACCCCCACGGCCCGCACGCTCGTCTTCGACCTGCCGGGCTGGCCGGGGCACCTCGCGGGCCAGCACGTCGACGTCCGGCTGACCGCCGCCGACGGCTACCGCGCGCAGCGCAGCTACTCACTCGCCGCCCCCGCCGACGGCGACCGGATCGAACTGACGGTGCAGCGCGTCCCCGATGGGGAGGTGTCCGAACACCTCACCGGTCCGTACGCGATCGGCGACACGGTCGAGATCCGCGGCCCGGTGGGCGGCTGGTTCGTCTGGCGGCCTGCCGACCCCGAACCGGTCCTGCTGGTGGCCGGTGGCTCCGGCATCGTCCCGTTGATGGCCATGGTCCGCGCCCAGCGCGCGGCGGGCGTCCGCACGCCGTTCAAGCTGATCTATTCGCTGCGCACCCCGGCCGAGCTGTACTACGCCGACGAACTGCGCAAGCCGGTCGCGGGCCTGGACGTCACGTACGTCTACACGCGCGAACTGCCCGACGGCCGCGAGGGGATCCCGCGCCGCATCGACGTCGCGACGCTCAACACCGCGGGCTGGCCCGCCGAGTTCGGCGCGACGTCCTTCGTCTGCGGCCCCACGGGCTTCGTCGAGACGGTCGCGGACATCCTGGTCGCGCTGGGCCACGACCCGCACCGCATCCGCACCGAACGCTTCGGTCCCAGCCGCGACTGACCGCCCCGCGTGAATGCCGGAGCCTAGGGGGCGTCGGGGCGGGACAGCAGCTCGCGCAACGTCGCCAGCAGCTCCCGGCGGTCCGACGCGCCCAGCTTCCCGCGGATCCGGGCCATGTGGTGCTCCACCGTCTTGCTCGAGATGAACAGCTTGCTGCCCGCCTGCTTGTACGTCAGGCCTTCGACCACCAGCCGCGCGACTTCGAGTTCGCGCTCGCTCAACGCCGCGAGCCCGGTGCCCGAGGACGCCGGTTCCGCCGCACCCGCCTCGCGGCGGACGCCCGTGCCCTGGAACTGACGGGCCGCCTCCAGCAGCTGGACCATCGCCTTGCGGTCGGACGTGCGGATCGCCGCCTGGCCGGCCAGGCGCGACGCGTCCCAGCGCAGCCCGAGATCGTGCAGCTCCGCCGCGGCCGCCGAGATCTCGTCCGGGGCGAACGTGCCGCTCAGCACCGCGAGCCAGCCGCGGGCCGCCGTGGCCAGGGCGCTCGGGTGGCGGCCGCAGTGGGCGTGGGACGTCAACGTCGCCAGGTGCGCCTTCGCCGCTTCCGCGTCCTCCAGCGTGATCGCCGCGTGGAGTTCGTGCCAGACCAGCGAAACCGTCCACAGTGGAGGTTCGCCGAGGCGGGCCAGCAGGGTGTGCGCGCGTTCGAGCTGGCCGGCGAGCTTCGCGTGGGCGCCGGTGCGGGCCGCCGCGATCACCAGCTCGCCCAGCGGCAGCAGCGTGAACAGGTCCGTCTGCTGGCGCATCGACGCCTGGTACGCGCGGTCCCACGACCGCTGCAGCCCGACCAGGTCGCTGGAGCGCCGGGCCAGCCCGAGCTCCAACGTCGTGAAGAACATCTCGTCACGGGCTTCCAGCGGCCGGCCGGCGACGGCGTCGCGGTGTCCCGCCGCCGTCGCGAGGTCGCCCGCGGTCATCGCCACCCAGCCCAGCAGCAGGCGGTGGCGGACCGCGAGGAGGTCACCGCCGATCCGGCCGTCCAGGGCGCGCGTCAGCACGGATTCCGCCAGGGCCAGCTCACCGGTGTGCAACGCGGCGAGCGCGGCCAGCGCCGCGGGGCTGTCGGGCAGCAAGGTGCCGCCCAGCGCCGGTTCCAGCATCGCCGCCGCGCCGAGCAGGGTGGACAAGGTCTCGGTCGCACAGCCGGACACCGAGTCGGCGATACCGCGAGCCATCCGGGTAGCCGCACCGGCGAACAAGGTCGGCGCGACGCCGGGGGCAGGGGAGTCGAGCAGCCGGCGGGCGCTTTCGAGGTCGCCGGTGCCGACCAGGGCCATCACCGCGAAGGCATCGGTGCCGCCTCGCCCCGCCGAGAGGCGCGGGCCGCCGCGGGCCGCCGAGTAGTACGGCTCGGCGCCGCGACCTGCCGGGTAGCGCGGGTCTGCGTGGCTTGCCGAGAAGTCGGAGCCGGCGCTGTGAACGGCCGGGTAACGCGGATCGGCGCGGCGACCCGCCGAGTCCGCGCCGTGAGCGGCCGAGTGGCGGGGGTCGACTCCGTAGCTTGCCGAGGAGTCCGGGCCGGCGCCGTGGCCCGTCGAGTGCCGCGGGTCGCCCCACCCCGCCGGGGAGCCGGGGCCGGGGCCCGCCGAGTACGGGTCGGCCGCGTGCTGGCCCGGCGTCTGGCCGCCGAGGGCGGCCCATTGGTACAGCTCCGCGCCGCGGGCCAGTTCGCCTCGGTGGGCCAGCACGGTGGCCGCGATCTCCGCGCCCGCCGCGCGGGTTTCGGCGTCCTGAGCACCGAGCATGCCGTCGCCGAGGCGCAATGCCGTGTCCAGGTCGCCCGACAGCGCCGCCGCGCGGGCCCAGCCCGCGGTGACCGACGCCGAACGGTCGCCCGCTTCGGCCGCGGCTTCGAAGAGCCTGGTCGCCAGGCGGGCGTCCGTCGGCAGGGCTTCGGAGGCCGCCGCGGCGAAGGCGGCCGCTGCCGACGTGCCCGTGCTGCCCGTGCCCAGCAGCGAACGCGCCAGGTCGAGCACCGGGAGGCCGTTCGCCAGCTGCAGCTCGACGAGCCGCTGCACCGTGGTCAGCCGGCGCGCCGGCGGGCCGAAGTCGCGGACGGCGGCCGAGGCCAGCGGCAGCAGCGTGTCGTCCGGGGCGAGCAGGCCCGTCGCGCGGGCGCCGTCGACGATGCCCGGCAGCTGGTCCGGCGTGCGGTCCAGCAGCACGCACAGCAGGTCGAGGTTGCGGCCCGCGCCGGCTTCCGCCGCGATCAGGTAGCGCAGGACGTCGTCGTCGAGCTCGTCGAGCTCGGGGCGGAACTCCTCCAGCCGCCCGAGCAGCGCGCGCTCGGCCAGCCGGGGCACGCCACCGCTCACCCGGTGCAGCTCGGCCGCCGCGGCCGGCTCGGCCGGGGTGCCCGTCAGCGCCTCGACCAGCCGCGCGACATCGTCGACGCCGAACGGGGCGAGCTGCAGCAACGTCCAGCCGGCCGCGACCGCGGCCGGGCGGTGCGCGACGACGATCGGGCCGTCGGCGCCCGCCAGCAGCTCTTCGAGCTGGTCGGCGTCGATCCGGTCGGCGTCGTCGACGAGCAGCGCGTCGGCGCCGGCGTCCCGGTAGGCGCGGGCGAGCGCGGCGAGCAGCACGCTCTTGCCGTAGCCGCCGGGGGCGACGACGGCGATCCGCAGCGGCGCGGCCGGGTCGGCGGCGACCTGGCGCAGCAGCTGCCGGGCCGCCGGGTGCACGGGGACGGGGTGGAGCGAGGCGGCCTGCGTGAGCAGAGTGTTCAACAGTGACCTTCACCGGAGGGGGCGCCGGAAGCGGCGCAGTGGCTCGGGGTGGATTGGCTGGGAGCCGGGGGCTGGTCGGGGCCGGCGGTGGCTTCGCGGGCGGTGATGGTGATCAGGACGGCCGAGACGGCCGCGGCGAGCACGAGGACCGCGGCGGCGAGGGGACGCCGTCGCCGGAACAGGTCCATCGGGCCGGTGCGTTCGGGGAGCTCGAACGGCGTGATCTCGACCGGCGGGCGGGGTGGCCGCTCGCCGAGCTCACCGAGCGTGTCCATCTTGGGGAGCAGGGTGGTCTCGACGGCGGGGGGTTCCTGGGCGGTGCCCCGGCCCTCGGCGCGCAGCCCGGCGAGGGCGGCCGCGCCGAGCGCGGTGGTGGCCGGCGGGACCGGTCCCGCGAACATCGGGCACGGCGGCCGGGCGGGCAGCGCGTGCGGCGGGACGTCGCCGCAGAAGACCACGCCGGCGAGGCCCCGCGGGGACGTCGACGCGGAGCCGGCGAGCGCGAACAGCGTGCTCAGCGCGGCCGCCGGGGACACGCCTTCGGCGCTCGCCCCGATCTGCCAGCCGTTCACGCCGCTCGGGGTGGCCAGCGTGACGTTCACGCCGTCGGCGCCGAACTCGCAGACCCCGGCGCCGGTCACCCCCGGGCCCGGGACGGGCAGGTGCGCGCCGAGCGCCGCGATCGAGCCGGGGACCAGCGTGACCGCGGTGAACCCGGCGTCGGCCAGCGCGCGGCGCAGCACGTCACGCCGGTAGCCGCCCCAGTCGCCGGGGTGCGTCATCACCAGGTGCTGCGGGGGCCCGCCGAACTGGTTCTCGGCGTGCTCGGCGATGCCTTCGACGAGCACGGTGGTCAGCGTCTCCGGTGGGAAGGACTCGCCTTCGACGACCATCGGCACGTCGTCGCCGATGCGCCGGTGGAAGCCGGTGAGCAGCCGGGACGGGACCCGGGTGCCCGCCTGCGCCGCCGCGTCGCCGGTGAGCAGGTACCCCTCGTCGTCCAGGAACAGCGCGGACGCCGCGGCCGGGGACCGTTCACCCAGCCACAGGGGTTCGGGGGCACCCCAGCCGGGGCCGTGGCGGTGGCTGATCGCGGCGTGGGTCCGCCCCTGGGCCACATCGATCCCGAGGACGTAGGACAACGGCGCTTCCTCCTCACCTCGCGGGGCCGATCGGGGGTGGCACACCCCCCTAGGGCTCGGGGCATCCTCACCCAAACGGGTTAGTCAGGCAAGGGTCTGGGGGGATTTAACCCAACTGCGAGCATCTCGGATGAGCCCCTAACTCCCTAACGATGACATATCGATCCCCTATCGGCTGAGCCGGATGCGACTCGGAGTGATCCCCGATGTGCGTGGGGGGACCGGCTCCCTAACTTGGCCATGGACACCGGGCCCAGCGGCCGATGCCGTCCCCCGAACCACCGGATCAGGAGAACCTCCATGGACTCCGTGCAGACGTTGCACGATTTCGCCCTCAACCTGCTCAACGACCCGACCGCCCTCGCGGCCTTCGGGACGGACCCGCAGCAGGCGCTCGCCCTCGCCGGCCTCGGCGACGTCAGTGCCGCCGACGTGCACGAGGTCATCCCGCTGGTGCTCGACTACGTCCCGGTCGACAGCCTCCCCGCCGTCGGCGGTCTCCCGGTGGTCGGCGACCTGACCTCGCTGGGCACCGACACCACGGGCATCCAGGGCGCGATCGACCAGCTCACCGCCCTGACCGCGGGCCTCGGCCTGCCGGCCACCTCGGTGCTGCCGGGTGTCGGCGACCTCGGTGTCGGCGGCGTCGGCGAGCTGCCCGTCGTCGGCGACCTCGGCCTGCCGACCAGCGCGGTCTTCGGCGGCCAGCAGCTGTCGAGCGTGACCGACGTCACCAACGCCGCGAACGTGACGGCCCTCGCGGGCAGTGTCACCAACTCCCTCGGCCTGGGCGGCGACCTCGCTCACGGCATCGACGCCGGTTCGCTCGGCCTGGGCAGTGCCGTCACCGGCGCCGTCGACGGCCACAACGGCGTCGGCCAGGTCGAGCAGGTCGTCACCGGCGTCACGGGCACCGTCGCGGCCCCGGTCCACGGCGGCGACCTGGCCGGTGCCGTCACCGGCGCCGTGAGCCCCGTCGGCGAGGTCACCAACCACATCGGCGACTTCACCGGCACGCTGAAGAACGTGGGCGACCTCGACGTCAAGCACGTCGGCGGCGACCTGACCAGCGCGGTGCAGAACAGCCTGGGCGACATCACCCACAACACCGTCACCACGGTGACCGGTGCCGTCGGCGGCGTCGACCACAACGCGGTCGGCGACATCGCGAGCAACAACGGCGTCGACGCGGTGCACGACGTGGTGTCGGGCGTCACCGACAACCTCAGCCACAACGCGCTGGGCAACATCCACGTCGGCGACCTCGGTCACAACGACATCCACCTGGGTCACTGATCCCCTCCGGTGCCCGTTCCGCGGTCAGGGTGCGACCGCGGAACGGGCACCCGGCTCGCGTCCTTCACTCGTACGGGGGAGACTCCTTCGTCGTGACCGCCCCAGCTTGGCTCGAAGTGCTCAACGAGACCTTGGACGCGTGCCGCACCCACGGCCGCGCCGATCTCGCCGAGCTCCTGCGCAGACGCCGTGACGCCCCCGCCGAGCAGATCCGGCTGGGTGTCCTCGGCTTTCCCAAACAGGGCAAGGGCTACCTGCTCAACGCCGTCCTGAACGCGCCGGTGTGCGCGGTCGGCGACGCCGCCACCCCCGCCGTGCCGACCGAGATCGGGTACGCCGACGAACCCGCCGCCACCCTGGTCGGCCGGTCCCTCGAACGCATCCCCGTCGCGGTCGAACGGCTCACCGGTGAGCTCGGTGCCCGGCCCGCCGGCACGCTCAGCCGCGTCGAGGTCGGTGTGCCCCGCGAACTCCTCTCGGCCGGGCTCATCCTGGTCGACACCCCGCCGGTCGGTGACCCGCGCTCGCCGCGCACCGCCGCCGCGCTCGACCTGCTCGCCGAAGCGGACGCGGTGATCCTCGTCTCCGACGCGACCGCGCCGCTGAGCCCCGCCGAGCTCGCGCTGGCCCGGCACGTGCGCACGTGGTGCCCGCACGTCGTGCTCGCGCTGACCAAGATCGACGCCTCCCCGGGCTGGCGCGCCGTCGCCGAGCGCGACCGCGCGATGCTCGCCGAAGCGGGGATCGACGCGCCGGTGCTGCCGGTGTCCGCCGTCGTGCGCCAGGCCGCTGCGAAGGCGGGCGACGCCGACCTCAACGCCCGCTCGGGTTTCCCCGAGCTGCTGTCCTGGATCGCCGAGCAGGCCGCGCGGCCGCCGGAGCAGTCCCGCGCGCTGCTCGCCGCCGTGGGTGTGCGCGCCGCCGCCGCGGAACTCGTCGAATCCCTGCGCGACCGCGCGGACGCCGCAGGGCAGGACGCCGGGCTGGGCCAGGCCGCCCTGCTGCAGCGGGCACAACGCCGGGCCGACGACCTGCGCCGGCAGAACACCCGCTGGCAGAACCTGCTCTCCGACGAGATCACCGACCTGCTGTCCGACGCCGAGTACGACCTGCGCGAGCGGACCCGCAAGATCGTCAACACCATCGACCAGACCTTCGACGACGGCGACCCGGCGAAGGTGTGGGACGAGTTCGCGCCGTGGCTGGACGGCGCGCTCGCCGAAGCCGTCGACACCAACTACACGTGGCTCGCCGACCGGGCCGAGTGGATCGCGCAGGCGACCGCGGCCTGCTTCGGCGCCCAGTACGAGGGCGCGCTGCCCGACCTGCGGCTCGACGGCCCGGGCATCGACGCCCTCGACGACGTCCGCCGCCCGAAGATCGACAAGTTCAAGGTCGGCCAGCAGGCCTTCACCGGCCTGCGCGGGTCGTACGGTGGCGTGCTGATGTTCGGCCTGGTGACCAGCCTCGCCGGGCTGCCGCTGATCAACCCGGTCTCCCTCGGGGCCGGCGCGGCGTTCGCCGCGAAGACGATCAAGGACGAGGGCGGGATGCGGCTGCAGCGCCGCCAGGCCGTCGCCAAGCAGGCCGCGCAACGGCACGTCGACGACGTCTTCCTGCGCTTCGGCAAGGAATGCCGCGACGCGATCCGCGTGGTGCAGCGACGCCTGCGCGACCACTTCACCGGCCTGGCCGAAGAGCTCGCGGACGAGCTGACGCACGAGCGCGAGACGATCCTGGCCGGCACAGCCGAGCGCGAGCGGCGGACGGTGCACATCCGCCGCGAGATCGACCGGCTCGCCGGCCTGCACCAACGCGCGGGCGAGCTCGGCACGATCGCCGGCCGGACGACGCGGCGGGAGCTTTCGGCGTGACCCAGGACGTCCGCGACCTGCTGGCCGCCGCGGCCGGGCTCTACCGCGACGACCCGCGCGCGTCGGCGTTGCTGCTCGACTGCCAGCACCGGCTGGAGCAACCGCTGCGCGTCGCGTTCGCCGGGGCGCCGTCGTCCGGGAAGACGACCCTGTCCGCCGCGCTGGGGGAGTGGCCGACGCGGGCGCTGCGCGACCTCGTGCTGCTCGACGACCCGGGCCCGGCCGACGACTTCCCCGACGCGACGGTCCGCTTGGTGCGCCACCTCGAGCCGGACGAGCTCGCCGCGGCGCACCCGCCGGGCGGCTCGGCGTTCGCGCGGCAGAGCGCGGTCAACTCGGTGCTGGTGCTCTCGCGGGCCGACGAGGTCGGCGCGGGCCGGATCGACGCGCTGCTCACGGCGAAGCAGCTCGCGCGGCGGGCGTGGCGCGAAGACCCGCTGTGCACCGGGTTCCTGGGCGTGATCGCCGTCGCCGGGCAGCTGGCCTACGGCGGTCGTTCCCTGCGTGACGACGAGTTCGACCTCCTGGCCGCGTTCGCCGCGGTGCCGCGCGAGGAGCTGGAACGGCACGTGCTCTCGGTGGACTCGTTCACCGACCCGGCGTTCCCCGGCCCGATCCCGGTGGAGACGCGCCGGTCGCTGATCGTGCGGTTCGGCATGTTC
This sequence comes from Amycolatopsis sp. WQ 127309, assembly GCF_023023025.1. NCBI lineage: Bacteria > Bacillati > Actinomycetota > Actinomycetes > Pseudonocardiales > Pseudonocardiaceae > Amycolatopsis > Amycolatopsis sp. WQ 127309. The sequence continues at coordinate 4,243,333 of NZ_CP095481.1, forward strand.
GGCGTCCGGCTGGCGCTGACGCTGATCCGCACCGGCTGCGACGACCGCGTCAAGCTCTCGGCGGAACTGGTCCGCCGCAGCGGTCTCGGCGAACTGCGCGACACCCTGGCCGGCTGTTTCGTCGCACGGGCCGAAGCGCTGAAGGCCCGCACGGCGGTGATCCGCCTGGAAGCGTTGCTGGCGGCGCAACCCCGCGCGGGCGGCGACCGCCTGGTGTCGCGAGTGGAGCGCTTCGCGGCGGCCGCCCACGACTTCCGCGAGCTGCGCCTGATCGCCGACATCCGCGGCGGCCGCACGGCGTTGTCGGGCGAGCCGGCCGAGGAAGCGGTGCGGTTGCTGGGAGCCCAGGGCACCGCCCCGGCCGACCGCCTCGGCCTGGAACCGGACGCGGACCCGGGCGAAATCTACGACTCGAGCCTGGACGCGCTGCGCCGCTGGCGCCACGAGGCCGAGCGCCCGGACCGCCCCCACGCGGAACGCACCGCGGCGCACGTCGTGGTCCGGTCGACCGAGGGGCTGCTGGCCCTGTTCGGCTGACGCGGCAAGGAAAACACCGACCGGTCACCTGACCCGGCGATCCCTGTCCGGCCTTGACGCGCGCCCGGGCGCGACGCACCATAGAGCGGTCTACGGTCCAGCGTCGGCCCGAAGGGAAACCCGCCATGCCCGATGACCACCGCCCCCGGGTCCGGCTGTTCGGCGAGCTTCTCGCGCACTGGGCGCGGGAACGCGCCACGGACACCGCGCTGATCTACGGCGACCGCGCGTGGACCTGGGCGGAGCTCGACGAGCGCGTCCGGCGGCTGTCGGGTGCGCTGGCGGCGGCCGGGATCGGCCGGGGCGATCGCGTCGCCTTCGTCGACAAGAACCACCCCGCCTGCCTGGAGACGACCTTCGCGGCGGCCGGGATCGGTGCCGCGAACGCCGTGGTCAACTGGCGGCTCTCCGGCGACGAACTCGCCTACGTCCTGGCCGACGCCGGGGCCAAGGTGGTCTTCGTGGGCGCCGAGCTGCTGTCCGCCGTCGAAGCGATCCGGGACCGGTTGCCCGCCGTCGAGCGCGTGGTCGTCGTCGGCGGGGACGACGACCAGTACGAGCCGCTCCTGTCGGCGGAACCTGCTGCGCCGCGGGAACTCGACGAGCACGACGGCGTCCTGGTCATGTACACCAGCGGCACCACCGGCTTCCCCAAGGGCGCCGTGCTGACCCACCGCAGCATCCTCTCGCACGGCCTCGCCGCGGGCACCGCGTTCCCGATCGGGCCGGGCGACGTCAACCTCGTCGCGATGCCGCTGTTCCACGTCGGCGGCAGCTGCTACGCGGTTTCCGGCTTCCTGTACGGCGAACCGTCCTACCTGACGCGCGAGCCGGACGCGGCCTCGCTGTTCGCCGCACTGGCGGCCGGGATCACGCACGCTTTCCTGGTGCCCGCCGTCGTCGCCGGCATCGCGCAAGCCGGCGACCAGGCGATGCAGGCGTTCTCGAAGCTGCGCTACCTCTGCTACGGCGCTTCGCCGATGCCGCTTCCGTTGCTGCGCAAGGCGTTGGCCGCCTGGCCGGATGTCAGGTTCGCCCAGGTCTACGGCATGACCGAGCTGTCCGGCGCGGTCACGGCGCTCGACCCGGAGGCGCACCGCGACGACTCCCGCCCGGACCGGCTGGCCTCCGCGGGCACCGCACTGTCCGGAGTGGACATCCGGATCGTCGACCCCGTCACGCTCGAAGACGCCGCCGCCGGCGAGGTCTGGATCCGCACCGACCAGCGGATGGCGGGCTACCTCGGCAAACCCGAGGCGACCGCGGAGACCATCGTGGACGGCTGGGTGCGCACCGGTGACGTCGGCCGTCTCGACGACGGCGGGTTCCTGTTCCTCGAAGACCGCGTCAAGGACATGATCATCACCGGCGGCGAGAACGTCTACTCGCCCGAGGTCGAGCGGGTGGTCGCGGAGTTCCCCGGCGTCGCCGAGGTGGCCGTGATCGGTGTCCCGGACGACCGGTGGGGCGAGCAGGTCAAGGCCATCGTCGCCGGCGAGCAGCTCGACGCCGAGAAGCTCATGGAGTTCTGCCGCGAGCACCTGGCCCACTACAAGTGCCCGCGCAGCGTCGACGTCGTGGAAGCCTTGCCGCGCAACGCGACCGGCAAGATCCTGAAGCGCTCACTGCGCGAGCCGTACTGGCGGGACCGGAGCCGGAACGTCTGATGCCGCCGGTCACGCGGCGGGCCTACTTCGAGGCCGCGCTGAAAGCGCTGGCGGAGCACGGGTTCACCGAGCTGAACGTCGGCCGGCTCTGCCGCGACCTCGGCGTCACGAGCGGGTCGTTCTACCACCACTTCGGCGGCTGGCCGGGGTTCGTGCAGCAGCTCCTGGACCACTGGGAGAACCGGCAGGTGCTGATCCTGCGCGAACGGGACTTCGGCACCGGCGGCCCGTCGGCGGACTTCGCCGCGCTGATGGACCTCACGCTCGGCCTGCACCACGAGGCCGAGGCGGCCATCCGGGCGTGGGGGATGAACGACGAGAGCGTGCGCGCGGCGCAGAAACGCGTCGACGAGGCCCGCGTCCGGACGGTCGGCAAGGCGGTCACGGGCATCGTCGGCGACCGCGAGCTGGCCCGGACGCTGACGTCGCTGGGCATGGCGATGCTGGTGGGCCACCAGCAGCTCGCGTCGGCGGGGGAGCACAGCGAGCTGGCGGCGCTGCTGGCCGAGTACACGCGGCTGGTGCACGCGCGCGCGGGTTAGGCGTTGCCGAGGATCCGGTTCACGGTGATTTCTAGGACCACCCGCCGCGGGTTCGGCTTCGGTTGCCGATAGCGCGCGGCGTAGCGGTTTTCCGCGTCCCGCACCGACTCCGGGTCGTCGCGCAGCACCGCTCGTCCCTCCAATGTGGACCACTTCGGGCCGTCGAGCTGGCAGACGGCGACCGGTATCCCGTCGGCGCCCGCGGCCCGGATCAGCCGCGCCTTGACGGACGTGTCGAACGTGATCACGCGGGCGAGGCCGGCTTCGAAGTCGACGGTCACGCCGACCGCGACGACGTGCGGGGTGCCGTCCGGGCGGACGGTCGTCAGGGACGCCAGGCGTCGTTCGGTCCAGAAGGCGCGGAAGTCCGCGCCGCGGTCGATCTCCATGCCCCCACGCTAGCCCGTCCGGGCAAGCATGGGGCCGTGAAACCACTCACGGTAATTGTAAGGAAAGTTTCCTAACGGTCTTGACCAGGTCTTGAACCTTCTGTCACGCTCGGACCCGCCGTCGCCGCAGCCATTCGATGTCCTTTACGGAGGAGCGATGAAGAAGATCGTCCGGGCGGTGGTGGCCACGGCCGCGCTGGCCGCCGGGCTGCTGAGCGTGCCGACGACCGCGTCCGCGGCCGGCACCCCCTACGTGCCGGGAACCCTGCGGCCGTCGGTCTCGCAGGCCACGCAGGACCAGGTGCTCCAGAAGTACTACGACTTCTGGAAGAAGAACTTCCTGACGATCAAGTGCGGCAGCGGCACCTACGCCGTGCTGTCGAAGGACGCCGACCACTCGTTCGTGGCCGAGGGCGAGGGTTACGGCGTCACGATCTCGGCGATGATGGCCGACAAGGACCCGCAGGCCCGCGCGATCGTCGACGGGATCGTGAAGTTCGTCAAGGCCCACCCGTCGGTCAACAACAAGGACCTGCACGCGGCCGAGCAGGACGCGAACTGCAAGAGCGTCAACGGCAGCGACTCGGCCACCGACGGCGACCTCGAAATCGCGTACGGCCTGCTGATCGCGGACACGAAGTGGGGCAGCACGGGGTCGGTCGACTACAAGGCCGAGGCCGTCCGGATCATCAACGCGATCAAGAAGAGCGAGGTCAACAACAGCACCAAGTTCACGCTGCTGGGTGACTGGGGCAACGACGCGGAGTACAAGAACAGCTCGCGCTCGTCGGACTGGATGCCCGGGCACCTGCGGGCGTTCGCGAAGGCCACCGGCGACAGCTTCTGGGACTCCGTGCGCACCCGGTCGGAGACCGCGGTGAGCCAGCTGCAGTCGCAGTACGCGCCGAACACCGGGCTGCTGCCGGACTTCGTGGTGAACACGAACTCGACGCCGAAGCCGGCGCCGGCGGACTTCCTCGAGGGCGAGAACGACGGCAAGTACAGCTGGAACGCCTGCCGCGACCCGTGGCGTCTCGGCGCGGACGCGATCTCGGCGTCCGGCAGCGCGGCGGCCGCGCAGGTCCGCAAGATGAACACGTGGATCAAGTCCGCGACGGGCGGCGACCCGTCGAAGATCCAGAGCGGCTACTCGCTGTCGGGCACGAAGACCGAGAGCGGCCAGCACCCGTGCTTCACGGCGCCGTTCGCGGTGGCGGCGATGACGGACCCGGGCAGCCAGGCGTGGCTGGACAAGCTGTGGACGTCGATCGCGGCGTTCGCCCCGGACTCGACGGACTACTACGGAACGGGCATCACGGTCCAGGTGCTGCTCATCCTGACCGGTAACTACGTGGCCGCTTAGTCGCACCGGCCGTCCCGCACCTCGATATTTCGGGTGCGGGGCGGCCGGTTCGTACGTGAAACTGGAGCCATGACCGGTCACCCGCGCAGTGTCGAGGAGCTGACCCGTGCGCTGGACGCGGGGAAGCGGTTCAAGTACGTCTGCTTCTGGGGCAACCAGCCGCCGCGCGGGGGCGGCGTCGGCTCGGGGTGCCTCAGCCAGTGGTGGCCGTCGCCGTTCGTGGTCGACGACGTCCGGTTCGCCACGGCCGAGCACCACATGATGTGGCGCAAAGCAAAACTCTTCGGCGACGACGAGGTGGCCGCGCAGGTCCTGGCCGCGGTGCACCCCAAGCAGGCGAAGGACTTCGGCCGTCGCGTGCGACGTTTCGACGAGGCGACGTGGGTCGCCTGCCGCCGCGAGATCGTCGTCGACGGCAACGTCGCGAAGTTCGCCCAGCACCCCGATCTCGGCCGCTACCTGACCGGCACCGGCGATCGTGTGGTGGTCGAAGCGAGCCCCGTCGACCGGGTCTGGGGGATCGGCCTGGCCGCCGACGACCCGCGGACCGGGAACCCCCGCGGCTGGCGGGGGCTGAACCTGCTCGGCTTCGCCCTCGCCGATGTCCGGGCTCAGCTCGGTTCGCGCACGGGGAGCCCGGCCGCGCGGTAGATCGCGTCGATCACGGTCATCGTCCGCACCGCGTCCTCCGCCGACGTCTTCACCGGCGCGCCCTCCAGCACCGCCGCCGCGAAGGCGTCCAGCTGGTAGGCGTACGACGCCCGCCGCGGGAACCGCTCCACGCGGCGGGCGCCGCCGGCCCGGACCGTGAGGCGGTGGTACACCTGCGGGGACGCGGGGTTGAGCACGCTCAGCGACCCTTTCGAGCCGGTCACCTTCGCACTGATCTTGAGGACCGAAGACGACCACATCGAGCAGGTGACCCGCCCGGTGTGACCCGACGGGTAACGCAGCTCGGCCGTCATCGCGCGGTCGATCCGCGGGTCGCGCAATTTCGCCTGCGCCGAAACGACTTCCGGGGTCTCACCGCCGAAGATGCGGGCCATGTGGACGGCGTAGCAGCCCGCGTCCATCGTCGCGCCGCCCGCGAGGTCGTAGTCGTAGCGGATGTCGGAGAACTTGGGCAGCGGGAAGCACAACGCGGTCTCGACGCGCTGGAGCTCACCCAGTTCGCCGGACGCCACGATCTCCTCGACCCGCAGGGTGAGGGGGTGGTAGCGGTAGTGGAAGGCTTCCATGACGACGCGGTCGGACGCCGCGGCCAGGCCGGCGATCTCGCGGGCCTCGGCGGCGTTGGCGGTGAAGGGCTTCTCGCAGAGGACGTGCTTCCCGGCTGCTATCGCCGCCTTCGTCCACCGGCCGTGGAGCCCGTTGGGCAGCGGGTTGTAGACGGCATCGACGCCGGGGTCTTCGAGCAGGGCTTCGTAGGACGAGTGCGTCCGGGGGATGCCGTGCTTGGCCGCAAACGCTTGCGCCCGATCGGCCGACCGCGCGGCGACGGCCACGACCTCGACGTCGGAGTGGTGGGCGGCGGGCTTGATCAGGGCGGTGGGTGCGATCCGGGCCGCACCCAGGATGCCGATCCGCAGGCTCATGGCGGCGAAGCTAGCACCGGCGGGTTTGGGATCGCCCGGTCGCCTGGTCACCCGGGTCGGCCGCTTGCGCGCTTGCCCGCTCGCCGCTCGCCCGCTCGCCCGGGTCGCCACTCGCGCGCTTGGTCGCTCGGTCGCTCGTCTGGTCGCGTGCTTGCCCGCTTGCCCGCTCGCCCGGTCGCGCGTTTGGTCGCCTGTCGGCTGCGCGAACGGCCCGTTCGTGCTGTTTCGGTCGCGAACGGGCCATTCGTGCCGGCTGCCGCTCGCTGGTTCAGGCGAGCGAACGGCCCCGTTCGTGCGCTCCGCGCACCTTCGCTGGGCACGAACGGCCCGTTGGCGCTTCGGTGGTGGTCGCGAGCGGGCCGTTCGTGCTTTGCCGACTGTCGACAGGAGCCCGCTCGCGCCTGGGTGATGGTCGCCAGCGGGCCGTTCGCACCCCACGATGGTCAGCAACGGGCCGTTCGTGCGCGACTTGTTGTCGCCAGTGGGCCGTTCGCATCGTGCGGTGGTCGCCGACGGGCCGTTCGTGCGCTGCCGGCCGTTGGCGACGGGCCGTTCGCGCCCCCGCGGCCGTCACCAGCGGGCCGTTCGTGCGCCCCACCGGCCGCGAACGGACCCTGTGTGACAGCCAGTGGCCGACCAAGCCAGATTTCAACAAGCAGTTGACCTCTTCAACAACGAGTTGTACCGTTCCCGCCAGCCGAACAGTGGAGGTCCGCTATGTCCCGTTCCCGTGCAGTCCAGGCGGTGTTGCTCGCGAGCCTGGCCGTCCTGGTGACCGCCTGTGGTGGTGGGCCCGACGGTGCCGGTGGGACGTCGCAGGCTCCCGGGGCGCTCGCGTCCGGCGGCATTCCCGATACCGCCGCGATCGTCCAAGGTGTGCAGAAGGATGCCCAGCTCAACGCCGCTCTCCCGGCGAACGTCAAGCAGGCCGGGGTGCTGCACCTCGCCTCGAACCTGCAGTCCGCGCCCAACAACTTCTACGCCGCTGACGGCAAGACGCCGATCGGGTACGAGGTTGATCTTGCCAAGGCGATCGCCGCGAAGCTCGGCGTGACCGTGACGCACCAGGACATGGCCTTCGGCTCGCTCATCACCAGCCTCCAGTCCGGCCGCATCGACCTCACCATGGCCGGGATGAACGACACCAAAGCCCGCCAGGCCCAGATCGACTTCGTCGACTACTTCACCTCCGGCATCACGATCATGACCCGCAAGGGCAACCCGGACGGCATCACCGGGCCGGACGCCTTGTGCGGCAAGAACGTCGCCGTCGTGCAGGGGACCAGTCACCAGAAGTTCGCCGCGACGCAGAGCACCAAGTGCACGTCGGCCGGGAAGCCCGCCGTCAACGTCACGGCGACCGACAGTGACAACCAGAACCAGAACCAGCTGCGCACCGGCCGCGTCGCGGCGATCCTCAACGACCTGCCCAGCGCCGTCTACATCTCGAAGACGGCGGGCGACGGCAAGTTCTTCGAGGTCGTCCCCGGCGAGCCGATCGAAGGCGGGCCCTACGGCATCGGCGTCAACAAGCAGAACAAGCCGCTGACCGACTCCGTGCAGAAGGCGCTGCAGGCGCTCGTCGCCGATGGCACCTACGGCAAGATCCTGCAGGCCTGGGGGGTCGACCAGGGGGCGATCAAGGAGGTCGCGATCAATGGCGGCTCCTGAACCGGCCGGCACTGGACCGCTGCCGATCGTCCGGCTCCGGCACTGGGGCCGGTGGGTCGCCGCCGTCGTGATCCTGGCGCTGCTCGTGCTGCTGGGCGTCGCACTGGGCAACGCGCAGATCGAGTGGAGCCAGGTCCCGGACTTCGTCTTCTTCAAGGTGATGGCGACCGGGCTGCTCAACACCGTCGTCCTCGCCGTGCTGTCGCAGGCCGTCGCGATCGTGCTGGGCATCGTCATCGCCCTGCTGCGCCGCAGCGCCAACCCCGTCGCCCGGTGGTTCGCCGCCGGCTACATCTGGATCTTCCGCGGCCTGCCGGTGCTGCTGCAGATCCTGCTCTGGTACAACCTGGCGCTCGTCTTCCCGGTCATCCACATCCCGTTCCTGGTCGACGCGCAGACGAACGTGCTGATCAGCGCGTTCACCGCGGCGTTCCTCGGCCTGGCGCTCAACGAGAGCGCGTACATGGCCGAGATCGTGCGGGCCGGGCTGAACAGCGTCGACAGCGGACAGACGGAAGCGGCGAAGTCGATCGGTATGACGCCGGCCGCGACGCTGCGCCGGGTCGTGCTGCCGCAGGCGATGCGCGTGATCATCCCGCCGACCGGCAACGACTTCATCAACATGCTCAAGGGGACGTCGATGGCGTCGGTGATCGGCGTGACCGAGCTGATCCACGCGGCCAACAACATCTCGTCGAACAACCTGCTGGTCATGGAGACGCTGCTGGCCGCGGCCGTCTGGTACATGGTCGTGGTGACCGTCGCCGGGGTCGGCCAGCACTACCTGGAACGCGCGTTCGGGCAGGCCGATCGCGGGCCGCTTTCCCGCGCGGGCAAGGCGTTGCGCGGCGTGCCGCTGGTGAGGAGTGCCCGTGTCTGAGCCACTGCTGCGCGCCGTCGGCGTCAAGAAGTCCTACGGCCACACCGAAGTCCTCGGCGGCATCGACCTGGAGGTCCACAAGGGACAGGTCGTCTGCCTGCTCGGGCCGTCCGGTGCTGGGAAGAGCACCTTCCTGCGCTGCATCAACCACCTGGAGACGATCGACGCCGGCCAGATCTGGGTCGACGGCGAGCCGATCGGCTACCGGCAACGCGGCGGCAAGCTGTACGAGCTGCGCGAACGCGACGTCGCCCGCCAGCGCCGCGACATCGGCATGGTGTTCCAGCGGTTCAACCTGTTCGCGCACCGGACGACGCTGGAGAACGTCGTCGAAGGCCCGATCCGGGTACTGGGTCTCAAGGCGGACGACGCGCGCAAGCAGGGCCTGGAGCTGCTCGACCGCGTCGGCCTCGCGCACCGCGGTGACGCCTACCCGGCGCAGCTGTCCGGCGGGCAGCAGCAGCGCGTCGCGATCGCGCGGTCGCTGGCGATGAAACCGAAGCTGATGCTGTTCGACGAGCCGACGTCGGCGCTGGACCCGGAGCTGGTCGGCGAGGTGCTCGAAGTGATGAGTACGTTGGCGGGGGAGGGGATGACGATGGTCGTCGTGACGCACGAGATGAGCTTCGCCGCGGAGGCCGCCGACGAGGTGGTGTTCCTGGCCGACGGCGCCGTCGTCGAGACCGGGCCGCCTGATCAGGTACTGAGCGCGCCGAAGCACGAACGCACCCGGCAGTTCCTGGCGAGGATCCTCGCGTGACGCGGATTTCGCCCCGGTACCTGCTCCAGTTCGACGAGCCCGCCGGCTACCTCGACTTCGCCCGGTTCGGCCCGCCGTCCCACGCGGTGCTCGACACGACGGCCGCGCTGCTCGACCAGGCCACCACCGCCGGTCCGTCCACTGTGGACGAGCTGATGCGGCAGGAGATCCGGGCCAAGGCCGCCGCCGCGCGGCTGTCCGGCTCGGACACCGACCACACGGTCCTGCTGCCGAACACGAGCCTCGGGCTGTTCCAGGCCGCGTTCCACAGCAGTGGCGAGGTCCTGGTGTCGGCCGCGGAGTTCCCGGCCAACACCTACCCGTGGGCCCGCGCCGAGCAGGCTGGACGGCTCAAGCTGAGGCGCCTGACCGGCGGTTACGTGACGCCCGAGCGGATCGCGGAGGCGTTGACGCCGGAGATCACCACCGTCAGCGTCAGCGCCGTCGACTTCCGCACCGGCTTCCGCGCCGACCTCGCCGCGCTGCGCGACGTCGTCGGCGACCGGCTGCTGGTCGTCGACGGCATCCAGGGCTTCGGCGTCATCGAGGCGCCGTGGGAGGTCGCGGACGTCCTGGTCGTCGGCGGCCAGAAGTGGCTGCGCGCGGGCTGGGGCACCGGCTTCGCGGTGCTGTCGGACCGGGCGCTCGACCGGCTGGACCCGGTGCTGTCGGGCTGGACCGGCGCGCGTGACCCCGGCCTGTTCGACGACGAGATCCACCCGCCGGACACCACCGCCCAGGCCTGGTCGATCTCCAACCTCAGCCCGATCACGTCCGGCGCGTTCGCCGAGGCCCTGGAGCTGGTCGAAGACGCCGGTGTCGGCGCCATCGCCGCCCGCATCGCCGAGCGGATCGGGTCCTTCGAGGAGGTGCTGGCCTCCTGCGGCGCCGAGGTCGTCTCGGCGACCGAACGGCGGGCCGGGATCCTGGCGTTCACGCTGCCGGGTCACCCGGCCGAGCAGGTCGGCGCCGCGCTGGCCAACGCCGGGATCGCCGCGACCGTGCGGCCCGAGCACGTCCGGTTGTCGCCGCACGCGTCCACGCCGGCGGCCGCCGCGGACCTGCTCCGCGAGGCGTTGGAGACGCTGACCAAGCCCCGGGAACCGTTGGCCATCCCGGCCGCGGGCGCGACGACGCACGAGGTGCTGACCGCGCTGGTGCCGGCGATCCCGGGGCTGGCGGCGATGCTCGGCCCGGGCAACGAGGTGCTGCTGCACGACCTGAGCCGGCTGCCGGACTCGATCGTCGCGATCGCGGGTGACCTGACCGGCCGCAACGTGGGCGGCCCGATGACCGACCTGCTGCTCGGCCTGGTCCGCCGCGGCACGACGCAGGACCTGACGAACTACCGCACCCACGGCCCGGACGGCCGCGCGATCCGGTCGTCGACGCTCTTCCTGCGTGACGCCGACGGTGTCGCGGTCGGCTGCCTGTGCGTCAACAGCGTCGACGCGGCCGCTTCGGCGGGCGGCAACGGCGAGCCGGAGACTTTCCCACCGGATGTCGATAGCCTGCAACGGTTTCTGGTCGACCGGGCGATCGGCAAGGCCGGGATCCCGGTGGACCTGATGAAGAAGCGTCACAAAGCCGGTGTGGTGCGTGAACTCGACGAGGCCGGGTACTTCTTGATCAAGGACGCGGTCGACCACCTCGCGGGGCGGTTGGACGTGACGCGCTACACGATCTACAACTACCTCAACGAAATCCGCGCCTGAGCCTGCCCGATCGGACCTTGTCCGCGCTCCCGGCGGGGCGGACGATGTGGCGATGACCGAACCGGACACGCGGCGGGCGCTGCTGCGGCTGGAGGCGGACGACGAGGCCGACGCCGAGGAGCTGGACCGGCTGGCCCGGCGGTTGCGCGCCGAGCTGGCCGAGCTGGACCTCGACGTGCTCGCCGCCGTCCCGGCCGGGGAACCGCCGCCCGGGGCGAAGGCCGCCGACCCGGTGACGATCGGCTCGCTCGTGGTGGCCTTCAGCGCGGCCGGCGGGGTGTTCCCCGGGCTGGTCGAGACGCTGCGCGAGTGGCTGGGGCGGCAGGCGGGCAAGCACAAGATCACGGTGACCGTCGACGGCGACACCGTCGAACTGGAACGCGCCACCGCGGCCGAGCGGCAGCAGCTGATCGACGCCTTCGTCCGACGGCACGGCTAGAGCCGTGGCCGCCCGGCACGCGCTGCTGATCGCGACCGAGACGTACACCGACCCGGCGCTGCGGCGGCTGACCGCACCCGGCGGCGACGCCCGCGCGCTGGCGGAGGTGCTCAGCGACCCGGAGATCGCCGGCTTCGAGGTCACGACGCTGGTCGACCAGCCGCACCACGTCGTCGGCGAGGCCATCGGCGAGTTCTACCGCGGCCGCCGCCGTGACGAGCTGACCCTGCTGTACTTCACCGGCCACGGCGTGAAGGACGACGACGGCAGTCTCTACTTGGCGATGGCCAACACCCGCCGCGACAGCCTGATGTTCACCGCGCTGGCGGCGGAGCAGGTCGACCGCGCGATGGCGGGCTGCGCGTCGCGGCAGAAGGTGCTGGTGCTCGACTGTTGTTACAGCGGCGCGTTCCCGTCGGGGAAGCTCGCGAAGGCGGGCACGGACGTGCACACGCTGGAGCGGTTCCAGGGCCGCGGCCGCGCGGTGCTGACGGCGTCGGACGCGACGCAGTACTCGTTCGAGGGCGATTCGGTGGTGGGCTCGGCGGCCCGTTCGGTCTTCACCCGGCACCTGGTGGCGGGCTTGCGCGACGGCAGCGCGGACCTCGACGGCGATGGCGACGTCACGGTCGACGAGCTGTACAGCTACGTCCACGAGCACGTGGTGGCGGAGATGCCCCGGCAGCGGCCGAAGCACCAGTCCGATGTGGAGGGTCGCATCGTGCTGGCGCGCAACCCGCACTGGACGTTGCCGGAGTACCTGAGGCACGGCCTGGCGAGCCCGATCGCGGCGGACCGCCTGACGGCGCTGGAGGGGTCTGGTGCGGCTCAACCGGGTGGGCAACAGCGTGGTGAAGGCCCGCACGGAGAAGGAGATCCGCCGTCTGGTGGACGACGACAGCCGGATGGTCTCGGCGACGGCCCGGACGTGGGCGCGAGCGGCGGAGGAGGCGACGCGGGTCACGGAGGTCACGCCGCCGCCACCGGTCGAGGCGGCGGTTTCGCCGGGTGTTCCGGCCGGCTCGGTCGACGAGGTGGCCCAGGTCGCGGCGACCTCGGCACTTCAGCAGCCGTCGGCTGCTGAAGTGGCCGAAGCGGAGCCGGAAGCCGGAGCCGCGCCCGGGATCGCACCACCGGCCCCGAAGCCGGCACCGATGGTGCCGCAGACGGCACCATCGGCGCCGAAGCCGACAACTCCGGCAAGGACGACTCCGGCTCCGAAACCGCCGGCGACGACGACTCCGGCACGGACGACTCCGGCTCCGAAGCCGCCGACCCCGGTACCGCGAGCACCTCGGTCGAAACCGGCGGGACCGTCCGCCGGAGGCACGATCCCGCCGGATCCCGCCATCCCCGGTCGTCGCGGCCCGGCCCGCGACGCGCGGTTCTACCTGGGCACCGCCTGTCTCGTCCTCGTCCTGATCATGGCGCTCGGCTTCGGCGGTGTCGGCGGTGCGCTGATCCTTCTGCTCGCCATGATCTTCGTGGTCTTCCTCGGACTCGGCGTCGCCAATCTCCGCCGTCAGTCCAAGTAGGACTCCACCGCGTCCGCCGCCGCGGCTACTCCGCCGTGGCCGCGGATCTCCGCCTTCAGCTCCGCGAGCCGGGAAGCGACGGAAGGTGACGACGACACCTCGTCGACCGCCTTCCGCAACGACTCCGCGGTCACCGAGGAAGCCGGCAGGTGCTTGCCTACACCCAGGGCCTCCAGCTGGGCCGCGTTGCCGAACTGGTCCGCGGCCTGCGGGATCGCGACGGTCGGGACGCCGAACCACAGCGACTCCGTCGCGCCGCCCATGCCGGCGTGCGTGATGAACGCCGACGCCGCCTCCAGCACGGCCAGCTGCGGCACGCTCTCGAACACCTCCACCGAGGGTGGCAGCGGCCCCAAGGCGTCCGGCGAGACGTGCTTGCCGATCGACATCACGACGTGCCATTCCGATGCGAACGCCTCGACGCACGCCCGGTAGACGTCGAGCTGGTCGTTGAACGCCGTGCCGAACGACACCAGCAGCACACGACGTCCCGAAACCGGTGGTTTCCACGACCGGTCCGCAGGCCGGGACGGGTCCAGGCACGGCCCGACGAACCGGACGTGGTCCCCGACGCGATCCGCGTGCGGCTGCATCGCCCGCGGGATGAGCGACAGGACCTGCGGCGGGTGCCCGATCCAGTCCCAGGCGTCCGCGGAGATCCCGCTCGCCCGCAGCCACGCGGTGTACGTCGCGGCGTAGTCCACACCGGACGGTGACGCCTTGATCGGGGCCAGCACCTCGGCCATGTCGTCGTCGTAGCCGTCCCAGGCCACCAGCGTCGGCGACAGCTGCACGGCCGGGACGCCGTACCGCCGCCCGAGCACCGGCGCGCCCAGGCCGCCGATGTCGTACAGCAGCAGGTCGGGCCGGTCTTCGTCGAACACCGACGTCAACCGCGGGTGGATCGCGATCGCCTCGTCGAGGAAGACGCGCATCGCGTCGGCCGGGTCGTCCGGCCAGACGGCGGCCTCGCCGAGCGGGAAGATCGTCGGGTGCTCGACCACGGACGCGCCGGTCGGCGCCACCAGCCCGGCCAGCGGCGCGCCGACGACGTAGGACACGCGGTGCCCGCGCCGCACCAGCTCGCGGATGACGCCGAGCGACGGGTAGACGTGGCTCGGCGCGGAACAGCCGACCATGACGATGTGCTTGCGCAGCATGAGTCTCCTTCAAGAGCAAGAAGGGCAGACGGCGCGCAGATGGGGGGACCGGCCCGGTACGCGGGCGGTCCTGCGGTCACGCCGTCTCAGACGCGGCGGAGGCGGATGAAGTAGATCATGACCGGCACCGTACGGGATGTCCGATTCGGCGCGCCACCCGATTTCCTCCTTTCGTAGGGCATTCGCCGACGGGCAACCGTCCGCGGTACCTGCGGGCCGGAGGCGGGTCTAGGGTTCACCCGCTTTCGTCGGAGCTGAAAAGGGAGAAAACAGTGAGACGTGCTGTAATCGCCGCGGTGGCCGCCGCCGCGCTGGCGTCCGCGCTCGTGGCCGCGCCGGCCGCGACCGCCGCGCCCGCGCCGGCCGCCGCGTCGATCGCCTGGGGGCCGTGTACCGACCCGACGCTGGTCACCGCCGGCGCCGAATGCGGGTACCTGGCGGTCCCGCTCGACTACTCGAAGCCGAACGGCGAGCAGGTCCAGCTCGCCGTCAGCCGCGTCAAGCACAAGGTCGCGGACGCCCAGTACCAGGGCGTCATGCTGACCAACCCGGGCGGCCCCGGCGGCTCCGGCCTGCTGCTGGCCACCCGCGGCCCGAAGGTGCCGAACCACGCGGGCGACGCCTACGACTGGATCGGTTTCGACCCGCGCGGGGTCGGCGCGAGCAAGCCCGCGCTGTCGTGCGACCCGGACTACATGACCTACGACCGGCCGGAGTACGTGCCGGTGACGCCGCAGCTCGAGCGGACCTGGCTGGCCAAGGCCAAGGGCTACGCCGACGCGTGCGCCAAGAACAACTCGCGCGCGCTGCTGCAGAACATGAAGACGACCGACACGGTCAAGGACATGGACTCCATCCGGAAGGCACTGGGCCAGCGGCAGCTGAACTTCTACGGCTACTCCTACGGCACCTACCTCGGCCAGGTCTACGGCACGCTGTTCCCGCAGAACGTGCGCCGGATGATCCTCGACTCGACCGTCGACCCGCGTGGCGTCTGGTACGGCGACAACCTGAACCAGGACGTCGCGTTCGACGTCAACATCCGGATCTGGTTCGGCTGGCTCGCCCAGCACGACGACGTCTACCACCTGGGCAAGACGCAGCCGGCGGTGCAGCGCGTCGTGAACGAGCAGCTGCTGAAGCTGGCGCTGCACCCCGCGGGCGGGGTCATCGGCTCGGACGAGCTGATCGACGTCATCCAGCAGGCGTCCTACTACCAGCTGCGCTGGACGCTGCTCGGCGACGCGCTGTCGAAGTTCGTCAACAACGGTGACGTGGCGACGATGAAGTCGCTGTTCGAGGCGTTCGGCGGCCTCGGCGACGACAACGGCTACGCGGTCTACCTCGCCGTCCAGTGCTCGGACGTCCAGTGGCCGACGAGCTGGAACCAGTGGAAGGCCGACAACTGGAAGACGTTCGCCAAGGCGCCGTACTTCACCTGGCAGAACGCCTGGTACAACGCGCCGTGCTTGAACTGGCCGGTGAAGCCGGGCACGCCGACGAAGGTCGACGGCCACGGCGTGCAGAGCGTGCTGATGATCGACGAGACGCTGGACGCGGCGACGCCGTTCCCGGGCAGCCTCGAGGTCCGCAGCCGCTTCCCGGGCGCGTCGCTGATCGCCGAGCCGGGCGGCACGAGCCACGCGATCACCCCGCGCGGCAACGCGTGCGTCGACAACAAGATCGCCGACTACCTGGCGACGGGCGCGCTCCCGGCCCGCAAGCCGGGCCGCACGGCCGACGTCGAGTGCGCCCCGCTGCCCCAGCCGACGCCCCCGGCACCGGCTCCGGCTGCTTCGGCCAAGGCCGACACGCAGGGTCTGGTTTCGGGTCGGTTCACCGGCTGACCTGCGGTAACCGCTGAAAGCGGGGTGTCGGGCCCAGGGCCCGGCACCCCGCTTTTGTCTGTGGTCACCTCAAGCGCCCCAATGTGGCGTTGGGTGCATCTGACGCACCCAATGTGGCGTTCGGTGCGTCCAACGCACCCAACGCCACATTGGGGCGTTCGGGACTCTCCCGTACCGGGGGCTTTGAATCTGCGCGGACTTTGTGTTACAAAGTCCGCAGCGACTTTGCGATTCAAAGTTCACGAAGGGGGACCCATGGACACCGGACCGGCGTTCGCGCTCCACGGCCTGACCAAGCGGTTCGGGGCGGTCACGGCCGTCGCCGATGTGTCGGTCGAGGTGGCGCGCGGGGAGGTCGTCGCGCTGCTCGGGCCGAACGGCGCCGGCAAGTCGACCACCGTCGACATGCTGCTGGGGCTGACCAAGCCGGACGCGGGGGAGGTCGTCGTCGGGGGCGGGAGCCCGCGCGAGGCCGTCGACCGGGGGCTGGTCGGCGCGATGATGCAGAACGGCGCGCTGCTGCCGGACGTCACCGTCGGCGAGATCGTCGCGCTGGTCGTCTCGACGCACGCCAAGCCGCTGCCGGCGGCCGAGGTGATCGCCCGGGCCGGCCTCCAGAACCTCGTGAAACGCCGCTGCGGCAAGCTTTCCGGCGGCGAGCGGCAGCGCGTGCGGTTCGCGCTCGCCCTGGCGGGCGACCCGCAGCTGCTCGTGCTCGACGAGCCCACCGCCGCGATGGACGTCGACGGGCGGCGGTCCTTCTGGGCGTCCATCCGCGGGTTCGCCGACACCGGCCGCACCGTGGTGTTCGCGACGCACTACCTGGCCGAGGCCGAGGACTACGCCGACCGCGTCGTGCTGATGCGCCACGGCAAGGTCGTCGCCGACGGTCCGGTCGCCGAGGTCCGGGCCGCGGTGTCCGGGCGCGTGCTGAAGGCCGTCGTGCCCGGCGCCGGCGAGAGCGACCTGGCCGCGCTCCCGGGCGTCACGAGCGTGCAGATCCGCGCCGGCCGCGCCGAGCTGGCCTGCGCCGACTCCGACGCCGCGATCCGCGGCCTGCTCGCCGCGCACCCGCTCGCCGCCGACATCGAAATCACCGCGCTCGGCCTGGAAGAGGCGTTCCTCGCCCTCACCGCCGACGAGACCGAAGGAGCCGTCGCGTGTACACGACGTACCTGAGCCTGGAGATCAAGCGGATCGTCCGCAGCCCGCAGTTCACCATCTTCACCATCGGCATGCCGGTGGCCATGTTCCTGCTGTTCGGCTCGATCTTCGGCAAGCTGATCGCGCCGAACGGCCTCCCGGCGGACGTCCAGACGATGATCAACCTCGCCGCGTACGGCGCGAGCGGCGGCGCCCTGTTCACCGGCACGAGAGTGGCGCAGGAACGCACCGACGGCTGGCAGCGGCAGCTGCGCCTGACGCCGATGCGCGGCCCCGGCTACCTGGTCGTCAAGGTCATCTCGGCCATGGCCGTCGCCCTGCCGGTGCTCGTGGTGGTGTTCGCCGCGGGCCTGGCGATGGGGGTGCAGATGAGCGCCGCGCAGTGGGGCCTGGTCCTGGTGTCGCTGTGGCTCGGCACGCTCCCGTTCGCCGTGCTCGGCCTGGCCATCGGCCTGTTCGGCAAGGGTGACACGGTCGGCGCGGTCACCGGCGCGCTGATGATGCCGCTGGGCATGCTCGGCGGCCTGTGGATCCCGCTCTACGTCCTCCCGGACTGGATGGCCACGCTCGCCCACTTCTTCCCGACGTTCTGGCTCGGCCGGGTCGGGCTGGAACCGCTCGCCCACGCGGGCGGGATGGGCCTGGCGGCGCTGGTGCTGGCGGGCTGGCTGATCGTCCCGGCCCTCGTGGTGGTGCGCCGGTTCCGGCTGGACACGGCGCGGCTGTGAATGCGTGTTAACTTCCGTGCAGTACTGAGGGGTCTGCGCGGGAGGGTGATCATGGTGGACGACGAACCGTTGTCGGCGGAAGAGTCGCTGAACCTGATCGCCCAGCAGAACCGGCGGATGCGCCGGGAACTGGGCGGGGGCCCGGCGCGCATCCTGGCGGCGTGGGCCCTCGCCTGGCTGATCGGCTGGGGCTTCACCTACTACGCCACCCAATCCGGTGACGCCGTGCCCGTCTGGATCGGCGGCATCGTCGTCCCGGTGCTGTTCTTCGGCGCCGTCGGCTACACGATCTACGTCACCGCGCGCGCCGGGCGCGGGCTGCGGGGACCGTCCCGCATCACCGGGGCGATGTACGGCTGGAGCTGGTGCCTCGGGTCGATCGGGCTGACGGTGGTCGACATCCGGATCACGAGCTTCGGCACGCTGACCCCCGACCAGATCTCCCTGATGTGGACCGGGACGTGGCTGCTGCTGACGGGCGTCATGTACATGGCGGGCGGCACGATCTGGCAGGACCGGATGATGTACGGCCTCGGCGCGTGGATGCTCGTCTCGGCCGCGTTGAGCGTCCTCGTCGGCTACCCGGCGAACTTCCTCGTGCTCACCGTCTGCGGTGGCGGTGGGTTCCTGCTGGGCGCGATCGTGTACTTCGTGCGTGAGAAGTCCGGTCGCCGATGAGCGACCTGCCGCAGCTCGACCCCGTCATCCACGCCCAGGCGCGGCTGCGGGTCACGGTCGCGCTGGCCGGGCTGCACTCGAGCGACCAGATCACCTTCCCGCGGCTGCAGCAGCTGCTCGACATGACGGCCGGTAACCTCTCGACGCACCTGCGCAAGCTCGAGGACGCCGAGTACGTCGAGATCACGAAGGCCTACGAACACCGCACGCCCGTCACGCTGGTCCGGCTGACCTCGGCCGGGCGGGCCGCGTTCGAGAGCTACACGAAGGCCCTGCACCAGCTGCTGGACGCGACCGGCGGGGACTGACGTGGCCCGCTGGGTGATCCACCTCGACCTGGACGCCTTCTACGCCTCGGCCGAGCAGCTCACCCGGCCGACGCTGGCCGGGCGTCCCGTCCTCGTCGGCGGCGCCGGGCCACGCGGCGTCGTCGCGGGCGCGAGCTACGAGTCCCGCGCGTTCGGCATCCACTCGGCCATGCCGATGGCGCAGGCGCGGCGGCTGCTGCCGGCCAACGGCGTGATCGTGCCGCCGCGGTTCCGCGTGTACGAGCGGCTCAGCCAGGAGGTCTTCGCCGTCGTCACGTCGGTGGCGCCGGTGCTGGAGAAGATCTCCCTGGACGAGGCGTTCGCCGAGCCGCCTTCGCTCGTGGGTGCCTCGCTCGAAGCGGTGACGGAGTTCTGCGCGTCGCTGCGGGCGCGAATCCGTGAGGAGACGGGCCTGGTGGCGTCGATCGGCGCGGGCAACGGGAAGCAGATCGCGAAGATCGCGTCCGACGAGGCCAAGCCGGACGGGCTGCTGGTCGTGCCGCAGGGCACCGAACGCGAGTTCCTGGCGCCGCTGCCGGTGCGCGCGCTGTGGGGGATCGGGCCGGTCGCCGAGGGCAAGCTGCGGTTCATCGGCGTCCAGACGCTGGGGCAGCTGGCGGCACTGTCCGAAAAGGACGCCGTCGGCACGCTGGGCGGCGTGGTCGGGCGCGATCTGCGCCTGCTGGCCACCGGCTTCGACGACCGCCCGGTCGCCGACCGCGGCGAGACCAAGCAGGTCAGCGCCGAGACGACGTTCGACATCGACATCAAGGACCTGGCGACGCTGCGCGAGCAGGTGCGGCGGATCGCGGTGGGCGCGCACCAGCGGCTGGTCAAGGCCGAGCGCGTGGCCCGCACGGTGGTGATCAAGCTGCGGCACACCGACATGCACACGGTGACCCGCTCCGAGACGATCTCCGCGCCGACGGACGACCTGGCGGAGCTGGCCGCGACGGCGGAACGGCTCCTGCTGGACCCCGCGGAGTTCGGCGGCATCCGGCTGGCGGGCGTCGCGTACAGCGGTCTTTCGGTGCCGCACCAGGACGCGCTGTTCACCCTGGCCGTCCCGGAAACTCCGTCGTCGACGGTGGTCACCCCCGCGGCCCCGGCCACTCCCGCGCCACCGCCGTCGACCTGGCGCCAAGGCGACGACGTGGTCCACGACGAGCACGGCACGGGCTGGGTCCAGGGGGCCGGCCACGGCCGCGTCACGGTCCGCTTCGAGCACCGCACGAGCGGCCCCGGCCGCGCGAAAACGTTCCTCCAGGACGATCCCGCCCTGCGCCGCGGCGAACCCGGCGACTGCCTGCGGTGAAAGCCGTGAAGGCCTCCTTCCCGGCCATAAGAGCCGGTAAGGAGGCCTTCACGGCCTTTGAGCTACTCGGCCGAGCAGCCCTGGAGTTTGGCGACCTCTTGGCCGGCCAGCAGGAACGCGCCTACGCCGTACGCGGCGGTGTCGTTCAGTCCAGCGGTGGCCGGGCGGTCGCCGACGCCCTGGACGTAACCCACCAGGCCGTTGGGCTGCAACGCCTTCGTCGACAGCGCCGTCCACGCCTTGTCGACGACCGGGCGGTACTTCGCGGCGGGGAGGATGCCCGCGTTGACGCCCCAGCCGATGCCGTACGCGAAGAACGCCGTGCCGCTGCTCTCCGGGCCGCCGTGGTCGAACGGGTTCAGCAGGTCCGAGTTCCAGAAGCCGTCACGCCGCTGCAGCAGGGACAGCGAAAACGCCATCTTCTTGTACACCCGCAGGTATTCCGCGCGGTGCGGGTCGGTGGCGGGCAGGGCCTGCAGCACCTTCGTCAGCGCCGCCAGGGCCCAGCCGTTGCCGCGCGACCAGAACACGCCCGAGCCGGTGAACCGCGCGTCGCGGTACCACAGGCCGGTGAACTCGTTGAACAGCTTGTGCTCCGACGACTTGAACAGCTTGTCCATCGCGTCCACATAGGACGGATCCTGGTCGATGACGCTCATCCGCGCGAACGACGGCATCGCCATGTTCAGCGCGTCGACGTAGTTCCAGTAGTCCTTGTGACCCGCGTTCACGCTGGCGACCTCGTCGCGAATCCGGGTGCGGATCGAGTCGAGCGAGATCTCCGGGTGGAAGTACGTGTAGAGGTCCAGGTAGGCCTCGCCGGCCGCCTGGTCGTCCGGGAAGAACGGCCGGTTCGGGTCCTGCGGCAGCTGGTAGTTCGCGGCCTCGGCCCAGGGGAGCGTCTTGTGGTTGGACTGGCCGGTGGTCCGGACCAGGGCGAGGTTGCCGACGTGGAACGTCGCGTTCTGCCAGTCGATCGCGTCGAGGTTCGTGCCGTTGGCGACCCAGTAGTTGCCCGCGGACACCATCTGGTCGGTGATCGGGCACTCGGCGGGGGCCGCCACCGCCGCCGGAGCGGAGAACAGCCCGCCCGTCACCAGGGCGGCCGCGAGCACGCCGAAACCACGAATTCCCGGGAAACGCATGGGAGCGTCCTCCTCAGCACGTCATGGCGGCGGGTGGGTCGCAGCGAGTGTTCAGGCTTCCCGGTGGACGTGTCAAGGTGCCGCTGAGTGGTACGGCGCAACGGTTTCCAGCAACCGGCGCGACGCTGATTCGGCCCCGTCGGCGTTCTTCGCCAGCACCAGCGTGAGCACGCGGGAGTGCGCGACGAGTTCGAGCGGCTCGCCGTGCGCCCGCAGTGCCGCGACGACGGGCACCTGCAGCTGCGCGATGAGCGCGTTGCCGGAAGCGCGGATCAAGGCCGCGTGGAACTCCGAGTCGGCGTCGTGGAAGGCCGCGGTGTCCTGGCGTTCCACCGCGTCCACCATCAGTGCGTAGGCCGCGGCCATCGCCGAGAGCTCGCCTGGACGCCGGTGGCGCGCGGCCAGCCGGGCCGCCTGTGGCTCGATGGTCAGCCGCAGCTCCAGCAGCTCGTGCAGGTGCTTGCGGCCGTCGGGCCCGTTGACGCGCCACGCGATGACGTCGGGATCGATCGCGTCCCACGCCTCCGGTGGCAGTGTCCACGTGCCGACGCGCGGCCGCGCGGTCACCATGCCCTTCGACTCCAGCACACGCAGCGCTTCGCGGACCACCGTCCGGGAGGCGGAGAAGCGGCGTCCGAGCTCCTCGGGGACGAGCGGCTGCCCGTCCCCGAGGACGCCTTCGACGATGAGCCTGCCCAGTTCGTCCACTATCCGGGCGTGGAGGTTCACCGCTATTCGGGCAGGCCGACGCGGCGCTCTCCGCTGCGCAGCTGCTGCAGCACGACGGCGATCACCAGCAGGGCGCCGTGCGCGACGTTCTGCCAGAACGGGTTGATGCCGAGCCCGGACATGCCGTTGTCGAGCACGCCCAGGATGATCACCGCGAGCACGGTGGAGATGATCGACCCGCGCCCGCCCTTGAGCATCGTGCCGCCGAGCGCGGCGCCGGTGACGGCCTGCAGCTCCAGGCCCTCGGACCCGGACACCGGCTGGCCCGAGCCGGTGCGCGCGGTGATCAGGACACCCGCGACCGCCGCGACCACGCCGGCCAGCGCGTAGACGCCGATGATGTACCGGTTGATGTTGATGCCGGCCAGCCGCGCGGCGGTGTCGTTGCCGCCGATCGCGTAGACGTTGCGGCCGATGTCGGTGTACTTCAGCAGGAAGTGCAGCGCGGCCGCGACGATCAGGAACACCCACACCAGCGACGGCAGGCCGAGGATGGCGCCCTTGGCCAGGAAGATGAACAGGTCGTCGCCGCCGGTGTAGCCCTGCGACTTGCCGTCGGAGATGACCTGCGCGATGCCCTTGTAGGTGGCCAGCATGGCCAGCGTCGCGACCACCGGGTTGACCCGGCCGAAGATGATGATCATGCCGTTGACCAGGCCGCAGACGATGCCGACGCCGACCGCGGCGAGGATGCCGACCTCGGCGTTGCCGGACGAGGTGAACACCATCGCCGAGACGACCGAGGCGAGCCCCGCCATCGAGCCGACCGAGATGTCCAGCGCGCCCAGGATGATCACCAGCGTCTGCACCAGGGCGAGCAGCCCCATGATGGTGATCGCGCTGCCGATCAGCAGCAGGTTGTTGGTGCGTAGGAAGTTGTCGTTCAGGATGCTCAGCAGCACGATCAGCGCGACGAGCGTGATGATCAGGCTCGAGTTCTGGACGCCGATGCCGGTCAGCACCCGGCGGACCACCGAAGGCTGCTGCGGCGCGGCCGGCTCCGAGGACATGGCTTTCTCCTGAGTGGGGGTGCTCATGCGCCGATCTCCTGCTGCTCTTCTACTGCGGGTTCGGTTTCGGGGATGGCGAGGGTCAGCACGGCTTCCTCGGTCGCGTCGGCACTGGCGATCTCGCCGGCCAGCCGCCCGGCGCGCATCACGAGGATGCGGTCGGCCAGCGTCAGCACCTCGGGCAGGTCGGACGAGATGACCAGCAACGCGATGCCCTCCGCGGCGAGGCCGTCGATGATCCGGTAGATCTCGGCCTTGGCGCCGACGTCGACGCCGCGGGTCGGCTCGTCGAGGATCAGCAGCTTCGGCCGCCGCGCGAGCCACCGCGCCAGGACGGCCTTCTGCTGGTTGCCGCCGGACAGTTTGCGGACTTCCTGCTCCATCGACGGCGTCCGCACGCGCAGCTCGCGGATGTACTCCTCGACGAGCGCGCGTTCCTTCGCCCGCTTCACCACGCGGAAGCGGCGAAGGCGGTCGAGCACGGAGATGGAGATGTTGTCGCGCACGGACCGCTGCATCAGCAGCGCGTCCGTCTTGCGTTCTTCGGGCGCGAAGCCGATGCCCGCTTTGACGGCGTCGCCGGGGTTGCGGGCGCGCAGCCGTTTCCCGGCGAGCTCGATGGTCCCCGAGCGGATCGGCAGGTCGGCGACGATCGCGCGGGCCAGCTCGGAGCGGCCCGCGCCGACCAGCCCGGCCAGGCAGACGACCTCGCCCGCGCGGACCTGCAGCGAGATGCCGGTGACGTCGTCGGTGGTCACGTCGTCGAGCTTCAGCACGACTTCGCCGGTGTCCTGCGTGACACGGCGTTCGAGCGCGGACAGGTCGCGGCCGATCATCATCCGGACCAGGCTGGCCTCGTCGGTCTCCGCGGCCTGCTGGACGCCGACGAGCTTCCCGTCGCGCAGCACCGCGACGCGGTCGGCGAGCCGGAAGATCTCCTTCAGCCGGTGCGAGACGTAGACGACGGCGACGCCGTTGTCGCGCAGCCGCCCGATCAGCCGGAACAGCGCGTCCACCTCGTGTTCGGACAGCGACGACGTCGGCTCGTCGAAGGCGATCACCTTCGGCGGGGTGTCCGCGGTGAGCACGCGCAGGATCTCGACGATCTGCCGCTGGGCGGCCGAGAGCGCGACGCCGAGCGTCGCCGGGTTGAGGACGCCTTCGAAGCCGTACTCGGCGAGCGCGTCCTGCGTCGCCTTCAGCAGCGTGCGGCGGTTGAAGACCCGCGCCTTGGCGGGGAGTTCGCCGACGAAGACGTTCTCCGCCACCGAAACGTGCGGGATGATCTCGGGTTCCTGGTAGATCACGCGCACCCCGGCGGCCATCGCGGCGCGCGGGGTGTCGAAGGTGACCTCGGTGCCGTCGAGCAGCAGCCGGCCGTCGTCGGGGCCCTGGTCGCCGGAGAGCACACGCAGGAGCGTCGACTTGCCGGCGCCGTTCTCGCCCATCAGCGCGAGCACCTCGCCGGAGCGGAACTCCAGCGAGACGTCGTCGAGGGCGGTGACCCCGGAGAAACGCTTGCCGATGCCCTCGACGGCGAGCGCGGGAGCAGAGCTGGACATGATCGCCCTTCGAGCGGTGGAACCCGTGCCCGTCACTTTCACGGGAAAGTGACGGGCACGGGAGTTCGGTCAGGTGCAGTTGACGCCGGCCTGCTTGTAGTTGTCCTTGTTGACGATCGTGGTCTTCGCGATCGTCTCGGCGGGCAGCTCCTTGCCGTTCTTCACCTTGTCCACCAGCACCTGGATCGCCGAGCGGCCGACCTCGGCGCCGGAGATGTAGAGCGCGGACTTGTTGCCGGTGTCCTTGCCGGCCGCCCAGTCCTTGCAGGTGAGGTACGCGCCGAGCCCGACGCCGATGATGTTGTTCGCCTGCACGCCCGAGTTGGCCAGCGCCGTCACGACACCGGTCTCGTTCTCGTCGTTGCAGCCCCAGACGACCCAGTGCTTGACGCCCGGGTTCGAGCCGATCACCGCGCCGGCGCGGTTCTGCGCGTCGACCGGCGAGTTGTCCGTGCCGACGTCGATCACCGGGATGCTCGGGTCGCCGGCCTTCGCGAACGCGGACTTGGCGGCGTTGACGCGGTCGGTGCAGACGCTGAGGTCCTGCTTGTAGGCGCTGATGATCTTGGTGTCGGCGGCGGTCCAGCCGGCGGCCTTGTACAGCTTCCCGGCCTCGGTGCCGACCGAGTCGCCCATCTGGCTGCCGTTGAAGCCGACGAACGGGGCCTTCGCGCCGGAGCCGTCCTTGATGACGTCGTCCGAGGCGATGATCGGGATGCCCGCGCTCTTCGCCTTGTCGATCACCTGCGGGCCGATGGCCTGGTCGGGGACGACGATGGCGACGCCGTTGGCGCCCTGCGCGACCGCGGCGTCGAGTTCGGTGATCGCCTTGTTGGCGTCCTGGCCGAGGTTGACGACCTTGAGCTCGACACCGAGCTCCTTCGCCTTCTCCTGCGCCCCCTGCGCCTGCTCGACGAAGTACTGCTGGTCGCCCTGTTTCTGCAGGTAGTACAGCGTGATCTTGCCGTTGGCGGGCGCCTGCTGCGACGCCGGTGCTTCGGTCTTGCCGGAGGAGCAGGCGGCCAACATGACGCCAGAAATCAAACAACAACCAACAACGCCCCAGGTCCGTGACCTGTGCGGGTATGTGGACATCGAGTGCTCCCATGGGGGCCGGGGGTGAGTGTTGCGGGCGCGTGAACGCCGTGTGACTCGTATTACAAGACACTCGTTCGGGTGACGTCAAGACGCTCCGGCCTGGCAGTTAGCGGAGCGAGATCTACTCTGTGTGATCGTGGTGTTGCGCGGACCTGGCCATTAATCGTATTAATTACCGCCCGACCTGCGCGTTGTCCGGTGGCTGTCCGGTGTGAGTGTTGTGATCGGTGTTGTCGACTGTTGCGCTGGTTGACGGAGGACGTCGCCCCCGAGATGTCGGATTCGCCCGGCTGGGAGGATGACCGGACCACGTCACAAGGGGGATCGATGACGAGCTACCGCGTCGCCGTGCTCGCCGGGACCGCCGTCCTGCTGGCCGCCTGCAGCAGCCCGCCGCAGCAGGGCCCGGCGCCGACACCGTTCCCGGAGTCGTCTTCGGGCCAGTCATCGGCGGCGCCTGATGGCTCCTTCAGCGTCGTCGCGACCGGCGACGTCCTGATCCACCCGGCGCTGTCGGACCAGGCCGAGGCCGACGGGCACGGCAAGTTCGACTACCGGCCGCTGCTGGCCGGGATCAAGCCGCTGATCTCCGGCGCCGACCTCGGGATCTGCCACCTCGAGACGCCGCTGGCGCCCGAAGGCGGGCCCTACAGCGGGTACCCGTCGTTCAGCGCGCCGCCGGAGATCGCGGCCGCGATCAAGGACACCGGGTACGACACCTGCTCGACGGCGTCCAACCACACGATCGACCAGGGCGCCGGCGGCGTCGAGCGGACCCTGGACGCGCTCGACGCGAACGGCCTCAAGCACACCGGCTCGGCCCGGTCGGCGAGGGAGGCGGCGACGCCGCTGATCCTGGACGTCCACGGCGTCAAGGTCGCGCAGGTGTCGTACGCCTTCGGCTTCAACGGGATCAAGGTGCCGGCCGGGAAGCCGTGGCTGGCCAACCAGATCGACGTCGACGACGTCCTGGCGGCGGCGAAGAAGGCGCGCGAGGCGGGCGCGCAGGTCGTGATCGCGAGCCTGCACTGGGGCGTCGAGTACCAGCACGACCCGACGGCCGAGCAGCGCAGCCAGGCCAAGAAGCTGCTGGGGTCGGCCGACATCGACCTGATCGTCGGCCACCACGCGCACGTGGTGCAGCCGTTCGAGAAGGTGGGGGACAAGTGGGTGGCCTACGGCCTCGGCAACAGCGTCGCCCGCCACTCCGACCCGCGCGGGGACACCGAGGAGGGCGCGGCGGCCCGGTTCCGCTTCGTCCGCGACGGCGACCGCTGGAAGGTCGACAAGGCCGAGTACGTCCCGACCCTCATCAAGCTGGACGCGCCCATCCGCCTTCTCGACTTGTCGACATCCCCGGCGTCAACGCAGGTCACGAAGGCCCTGTCCGACACGGACAAGAACATCCTGTCCCTGGGAGCCGACAAAGACGGCCTCACCCGCCCCGGCAGGTAACCCGTCACTCACGTGATCGGAGACGGAACTGGCGTGATTGAAGCCGGAACTCGCGAGTTCCGGCTTCAATCACGCGAATCACGGGTCTGGTCACGCGAGTGACGGGTTTCAGTGGGTGCGGGTGGTGATCAGGCGGGCCAGGGTGGCGAGTTCGGCGCCGGCGCGCGGGTTCGGGTTCACCGCGGCCAGGTCGCGGAGGCCCTTGGCCAGCAGCGCCTCGGCCTGGGCCTGGCTCCATTGGCGGCCGCCGGCTTCGTCGACGAGCGTGGCCGCGCGGGCCAGCGAAGCTTCGTCGAGCGGGTCCGTTCCCGAGTAGAGCTCGGCCAGCTCGGCGCCCGCCGCCGTGCCGGAACACAGGGCCGTCACGACCGGCAGCGACTTCTTGCGGTTCTGCAGGTCCGAGTACACCGGCTTGCCGGTGACGTCGGGGTCGCCCCAGATGCCGAGCAGGTCGTCGATGTGCTGGAACGCCAGCCCGATCGAGCGGCCGAACGCGCCCAGCCGCTCGGCGTCCCCGGGCTTCCCCTGCCCCGCCAGCGCCCCGAGCGTGCACGCCGCGCCCAGCAGCGCCGCCGTCTTGCCCTCCGCCATCCGGACGCACTCGCCCGGGGTGACGTCGTCGCGTTGCTCGAAGCCGAGGTCCGCGGCCTGGCCGTCGAGCAGGTCGAGCACCCCGGCCGACAGCAGCCGGGTGCTCGCGACGCCGCTCGGCGCGAGCAGCTCGAACGCCAGCGACAGCAACGCGTCCCCGGCGAGCACCGCCGGGCCGGTGCCGAACACCGTCCACGCCGTGGCCCGGTGCCGCCGGGTCGTGTCGCCGTCCATGACGTCGTCGTGCAGCAGCGAGAAGTTGTGCACGAGCTCGACCGCGACGGCGGCGGGGACGGCGTCCGCCGCGTCCCCGCCCACCGCCTCCGCGCACAGCAGCACCAACGCCGGGCGCAGGGCTTTGCCGCCGTCACCCCGCGTCGGCTCGCCGTTCGCGTCCCACCAGCCGAAGTGGTAACCCGCGATCCGCCGCATCGACTCCGGCAGCCGCTCGGCCGCCGTCCGCGTCGCCGCGTCGACCAGGCTCTTGCTCCAGGTCAGGACGTCGGAGAGCGGCCGGGCCGCGGTGCGCGTGTCCAAGGTCGTCATCAGCGCCCGACCTCGACGTCGCCGAGCACGCCGAGCGCGTCCGGCACCAGCACGGCCGCCGAGTGGTAGGCGCTGACCAGGTACGACGTCACCGCGCGCTCGTTGATGCCCAGGAACCGCACGTTGAGGCCCGGCTGGTACTCGTCGGGCAGCGCCGCCGGCCGCAGCCCGATCACGCCGGCGTCGTCCTCGCCCGTGCGCATCGCGATGATCGACGTCGTGCCCGCGTCGGTGACCGGGATCTTGTCGCTCGGCAGGATCGGCACGCCGCGCCACGCGCTCACGCGCCGGCCGTCGAGGACCGTCGTCGCCGGGTAGAGCCCGCGTGCGGTGCACTCGCGCCCGAGTGCCGCGATCGCGCGCGGGTGCGCCAGGAAGAACCGGGTCTTGCGGCGGCGGGTGAGCAGCTCGTCCATGTCGTCCGGCGTGGGCGGGCCGCTGCGGGTGGTGATCCGCTGCTTGAGGTCCGCGCTGTGCAGCAGCCCGAACTCGGTGCTGTTGACCAGCTCGTGCTCCTGCCGTTCCCGCAACGCCTCCACGGTGAGCCGCAGCTGCTGATCCAGCTGGTTCATCGGCTGGTTGTAGAGGTCGGTGACGCGGTTGCTGACGCGCAGGATCGTCTGCGCGACGGCGAGGTCGTACTCCCGCGGCGACGGGTCGTAGTCGACGTAGGTGCCGGCGAGGATCGGCTCGCCGTCGTGGCCGGCGGACAGGTCGATGCTCGCCTCGCCCCGGGCGTTCTGGGGTTTGCGCTCCCGCCCGGCCATCTCGGCGACGTGCGCGCGCAGCGACTCGGAGCGGCCGTTGAGCCGGGCGTACGCCGCCACCGGGAGGATCAGCGCGATCACCCGGGTCTTGGCGCGGGCGGTGAACTTCCACGTCGCGTCGTCGCGGGCGAGCAGGTCGGCGCCGAAGTGGTCGCCGTCGGAGGCGGTGCCCAGCAGCGTCTCGTCGCCGTACTCGCCGCGGCCGTGCTGGGTCACCTTGCCGTGCGCGATCAGCACCAGCGTGTCGAGCGGGTCGCCGGCGGTGGTGATCGTCGCGCCCGGCTCGTACTCGCGTTGCTCGAAGGCGTCGGCCAGCGCCGACAGCGCCTGCTCGTCGCCGAACCCGTGCAGCAGCTCGAGCTCGGTCAGTTCCGCGGGCACCACCTGGACGCGGGCGCCGGTGTTGAAGAAGCTGAGCTTGCCGTCGCCGATCGTGTAGGTCAGCCGCCGGTTGACGCGGTAGCTGCCCGCCGGGACCTCGACCCAGGGCAGCTGCGAGAGCAGCCACCGCGGGGTGATGCCGCGCATCTGCGGGAGCGACTTGGTGGTGGTGCTGAGCGTGCGGGCCGCCTGGGTGCCGAGCGACAGCTGCGGCGGCGCCGGTTCTTCGGTGACTGTCAAGGTTTCACGCGCCGATCGGGTTCTGGGGCTTCAGGAGGACGGGCGCCCGCGGGCTTCGGCACGATCCGGGCGGCGGCCGTGCCCAGGCCCGTCGGCCCGAAGGCCGACGGGGGGAGGCCGGAGCCCGGACGCGGGGGCTCCGCGTCCGGCTTCCGGGGTGGCGTGGCGGGTTCGGGCATCAGCCCTCCCGGCCGATCTCGGCGCTCTCCAGGACGGCGAGCGCGTCCGGCACGAGCACCGCGGCGGAGTAGTAGGCGCTGACCAGGTAGGAGATGATCGCCTGCTCCGAGACGCCCATGAACCGGACGTTCAGGCCCGGCTGGTACTCGTCGGGCAGCCCGGTCTGGTGCAGCCCGACGACGCCCTGGGACTGCTCGCCGGTGCGCATCAGCAGGATCGAGCTGGTCCGGGTCTCGGTGACGGGGATCTTGTTGCACGGCAGGATCGGGATCCCGCGCCACGCCGGCACCTGGTGCCCGCCCATGTCGACGGCGTCCGGGTAGATCCCGGCCTTGCTGCACTCGCGGCCGAACGCGGCGATCGTCTTCGGGTGGGCCAGGAAGAACCCGGGGTCCTTCCACACCAGCGAAAGCAGGTCGTCGAGGTCGTCCGGCGTCGGCGGGCCGGTGCGGGTCGGGACGCGCTGGGCGAAGTCGGCGTTGTGCAGCAGCCCGAAGTCGGTGTTGTTGATCAGCTCGTGTTCCTGGCGCTCCCGCAACGCCTCCACTGTGAGCCGCAGCTGCTGCTCGATCTGGTTCATCGGCTGGTTGTAGAGGTCCGCGACGCGGGAGTGCACCCGCAGCACGGTCTGGGCGACGCTCAGCTCGTACTCGCGCGGCGAGCTGTCGTAGTCGACGAACGTGCCGGGCAGCGCCGGTTCGCCGTCGTGGCCGGCGGAGAGCGTGATCTCCGCTTCACCGTGGTCGTTGCGGGCCGACGCGCCACCGGCGACGAAGGCGTCCAGGTGGGCCTGCAGGGTCTCCGACCGGTCCCGCACGTCCTGGAATGCCTGGCGCGGCAGGCTCAGCACGGTGCACCGGGTGACGGCCTTCGCCGTGAACTCCCAGATCCCGTCGCTGCTGATCAGCGAGCCTTCGCCGAAGTAGTCGCCGTCGGCCATCGTGCCGAGCACCGTCTGGTCGCCGTAGGCGCCGGTGCCGACCTTGGTGATCTTGCCGTGCGCGATGAGGAAGACGTGGTCGGCCTGGCTGCCGAACTCGACGAGCGCGTCACCCGGCTCGTACTCGTGCTGGCCGAAGCGGCTCGCCAGCTCGTTGAGGACCTCTTCGTCGTCGTACCCGCGCAGCGGCGCGAGCTCGCCGAGCTCCGGCGGGATCACGCGGACCTCGGCGCCGGTCGTGGTGAACGTGACCCGCCCGTCGCCCACGGCGTAGCTCAGCCGGCGGTTGACGCGGTAGGCGCCGCCGGAGACCTCGACCCACGGCAGCAGCTTCAGCAGCCACCGCGACGAGATGCCCTGCATCTGCGGGACGGACTTCGTCGTCGTCGCCAGGGTCCGGGCCGCGGCCCGGCCGAGGCTCAGAGGTGCCTGTTCCGCGGTCGCGGAGTCCACCGGGTCGGTGACAGTCACAGCGAGAACCACCCATTCGTTCGGAGTCGGTGCGCGCCCGCCCTGCGGCGCGCGGAGTTGTGACCTGCGATTTTCGATAATGCGCGGTTGCCGGCGCCGCGAAATCAACATATCAACCGGGCGGAGCCGCACAATGACACGATCGGGTCACCGGGATATTCGCCGGGCCGTGTTCCGGCCATTCCGGACACTCGTCGGCGGGTGCCGGGCACAGCTGGTGACGGCGGGTGCCCGCGCATCACTCGGTCGGGAAAGTTCCCTGCTCGTAAGGGGAATTCGGAGTAGCGCCACGCGGTGGCGGAATGGACCCCGGTGCCGGTCGGCTGGGCCGAACCGGCGATAATCGGACCGCGGGTGCGGCCACTCGGATGATTCCCACAATGTCACGTTGTCCGCCCGGAAATGGATGACTAACTTGAGCGGGTCCCGGTTGCGGAATTCACCGGGCGGCGCGTCCCGCGTTCGGCGGGTGAAAGGACTCGGATGAACATCTTCCTGGCCGGCAGTCTGTGGGTGGTCGGCGCGGCGCTCGTCGGCGCCGTGATCGGGTACCTGGTCCGGCGGTTCGGCTGGGACGAGGGGCGGGCCGACAACAACGACGCGGCCGGCCAGGTGTTCACCATCGTCGGCGGGCTGCACGCGGTGCTGATGGCGTTCGTGCTCATCTCGCTCTACGACTCGGTGGGCAGCGCGACCCAGGACGCGCAGACCGAGGCCGACAGCCTCGTGGCGGCCACCTGGGCCGCCGACGCGCTCCCGCCCGACACCGCGGACCGCGTGCGCCAGCTCGCCACCGCCTACTCGCAGACGGTCGAGCAGCAGGAGTGGCCGCGCCTGGCCGACGGCGGCGCGATCCCGGCCACCGGCTGGACGCAGCTGGACCAGATGCGCCAGGCCGTCGCGGCCGCGAACGTCGACGGCGACTGGCAGATCGACCGCAAGACCGAGGCCAGCAACCAGCTCTGGTCGGTGTACCAGTCCCGCACCCAGCGGCTGAACAACGCCGGCGGTGGTGGGGTCGGCGCGGTCGTCTGGTTCGCGCTCGTCCTCGGCAGCATCATCACGGCGATCCTGCTGCCCAACCTCTTCGGCGGCACCCGGCTCGCCGCGCACATCATCATCGTCTCCACGCTGGCCGGCACGATCACGTTGCTGTTGTTCGCGATCTACCAGCTGCAGAACCCGTTCAGCGGCGGCGCGAGCATCCCGCCGGACGCGTTCAAGTCGGCGCTGGAAAGGCTGGCTTGACCGGCGGGAGGGCCCGCTGGGCGGCGATGCTCGGCGTCGCCGCGGTGGTTTCGGCACTGCTCGCGGCGACGGGGTGGCTCGCTCCTTCGTCGCCGAAGCGCCCGGCAGCCCCGGCCCCGAACGGCTGCACGATCCTGCAGGCCGAGAACGAACGCAGCGGCGCGCCGACGACGTTGCGGCTGTTGTCGCTGCCCGACGGCCTCACGAAACGCCTGACCGAGGTCGGGTACTGGATCAACGCGATGGGCTACGCGCCCGCGCAGGACGTGGTGTACGGCGTCGCCGACGGCACCCGCGCCGGCCGCTACCACGACGGCGCGCACGCCGTGCGCATCAGCCGGACCGGCGCGGTCACCGACCTCGGCGTGGTCGGCAAGGC
This sequence comes from Amycolatopsis sp. WQ 127309, assembly GCF_023023025.1. Lineage (NCBI taxonomy): Bacteria > Bacillati > Actinomycetota > Actinomycetes > Pseudonocardiales > Pseudonocardiaceae > Amycolatopsis > Amycolatopsis sp. WQ 127309. The sequence goes on from NZ_CP095481.1 coordinate 4,276,368, forward strand.
GGGCACGCCGCACCCGGTGTGGAGCCAGGTCACCGGCGCCACCGCCGGGGTCGTGGCCGGGAACCGCTGGTACGTCCGGCAGAACAGCGATCTGTACACAGTGGACGTCGACCCGGCGAGCGCCGACTACGTGCGCGTCGTGCGCCGGACGTCGCTGCGGCCGGTGTCGCTGGCGAACGGCGTCGACGACTTCGCCTACGACCCGGCGGACGGGCTGCTGTACGGCGTCTCGACGTCGTCGCGCGGCGACAGTTCGGTGGTGACGGTCGACCCGTCGTCCGGCAAGGTCGCGGTGCTGCCGGGCCTGCGGCTGCCCAGCGGCGGCGCGTACGGCTCGGTCGTCCTCGGCCCGGGCGCGATCTACGCGACGGCCAACCACGAGGGCCGCCGGAGCGTGACGTACCGCCTGCCCCGCGACGGCTCGGGCCCGGCGGTCGAGATCTCGACCGGCCCGGTGCTGGCCAGCGGCGACGCGGCCGGCTGCTACGCCGAGGCGGCGGTGCCCCCGCCGCCGCCGACCGAGCCGCCGCCGAACACGCCGCCGCCCACCGAGCCGCCGCCCAACACCCCGCCCCCGAACACGCCCCCGCCGAACTCGCCGCCGCCCAACAGCCCACCGCCCAACTCGCCGCCGCCGAACCCGCCGCCGAACCCGCCGCCGAACCCGCCGCCGCCGACCCCCGCACCGAAACCGAAGCCGAAGCCCCCGCCGGAGCAGCCTCCGCCGTCGCAGCCGCCACCGGTGGAGGAACCGGTCGCGCCGCCACCGCCACCGGCCGCGTCACCGCGGGAAGAGCCCACGACGGCGCCGCCGACCCCGGCACCGCCGACGAAGAAACCGCACGCCGTCCCGACGAAGAAGGCCGAACCCGTGGCGCAGGACACCGCTGTGCGGACGAAGGAGAAGCGCCGCTGGGGCCTCACGACGCTGATCCTGGTCCTGGGCGCCGGAGCGGTCGCCGCGGCCCGCCGGCACCGTTAACGCCACGGCCTCCTCGAAGACGGGCGTTGTCCACTTCGGCCACTCAGACTCCTCCTCCGGCGCAGTCACGCGCCGGAGGAGGAGAAACCGATGAAGCGGGTACGAATCGCCCTGGTGGCCACGGTTCTGGCGCTGCCGCTGGCCGCCGCGGGGCCGGCCTCGGCGCACGAGCACGGGCCGCGGGCGAAGGACGACCACTACCGCGTCCGCGCGGGGCAGGCCCTGCACGACGACGTGCTCGGCAACGACCGCGGCGCCACCGCCGTCGTCCGGCACACCGCGGCCGCGCACGGCAGCGTCACGATCGGCGCCGACGGCGCGTTCCACTACACCCCGGCGCCCGGCTTCCACGGCCGTGATTCCTTCACCTACACCGTTTCCGACGCGGTGAAGCTCTACCCGACCGCGGTGAAGCCGCTCGCCACGATCGGCGGCGTCCAGCTCAAGGGCGGTGCGTACGGCTCCGCGCTGACCCCCGTCCCGGGGGAGCGCGACGAGTTCTACGGCCTCACCGACCGCGGCCCGAACGTCGACGCGCCCGACAGCGGCAAGATCGAGCCGCTGCCCGCGTTCACCCCGGCCATCGGGAAGTTCCGGCTCCGCGACGGGAAAGCCGTGCTGGAGAAGACGATCCCGCTGCGCGCCGCGAACGGCACACCGTACAACGGCCAGGTCAGTCCCCAGGCCGACACCGGCGAGAAGATCGTCGACCTGAACGGGAACGTCCTGCCGAAGTCGGCGAACGGCTACGACTCCGAAGGCCTCGTCGCGCAGAAGGACGGCACGTTCTGGGTGTCCGACGAGTACGGCCCGTTCATCACGCACTTCGGCCGCGACGGCCGGGCGCTCGAGCGGCTCTCGCCGTTCGACGGCTCGCTGCCGGCCGAGCTGAAGTACCGGGTGCCGAACAAGGGCATGGAAGGCCTCGCGCTGACCCCCGACGGCCGGACGCTCGTCGGCGTCATGCAGTCCGCGCTGCAGCAGCCGGACCTGACGAAGAAGCCGGGCAACGTCACCACGCTGCGGATCGTCACCGTCGACCTGCGCACCCGCGCCACGCACGAGTACCTCTACCTGCTCGACGACCCGGACACGACGGGCACCGCGGTCAGCGAGATCACGGCGTTGTCGGCGACCCGCTTCCTGGTGGACGAACGGGACGGCAAGCTCGAACCGGGCGCGTACAAGAAGCTCTTCGAGATCGACCTCACCGGCGCCACCGACGTCGGACCGCGGGCGGCGGGCTACGACGCCGTCAAGGGTGGCGTGCTGGTCGGCGGCAAGAGCATCGACGCCTACGTCGGCAAGGACACCACCGCCGACGCGATCAGGGACCTCGCCGCGGCCGGGATCACGCCGGTGAGCAAGAAGCTCTCGCTGGACCTCGGCGCGCTGGTGACCGGCCTCGACCCGGCCGGCGGCTTCTTCGGGCACGACAAGGTCGAGGGCGTCGCCACCACCGACGGCGGCCGGACGCTGGTCATCGGCAACGACAACGACTTCGGCATCGACGGCGTGACGAACGCGGCGCCGCCGTACGCGCTGCACGCGAAGACGCTGCCGGACGGCCGTCAGGACGACGGCGAGTACCTCGCGGTCGACACGACCCGGCTCCCGGCGGTCACCAGCACGGCGACGGTCACCATCGACGTCCGGTAGAGATCAGTACTTGAACTGGTCGACGTTGTCGGCGGTGATGAGCAGCGGATCGCCCAGCAGAACGGTCTTCGACGGGGCGTCGTACTTCACCGCCGGCAACTCCAGGCTCACCTTGTTGACCGGGCTCAGCGGCTTGCCGTCGGCGACCTGCTTCGCCGTCCACGCGGTCAGCCAGCCCAGCGACTCGACGTTCCACAGCACCGACTGCGAGCACGAGCCGTCGAGCAGGTACGGCTTGATCGACTGTGGCGTGCCGACGCCGACGGTGAACACCTGGCCGATCTTCTGCTGTTCCTTCACGGCTTTCGCGACGCCCGGCGCGGACGTAGTGCACTCGCCGACCAGGCCGGTCAGGTCGGGGTAGCGGGTCATCAGCTGCTTGGCCAGCGCCGTCGCGGCGTCCTCGTCCTCCCCGGCGTAGACGGTCTCGACGATCTGGGCCTTGGGGTAGTGCGCGGCCGTGTACTCCTTCTGGACCGAGATCCAGCTGTTGAGGTTCGCCGCGGCCGGGCCGCACGAGACGATCGCGTACTTGCCGGCGCCGCCGGTCTTCGCCATCAGCGCGTCGGTGACCGCCATGCCGATGCCCTCGGCGCTGGACTGGTTGACGAACACCTCGCGCTGCGTGCCCGGCGCGTCGGTGTCCGAGGTGAGCACGTGGATGCCCTTCGCCCGGGCTTCGGCGATCACCGGCGCGAGCGCGGCGGGGTCGTTCGGCGCGACGACGATGACGTCGACCTTCCGCGCGATCAGCGTGCGCAGGATCGTCACCTGCGCGGCCGGGTCGACCGACGCCGGGGCGGTCATCGTCCACTCGGCACCCAGCTGCTTCGCGGCCTCCACGCCGCCGCTGTTCATCGCCTCGAAGTACGGGATCTTGGCGATCTTGGGCACGAACACGATCCGCGTCGGTGCCGGTGGCGGCGTGCTGCCGAGCTGTTCCGAGCAGCCGCCGAGCGCGAACGCCACGCTCAACAGCAGCGTCGCGATCAGCCGGGACGTCCTCGTCGGCCCTCGCATCCCCACCCATTCCTCACTGCTCACGGACGGTCTGCGCGCGGTGGAGACCCACGGCGAACGTAGGGCCCCGGGTAACTGTGGTCAACGGGATGTGCGCAAAGGGTTACGAAAGTGAGTTCTACCTGGCGGCTTTCCGGCGGGAGAACGCCTGGTCGGCGGTGTTCGCTACGGTGAGCGACACTGGATGGCACTCTGGGTAGCAGGGTGGCGAGCCGGACGTCGCTGTGCGTGCTCGCCATCGGTGTGGCCGGCGAGACAAGCACGTCGATACCCCGTGGGGGTATAGTCGCGGGCATGAGCGAACAGCACGGGGCTTCGTGGGCGACGGCGGTTCAGGCGACTCTGCACTGCCTGACCGGCTGCGCCATCGGTGAGGTGCTCGGCATGGTGCTGGGCACGGCGTTCGGCCTGCACAACGCGGCGACGGTGGTCCTGTCGATCGTGCTGGCCTTCGTCTTCGGCTACGGCCTGACGATGCGCGGCGTGCTCAAGTCGGGCCTGGACCTGGCGGCGGCGTTCAAGGTCGCGCTGGCCGCGGACACGGTGTCGATCGCGGTCATGGAGGTCATCGACAACACGGTGGTCGTGGCGATCCCGGGAGCGATGGACGCGGGCCTGGCCAGTTGGCTGTTCTGGCTGTCGCTGGTGCTCTCGCTGGCGATCGCTTTCGTGGTGACGGTGCCGGTGAACAAGTGGATGATCGGCCGCGGGCTCGGGCACGCGAAGGTGCACGCCCACCACCAGCACTGACGGCCTCGGGGAGGTGGCGGCCTCCCCGGTCGGGGTCCTACAGGCTCGACAGGTCGACGGCGCGGTCCACCTCGGCGCGGTCGAGCACCCGCAGGATGCCTTCGAGCAGGTAGTAGTCGGCGTACGGCAGCGAGATCTCGATGCCGTCCTCGGCCGGGCGGTTGCGGGTGCAGCGCGCGACCGTCGCCTCGGCCCGCGTCGACTTCGTCGTCAGGCACGTCTTCGACGTCGCGTCGAGGATCCGCAGCGCGCTGTCCCGGTACTGCGGGCGGTGCGTCTGCTCGGCCAGGTCGAGCAGCCCGCACGCCATGACCACGCCGGCGGAGGCGTCCTTGATGTCGTTCGGCGCCTGCGGGGCGAGGTAGTCCCACACCGGCACGTTGTCGGGCGTGAGCCGCGACAGCGCGTAGTCCGCCAGGCGCCGGGCCGTCGTCAGGAACTCCTTGTCGCCGGTGCGCCGGTAGATCGTGGTGAACCCGTAGATCCCCCACGCCTGCCCGCGTGACCAGCACGACGTCGGGCTGTAGCCCTGCACGGTGTTCTGCCCGATCGGCGCCCCGGTGACGGGGTCGAAGTCGAACACGTGCGGCGTCGAGCCGTCCGGGCGGACGAAGTTGCGCTGCGCGGTCTTCGCGTGCGCGATCGCGACGTCGAGGTACTGCGGATCCCCGGTCTGCTTGCTCGCGAAAGCCAGCAGGTCGAGGTTCATCATCGTGTCCATGATGACGCGGCCCGCGTCCTTCGGGTCGGTCAGCGCGCCCCAGGCGCGGATGAACTTCCCGGCCGGGTTGAAGCGCTTGATCAGCGACGCCGCGGCCTGCACCGCGCCGGCCCGCCACTTCTCGTCGCCGGTGAGCCGCCACGCGGTGACCCAGGACGGGTAGAAGAGGAAGCCGAGATCGTGCGTTCCGGTGTCGAACTGCCGCGGCGCGAGTTTGTCCGCGGACGCCAGCGCGAGCGTCTTGAATTGTTCGTCGCCGCTGTGCAGGTACGCCAGCCACAACTGACCGGGCCAGAATCCGCCGACCCAGTCGCCATTTTGCGAATAAGCCCATTTCTCGAACTTCGTGCCGGTCGGAAACGCGGTGACCCCGGGGGCCACGGCGCGGAGCTTGGCCACCGCGTAGTCGGCCGCTTGGCGGAGCGTCCGGGTGACGGTTGCCTGGTCGACGGCGGCAGGGGGACTCGCCGACGCGGTGGTGGAGGTGCTGGCGCTCACCGCCACCGCGGCACCGGCCGCGGTGGTCAGCAGGGTTCTCCGGGTAACGCTCACAAGGTGCCCGCCATTCCGTGTGGGGAAATGCTCCAGGTGCCGGAAGTTTTACACAACGGACATGTGCTTGTACACCCGGCGGATAGTCGTTCACGGTTGTGAATTGATGTCCCGGAGAGCGGAATACGCACTGCGCGAAATGGGCGAAGGCCCGGCGGGGGATGCCGGGCCTTCGCTGTTGTCGCGGGGGTGAGGGCAGTCAACCACGCGACGATCGAGGCTCACTCGAGCCGCGGGCCGCTCAGCAGTGCGGGGCGACCGGGCTGTCGGAGCCGGTCTGCAGGTACGTGTCCGACACGTAGTGGCCGGCGCCGATGCGGTCCCAGATGTTGCTCGTGCCGAACTTGCCGGTGACCGTGTCGCCCGTGGTGTAGCACTCGATCGTCACCTTGGCGTAGTTCGCCGCGAGGCCCTTGACCGCCGCCGACGTGCTGGCGCTCGCCCGGACGTTCAGCGGGTCGCCCGCGGTGCCGACCACACCCGTCGGGCCGGAGCCGGTCCACAGGTACGTCACGTTCACGTAGCCGTTGTCGGACATGCCGAGGCCGTCCCAGAACACGCCGTCGGCGAGGTCGATGCCCGCCGGGTTCAGGACCGTGCGGCCCGAGTCGTCCTTCTTGCCGTTGTAGCCGTCGAGGTAGGCGGCCTGCGCTTCGGGCTTGCCCTGCGGCAGGTCCTTGAACTCCGCGCGGACCGACGCCGGGTTCCAGTAGTCGTCGTGGATGTTCCACGGGCCGACCTCCCACACCGGCGCGTACTCGCACTTGCTGCCGTCGGTGCGGCAGACGCGCGCGGTGTAGTTGCCGGTTCCCTTGGGAGAAACGGACTTTGTCGACGGGAACGAGACGAAGTGGTCGTGGCTGACGATCTTGTGCCCGTTGGCCGTGGTGCCGCCGACGAGACCCTCGCGGGTGCCGTAGACCCTGTAGGTCAACGGCGTCGTCGCGGCCAGCGCGTCGACCCGCGGGACGGAGTCCGCGCTGAGCGCGACGCTCCGGACGGCCGGGCGGACGCCGTCGGTGGTGCTGTGCAGGCTGATCCGCACCTGCACGGAACCGACGCTCGCCCCCAGCGCCGCGCCCGCGGGCGTCCACTCCGTCCAGTCGTTCACGCCGGTGCGGCCGCGGACGTCGACCTCGACGCTCGTGCCGGCCGGGACGTCGGCGCCGACCGCCGCGCTGACGCGGTCGGCCGGGCCGCTCAGCGCGTGCTCCGGCAGGAGCAGGCTGCCTTCGCTGCCCGCGAAGACGCGCGCGGTTCTGTGCCAGGCCGGGTCGGCCAGCGTGAGCGTTCCGCCCGCGCCGGTGACGTTGACGTCGTCGCCGTCCACAGTGGACAGATCGGCGGTCCAGCCGTTCGCCGCCGCGGTCGCCGCCTGGGCGGGGGCTCCGGCCAGCGCCGTCACCGCTCCCGCGGCCAGTACCGCCGCGGTCACGCGGCCGGTCTTCCTGATCCGGATCATCCCCGGTCTCCCTTCGCCCTCGTTCACTCGAACGTGGCAAAGCCTGGCGGGGGCCCATACATGATCCGTACAAAGTCACTCGCAGGCGAATCGGCCGGCGCGGAAAGCCCTGAAGGTGCCCCTCACGGCGAGCGGTCAGGCGGAGACGGTGTGCGGGGGTTCGGCGGGCGGCGCCGGGTCCTGCGGCCGCGTCGACAGCTCGTGCCACAGCGCCAGCGCGCGCTCCGAGTACTCCCGGGACCGGTCCGGCTGCGCCAGGGCCTGGTGCAGCTCGCCGAGCAGCTGCGACACCTCCGCCTCCGAGCGCCGGTCGCCGTTGCGGCGGTGCACCGACAGCGAGTTCACCAGCAGCAGCTGGGCGTGCGCGAAATCGCCGCTGTGCAGGCACAGCTCGCCGAGGTTCTGGTTCGCGTAGCCGACGCAGTGGTCGTCGCCGAGGTCGGTGAAGATCGCGATCGCCCGGTCGACGTGCTCGCGGGCCGCGGCCAGGTTGCCCTGGTGCTGGTGGAGCAGGCCGAGCCGCTTGAACGCGTGGGCCTCGCGGTGCCGGTCGCCGATCGCGGCCGACAGCTCCAGCGCGTCGGTGAACCAGCGCTTCGCCGCCGCGTAGCAGCCGCGTGCCATCCAGACCGCGCCCGCGCTGATCCGGGCGACGGCCTCGCCGTGCCGGTCGTCCGCCTCGGCGAACACCTTCAGGGCCTCGTGACAGTGGTCGAGCGCGCGGTCGCCTTCGCCCTCGATGCGCAGGATGGTGGCCAGCCCGGTCAGCGCGATGCCGACGCCCTGGGCATCGCCGACCCGCTCGAACAGCGCCTTCGACTCCTCGAACGCCACCCGCGACCGGGCGTATTCGTCCTGGTAGAGCAGGTACTGACCGACGTTGCGCTGCACGATCGCCTCGGCGCGCAGCGAGCCGGTGCGCCGGGCCGAGGCGAGCGCGATGGTGTGCGTGCTGTGCCAGTCGTCCTGGTGGCCGCGCAGGTCGAAGTACGGCGTCAACGCGGACGCGAGCTGCCAGGCCAGGTCGTCGAACCCGTGTCCGGCGGCCAGCGAGACCGCCGCGACGCTGGTGGGCCGCTCGGCCGCGAACCACGCCGCGGTCTCGGGCGGCAGCACGTCGGCGGGCAGCTGCGGCCGGGGCAGCTCGTCGTCGCGGTACCGGCCGAAGAAGTGGATCGGCATGAGCCGCGCGGCTTCGAGCGCGAGCGCGAGGTAGCCCTCCAGCACCCGCCGCAGCCCCGCTCGCGTCTTCGCGGGATCACTCTGCTCCGCCAGCTCCACGGCGTACACGCGCAGCAGGTCGTGCAGCCGGTAACGCGGCTGCCCGGCGGTGTCGGAGCCGACCAGCTCGACGAGGTGGCCGTCGACGAGCACGTCGAGCACGTCGTCGGCCTCGCGGCGGCCCAGTACCGCGGCGACCGCCCACGCCGGGAACTGCACCGGCCCGAGCAGCCCGAGCCCGCGGAACGCCGTCGCCGCCGACAGCGGCAGCAGGTCGTAGGAGAGCGTCACGCTCGCGCGGACGGCGAGGTCGCCGACGCGCAGCTCGTCGAGGCGCCGGTGCTCGTCGCGCAGCCGGTCGGCCAGCAGCCGCAGCGTCCAGCCGGGCCGATGGGTGAGCTTCGCGCCGGCCACCCGGATCGCCAGCGGCAGGTGCCCGCACTGGCGCAGGATCGCCGCGGCGCTCTCCGGCTCCGCGGCCACGCGCTCGGCGCCGACGATGCCCTCCAGCAGCCGCGCGCCGTCGGCCTCGGGCAGCAGGTCGACGTCCACCGGCTTCGCCCCGGCGAGCCCGGGCAGCCGCAGCCGGCTGGTCACCAGCACCGCGCACGCGCCGGCGCCGGGCAGCAGCGGCCGCACCTGCGCGGCGCTGCCGGCGTCGTCGAGCACGACGCACATCCGCCGTCCGGCCAGCCGCGACCGCAGCAATGCGGCCCGTTCGGCCGGCTCGCGCGGCAGGCCGGCGTCCGGGATGCCCAGCGCGTGCAGCAGTTCCGCGAGCACCCCCATCGGCGCGCGCGGCGACGACGACGTGCCGGCCAGGTCGACGTGCAGCTGCCCGTCGGGGAAGTCGTCGCGGACGGCGTGCGCGACGCGGACGGCGACCGCGGACTTCCCGACGCCGGGCGCGCCCGACAGCACGATCACCGCGGGTGCGTTGCGCTCGGCCCGCTCCTTCATCAGCGCGACGACTTCGCGGATGACGTCGTCGCGGCCGGTGAAGTCCGGCAGGTCGAGCGGCAGCTGGCAGATCGGGGCGAGGTCGGCGGGGCGCGTGGCAGGCACGCTTTCGGACACCACCAGCGTCGCGCGCAGCTCCCGCAGCCGGGCGCCCGGTTCGGCACCGAGCTCCTCGCGCAGCACCCGCCGGGCCGCGTCGAACGCGTCGATCGCGTCGGTGGTCCGGCCCGCGGCGCGCAACGCGACGATCAGCTGCGCCCAGAGTTCTTCCCGCAGCGGGTGTTCGGTGACCAGGCCGCGCAGCTCGGCGACGGCCTCGCCGCCGCGGCCCAGGTCGATCCGCGCGCGCAGCCGCTGTTCCTGCACCGAAAGCCGCAGCTCGGCGAGCCGGGCGACGGTCGCGCCCCAGCTGTGGTCGTGGGGGAGCCCTTCGAGGACTTCGCCGCGCCACAGGCCTTCGGCGCGGTCGAGCACCGTGAGAGCGCTTTCGGCGTCACCGCGGTCGAGCGCTTCCCGCGCGTCGCCCGCCGCCGCGGTGAACGCGAGGTGGTCCAGTTCGCCGGGCGACGTCGTCAGCAGGTAGCCGGAGGCCCGGCTGCTGATCCGCTCGCCGAGGCCGGGGTCGATCTCGGCGAACCGCCTTCGCAGCGAATGGACGTAGGTCCGGATGTTCGCCGCGGCCGAGCGCGGGGCCGAATCCGGCCACAGCACCTCCACCAGCACCTCGGTGGACACGACGACGTTCGGCTGCAGCGCCAGGGCGGCCAGCAGCAGCCGGGGCTTCGGGCCGCCGAGGGCGATCACCCGCCCGGCGGCGGTGACCTCCAGCGGCCCGAGGACGCGGATGGTCAGCGAGGTGGCCTCAACCTGCCCGATGAGTTCCCCCATGCCCGGATGCTATTTCCCGGCCACCGGGCCCGATAGATCCATTCGGAGTGTCTGCGCGCAGGTCCGGCGCTTTGTATGGGACGTGTACCGGAGTGCGTCACGCTCCCGCCATGAAGCGTTCGAACCTCCGGCGTATCGCCGGCTTAGGGATCATTCTCACGGCGGTGGGCACGCTCTCGGTGGGCGGCGCGCTCGAGGCGTCCGCCGCGGCGACCGGCACCATCAAGACCGCGGGCGACCCGCTGAACGTCCGCCGGGCGCCCACCACGAGCGCCACGGCCGTCAAGACCGTCGCGAACGGCGCGTCGGTGAGCATCGACTGCCAGACCACCGGCACGTCCGTGACCGGCACCTTCGGCACGAGCACGTTGTGGGACTACGTGCCCGCGCTCGGCGGCTACGTCTCGGACACCTACGTCAACACGGGCTCCGACACGCGGGTCGCGCCCGACTGCGGTGTCGGCACGGGCAGCGGCCAGTGCGCCGACGCCTGCGTCGGCGAGGGCCAGTACCGCTCGTCCGACTCGCACTTCCTGGTCTACGACACCGATGCCGACGGTTACTCCGCCGTCGTCACCTACTGGCTCAAGGGCGGCGCCGGCCCGTTCTACGTCTGGAACTCCGGCGGCGAGGGCACGAAGGTCGACAAGGCCGTCACCGTCGCGAAGGGCGGCTGGGTCTTCTACAAGGTCTGCGTCGCCAACTACACCACCGGCAAGCCGGACCTGAAGTCCTGCAGCGACGGCATCACCGACTTCGCCGCCTGACCGCGTCCTCCCCCTCCCCGAAAGGACTTCCCGACATGAGTCAGGTCAACCGGCGCAAGGTGCTGCTCGGTGGCCTCGCCGCGGTCACCGCCACGGCGGCTTCGGCGGCCCTGCCGTCCTGGGCGAACGCCCGCACCACGGCGGCCGCCCCTGCCATCCACGATCCGTTCCAGCTCGGTGTCGCCTCCGGCGATCCGCTTCCCGACAGCGTGGTGCTGTGGACGAGACTCGCGCCCGCGCCGCTGAACGCGGACGGCTTCGGCGGCATGCCCGACGCGACGTACGCGGTCGACTGGGAGATCGCGAACGACGCGGCGTTCAGCTCGATCGTGCAGAGCGGCTCGGCGAGCGCGGTCCGCGCGTCCGCCCACAGTGTCCACATCGAACCCGTCGGGCTGCAGCCCGCGCGTGAATACTTCTACCGCTTCAAGACTTCCGGCTACATCTCACCGGTCGGCCGCACGCGCACCGCGCCCGCCGCGGGCGCCGCCGTCAACCAGCTCAAGTACTGCTTCACCTCCTGCCAGCACTGGGAGGAGGGCTACTACCACGCGTACAAGGGCGTCGTGGCCGACGACCCGGACCTGGTGCTGTTCCTCGGCGACTACATCTACGAGAAGAAGTCGGGCCGCGCCGCGGCGGAACGCAACCCGCGCAGCCTCGCCGTCGCCGACGACGCGACCACGCTCGCGATCTACCGCGCCCGCCACGGGCAGCACAAGACCGACGCCGACCTGCAGGCCGCGCACGCCACCGCGCCGTGGATCGTCGTCTTCGACGACCACGAGGTGATGAACAACTGGAACGGCACCACCTCACCCGCGCCCGCCGCCCGCAAGGCCGCCGGGTTCCAGGCGTTCTACGAGCACACCCCGATCCGCTCGACCGCGAAGCCGAACGGCTCGTCGATCCAGCTGTACCGCCAGCTGCTCTGGGGCAACCTCGCCCGGTTCCACATGCTCGACACCCGCCAGTTCCGCAACGCCCAGGTCGCCGACCCGTCCGGCTCGGCGGGCCCGGCCTGCGCCGACATGCGCAGCACCTCGCGCAGCATCCTGGGGGCCACGGAGGAGGCGTGGCTGCTCAAGCAGTTCGAGTCGCACCCGGCGACGTGGGACTTCCTCGGCCAGCAGGTCTTCTTCGCCACGCGGGACGGCGACGGCAACAAGGCCACCTGCGAGAGCCCCGACTCGTGGCAGGGCTACGAGGCCTCACGCGACCGGATCGCGAAGGGCTGGGTCGACCGGAAGGTGGCCAACCCGATCGTGCTGACCGGCGACGTCCACCGGCACTGGGCCGCCGACCTGCGCCTGGACTACTTCGACCACAGCGACCCGCTCATCGGCTCGGAGCTCGTCACGACGTCGGTGACGAGCAACAGCGACACCGCGACCCCGCCGAGCGCGGCCTGGCTGGCGAACAACCCGCACGTCAAGTACTGCAAGGGCGAGCGCGGCTACGTCCGCGTCACGGCCACGCCGTCGCAGACGCGGGCGGACTTCATGACGACGTCCGACACCAGCGTCTACGACCCGGCGAAGGTGGTCATCAAGAACGACGCCAGCTACGTAGTGCAAGCAGGGACGCCTGGCCTGCAGAAGGTCTGACACCCGGGCGCTACGCTGAGTGACGTGACCGATGAACTGGGCCTGCGGGAGCGCAAGAAGCTCCGCACGCGGGCGGCGATCTCGACGGCGGCGATCACGCTCTTCCTGGAGCGCGGGTTCGACGCCGTCGGGGTCGCCGAGGTGGCGCGGGTGGCCGAGGTGTCCAAACGGACCCTCTTCGCCTACTTCCCGAGCAAGGAGGACCTGGTGCTGCACCGGTTCGCCGACCACGAGACGGACGCGGCGGACGTCGTCCGCGCCCGCCGCCCGGGCCAGGGGCCGCTGGCGGCGCTGCGGGAGGCGTTCCTGCGCGGCCTCGCCGAGCGCGAGCCGGTGACCGGCCTGTGCGACGCCCCCGAGGTCGTCGCGGTGTTCCGGCTGGTCACCGGCACCCCGGCGCTGGTGGCGCGGCTGGCGGAGTTCGTCTCCGCGGGGGAGGCGGCACTGACGGCCGCGTTGACCGAGGCAGGCGTGCCCGCACTGGACGCCGAACTGGCCGCGGCCCAGATCGCGGCGGTCCGCCGGCTGCTGTCGACGGCGAACATGGACGCCGTCGCGGCGGGAATTCCGGCGGAGCAGCGCCATCCGGACGCGGTCGCCGCCGCCGATCGGGCGTTCGGCCTGCTGTCGTCCGGCGTAGGTTTCGGCTGATGCGGGATTCACGGTGTGGACCATGAAAAATGCACGTTCGCCGCGGGCTCCGCGAAGGTAGACTGCGAAAATCCTGATAGGACACCGAAGCCGGCAGAGGTCTTCGGTGCCAGGACCGGTTCGCCGCCACGAAAACCGGAGCACCGCACCATCGCACAACGGGGGACCCGCACCCGGCTGGGGGTGGTGCGGGTCCCCCGGTCAGCCGTGGGAAAACGCTTTCCGGCCCTCACCGCAGCACGTCGGCCTGGGTGATGGCGTCGTCGGCCCGGCACACCGCAACCCGAAGCGGCGGCCGGCCCACCCGCCCCCGACGCGGCTGGGCCGGCCGTCAGCCGGTGGTGGACACCAGGTCCACGGTGAGCGCCGCGGTCCAGCCGAACGAGCGGGTGCCGTGGCCCGCGCCGGTGAACGGGTCCGCGTACTCCGCGAAACCCGTGCGCGTGGCCGTTTCGACGAGGTCGTCGCGCAGCCACGAGGCCAGCGCGTGCTCGCCGTGGTGCAGCAACCCCTGGCGGACCAGCCAGCCGACGTTGAACCACGACGGGCCGCGCCAGTAACGACCCGGGTCGAAATCGTCGGCGGTCAGGTCGTAGCTCGGGACGCCGTGCACCTGGCCGAGCCGGAAGCGCGGGCCGGTGGCGGTGGCCAGCAGGGCGGGCGCGACGGCGAGGTCCGGCAGCACGAGCGGCAGCAGCCCGGCGCAGGTGTACTCGCGGGTGCGCTCGCCGGTGCGGACGTCGCGGGCGAAGAAGAAGCCGGACGCGCTGTCCCACAACGTTTCCTGCAGCGCCTTGGCGACGCGGGTCGCGCTGTCGCGGTGCGTGGCGGCGGCCGCGGGCAGGCCGAGCACCTCGGCGATCTCGGCCAGCGCGAGTTCCGCGTCGGCCAGCAGCGCGTTGAGGCCCGGGTCCTCGACGGTGAAGCCGCCGTCGACGTCGGCCCAGCGCGCGTCGAGGTAGCCGCTGTCGCGGTAGGCCGAGGCGAGCCGGACGTAGCGGCCGTAGTCCTCGTCGCTCGGGCGGTCGGCGGCGTGGCCGTGCTCCAGGTCGCGGCGGACGAACCCGGCCGGGTCGGCGGGTGTCACGCGGGAGAGCGGGCCGTCCCACGCCGGGCTGTTGTCCATCCCCGATTCCCACGGGTGCACGATCGAGGCGAGCCCGCGCCCGCCCGCGTCGCGGTAGGTCCGCAGGTAACCGTGCCAGGCCTTGAGCTTCGGGTAGAGCGTGGCGAGGAACGTCTCGGCGCCGGAGCCCGCCGGGTCGGCGCGGTGCACGGCCAGCACGGCGCGCGCGTGCACCGGCGGCTGGATCAGCCCGGACGTCCGCCCGGCGCGCCAGAAAGCGGGCCCGGGGAAGTACGCCTCGGGCGGGGTGTCCGGGTTGAAGAGGATGTGCGGGACGCGGCCGTCGCGCCACTGCGCGGAGAACAGCGTCACCAGCTCGCGCCGGGCGCGCTCCGGGGCCAGGTGGCGCAGGCCGAAGGCGATGAAGGCGGAGTCCCAGCTCCACTGGTGCGGGTAGAGCCCGCGCGAGGGCACGGTGGACGCGCCGATCCAGTTCTCGGCCAGCACGGCCTCAGCGGACCCCCATGTTACGTCCATGTGTCCAATCTATCTCCTACTTATGTCTTGTCAATGGACAAAAGTAGGCCCTGGGATGATGTGACCCACAGCGAAGGGGGCCCGGATGACCACGCCGACCAGCGCCGGTGAGCTGCTGAGACTGGTCCGGACCGGTCAGGCGACCACGCGCAAGGCCCTGCTCACGCGCAGCGGGCTGTCCCGCTCGACGCTCACCGCGCGGCTCGACCTGCTCCAGTCGGCGGGCCTGCTGGCCGAGGGCGGCCAGGAAGACTCCACCGGCGGCCGCCCCGCGCGGCAGCTGCGGTTCGACGACCGGCACGCCGTCGTCCTCGCCGCGAGCGTCGACACGATGCACGCCGAAGTCGCGCTGACCGACCTGTCCGGACGCCGGCTGGGCGGCCGCGAGGGCCCGGTGCGCGTCGCCGACGGCCCGGAACCCGTGCTCGGCCGGATCGCGGAGTGGTTCGAGGAGCTGCTCGCCGACGTCGACCTGGCGGTCTGCGGCGTGGGGATCTCCGTGCCGGGGCCGGTCGAGCCGGGGCAGGCACGGGTCACGCAGCCGCCGATCATGCCGGGCTGGGACCGCTACCCGATCGACGAGTACCTGGGGGAGCGGTTCCGCGCTCCGGTGCTGGTCGACAACGACGCGAACCTGATGGCCCTCGGTGAGCACCGCGCGCGTCATCCGGAGTCGCCCGCGCTGGTGGTCGTCAAGGTGTCCACCGGCATCGGTGCCGGCCTGGTCATCGGCGGCGACGTCTACCGCGGGGTCGACGGCGGCGCCGGCGACATCGGGCACATCCGGCTGCCGGCGTTCTCCGACGCCCGCTGCATGTGCGGCTCCCAGGGCTGCCTCGCGGCGGTCGCCAGCGGCGGCGCGCTGGCCGCGCGCCTGACCGAGCAGGGCCTGCCGACGACGTCGGGCTCGGGCGTGCGCGACCGCATCCTGGCCGGCGAACCGGCGGCGGTCCGGCTGGCCGGGTTCGCGGGCCGCCAGGTGGGCGAGGTGCTCGCGACGCTGGTGTCGGTGGTCAACCCGGGCGTCCTGGTGATCGCGGGCGACCTGGCCGAGCCGCATTTCGTGGCCGGCGTCCGCGAGGTGCTGTACCGGCGCGCGCTGCCGCGGGCGACGCAGAGCCTGCGGGTGGAGATCGGCGGCACCGGGCTCGCGGTGGACGGCGCGGTGGCGATGGTGGTGGAGTCGGTCTTTTCCCCGGTGGAAGTGGACCGCCGGCTGGCGGCGCCGGCCTGACGCCGGGCCGCGGCCGGACCCGGATCCCCGGCCGAGCCGGTGGCTGACGGCTTAAGTGCCGTCATCGCGGGACTGTCCGGAGTGGACGGAGCAACCGACTTTCGTAGGTGGCGGGTACTCCGATCGCGTGGTCCGTAATACGGCCACGAATCGGACTTACCGCGCATCGCGGAGCAATCCTCGCGTATTTCGGACGACAAATCGGATTTCCGTCCCGCGCTCCGGATCCGGTGAATTCGCGACCAGATAACGGTTCCGCAAGTACTTCCCCGCGGCCGGAACCCCGATCTAGTCTCGTCCGGTGTTCTAGGTCCGTTACCCGGGCCGATTCAGAAGAGGGAGATTTCTGTGCGAAGAAGCTCCACCCTGCTCCTTTCGCTCGCGGTGGTGGGTGGTCTCACCGCGGCCATGCCGGCAGCGGCGTCGGCACAGGGGCGTCAGGACATTCCGCAGTCGCACCCGTTGTGGGCGAACGCGCAGGCGAAGGTCGCCGACACGGCGCCCGCGGCGAAGCTGAGCTTCCGCGTCTACCTGAACCAGCGCGACAACGCCGGAGCCGAGGCGCTGGCCCAGGCCGTGTCCGACCCGGACAGCAAGACCTACCGCCAGTTCCTGAGCACCGACCAGGTGCGGGACCGCTTCGCCGCCAGCGACGCGACGGTCAACGCCGTCAAGGCGTGGCTGACCGGCAGCGGCTTCAGCATCGGTGACATCCCGTCGAACCGCGCCTACGTCGAGGCCACCGGCACCGCCGGCCAGACGCAGAACGCGTTCGGCGTCAAGCTGGGCAAGTACAGCGTCAAGGGCCAGACCCTCCGCGCCGCCGACAAGAACCTTTCGGTGCCCGCGAACCTGGCGAGCGACGTGCTCGGCGTCGTCGGTGTGGACCAGGCGACCAACCTGTTCAAGCCGGACCACACGGACGGCATCGACTCCGGCAAGGCGACCAAGTCGGTCCAGCCGTCGGACGTCGCGCCCGGCCCCGGCTTCCGCAACGCGCCGCCGTGCAGCTCCTACTACGGCGAGAAGGTCGACACCACCGACCCCGCCTACAACGGCAAGCAGCTGACCTACGCGCCCTGCGGTTACACCCCGGCCCAGCTCCGCTCGGCCTACGGTGTCGACCAGGCCGCGAAGTTCGGCGCGGACGGCCACGGCACCACGATCGCCATCGTGGACGCCTTCGCTTCGCCGACGATCTACGCCGACGCGAGCACGTACGCGAAGAAGAACGACCCGCAGCACCCGCTGAAGCAGAGCCAGTTCTCGCAGCACGTCTTCCCGGCGAACCCGGTTCTCGAGCCGCCGGACCAGTGTGACGCGGCGGGCTGGTACGGCGAGGAGACCCTCGACGTCGAGGCCGCCCACGGGCTCGCCCCGGGCGCGAACATCCTCTACGTCGGCGGCGAGTCCTGCGAGGACAACGCGCTCGACGAGGCGCTGAACTACGTGATCGCCGGCCACAAGGCCGACATCGTGTCGAACTCCTACGGCGACACCGGCGAGGACATCCCGGCCGACGAGGTCAAGGTCTTCAACCAGATCTCGCTGCAGGCGGTCCTCGAGGGCATCGGCGTCTACTTCTCCTCGGGCGACAACGGTGACGAGGTGGCGCGCCTCGGCACGCCGTCGCCGGACTTCTCCGCCTCCGCGCCGTGGATCACCGCGGTCGGCGGCACGTCGCTGGCGGTCGGCAAGAACGGCCAGCGGCTGTTCGAGACCGGCTGGGAGACCAGCAAGTCCACGATCACCAACGGCACCTTCGGGCCGTTCGCCTACACCTCCGGTTCCGGTGGTGGCACGAGCCGCCTGTTCCCGCAGCCCTTCTACCAGAAGGGTGTCGTGCCGGACTCGCTGTCCACGAAGAACCAGACGGCCGGCAACAAGGGCCGCGTGGTTCCGGACATCTCCGCGATCGGTGACCCGAACACCGGCTTCCTGGTCGGCCAGACGCAGACCTTCCCGGAGGGTGCGCACTACGACCAGTACCGGATCGGCGGCACGAGCCTCGCGTCGCCGGTGTTCGCCGGCATCATGGCGGTGGCCGACAGCTTCGACCACTTCCACCACGGTTTCATCAACCCCGTGATCTACAAGCTGACCTCCCGCACCAAGGCGATCAGCGACGTGCAGCACGTGGACGCCGCGGTGGCCCGGGTCGACTACGCGAACTCGGTCGACGCGTCGGACGGTCTGCTCCGCTCGGTGCGGACGTTCGACTACCAGGGTCTGACGATCCACACCACCAAGGGCTACGACGACGTGACCGGCCTCGGCTCGCCCAGCGGGCTGCTGTTCCTGCTCCTCGTCTAGTCGCTCCATCGAGGTCCGTGAAGGCCTCCTTACCGGCTCTTGTGGCCGGTAAGGAGGCCTTCACGGCTTTCAGGCCAGGGGGATGACCGCGCGGATCGTCGTGCCCGCCTCGGAAGTCTCCACGCACAGCTCGCCACCCAGGGCCTGGACGCGGTCGCTCAGCCCGGCCAGTCCCGAGCCGCCGGCGGGGTCCGCGCCGCCCACGCCCCGGTCCGTCACCTCGACCCGCAGCTGCGCGCCGGTCACCGCGATGCGGACGTCCGCGTGGCCGGTGTGCGCGTGCTTCAACGTGTTCGTCAGCGCTTCCGACGTGACGTAGTAGGCCGTCGCCTCCACCGCGGCGTCGAGGCGGTGAACCGTGCCCACCGAGAGCGCCACCTCCATCGGGACGCGGTCCGCCAGCGACCGCACCGCCGCGACCAGGCCCGCCTCGGTGAGGATCGCCGGGCGGATGCCGCGGGCCAGCTCGCGCAGCTCGGTGATCGCCGTCTGCAGCTCGTCGACCGTGCTCGTCAGCAGCTCGCCGACCGCCGGCGGCAGCTCCGCGCGGCGGTTGGCCATCCGCAGCAGCAGGACGACGCTGACCAGCCGCTGCTGCGCGCCGTCGTGGAGGTCGCGTTCCAGCCGGCGGCGCTCCTCGTCGCCGGCCGCGACGAGCCGGGCCCGCGACGCGCGCACCTCGGCCAGCCGCTGTTCGAGCTCGGCGGTGAGCCGCTGGTTGTCCAGCACCAGCCCGGCCGCCGCGTTGAGCGCGTCGATCGAGCGGCTGTCCTTCCACACCTCGTCGTCCTGCACCAGCGCCGCCAGCCCGGTGCCGTCGCGCTCCAGCAGCAGCCGGATCATCTCGGCGTTGCCGACGCGGGCGCGCAGCACGCCGGCCAGGAACGCCAGCGGCCACAGGCAGAACGCGATCCGGTAGATCCCGAGCAGCGGCTCCGACAGCGGGCTGGCGTCACCCAGCGCGGTGCCCGCCGCCGACGTCGCGGCGCCGGCGAGGGCGATCGCGATCACCGGCGACAGCAGCCGCCGCTGGGGCAGCCGGCCGGTCAGCCACCGGTACAGCAGCACCACGAGGACACCGGCGCTGATCACCGCGGCCGCGAGGCCCAGGACGCGGTCGGCGAGGCCGTGCCCGTCGTGGTCGGCGGAGATCGCCAGCAGGTCGCGCGGGTCGTCGCTGAACAGCAGCCCGAGCGCGCCCAGACCGAGCACGACCAGGTAGGACGCGGCCACGAGCAGCCGTTCCCACCGCGACCGGAGCCCGCCGTGCGGGAAGGCGAGCACCAGGTGCGCGATCACCGGGCTGGACGCGGCCCGCAGCGGCACGGCGAGCGTGTACAGCACCGGGTTCGCGGTGAACTGCAGGTCTTCGAGGAACAACGCGACGCCGACGAGCGCGATGAGCACGCCGATCGCGTTGGCCGGCCGCCGCACGTGTGCGACCGCGCCGGCGAGCAGGAACAGGAAGCCGGTGGTGGTGCTGAGCGCGGTGTCGAGCGCGGAGTGGCTGCCGTCGGCGACCTTGAGCGTCAGCGCGGTGACGCCGAGGCCGAAGCCGGCGGCGAGCAGCCCGGTCAGCACGACGGTCCGGGGGTGCTGCACCACGCGAACCCCTCCCCGGACGGCTAACCGCTGATTCGCCCGTTCGGCCCGCCGCGTTACACCACGCGGCCGTCCGGGCGCGGTGTGGCGGCGCGCACTCGCGGCCGTCACCCGGGCACCCGCGCCCTAGGGTTGCCTCGATCACCCGAGTGGAGGCAGGACATGAGCGGACGCGGTCTCGACGCCGAGGTCTTCGGCGGGCGGATGCCCGCCGGGGGCTCGGACCTGGCGATCGAAACCCACGGCATCACGCCGGTGCCGGAGAGCAACCGGTTCGGGCGGCCGTGGCGGTTGTTCAGCGTGTGGTTCGCGCCGAACCTGACCATGACGGCGGTCTTCACCGGCACCCTCGCCGCGTCGCTCGGCCTCGGCTTCTGGACGGGCCTGGTCGCGATGCTCGCCGGCACGGTCCTCGGGTCGCTGCCGGTGGCCTACCTGTCCACCTGGGGTCCGCGCACCGGCACCGGCCAGCTCCCGCTCGCGCGGCTGCCGTTCGGCGGCGGCGTCGTGCTGCCCGGCCTGGTGCAGTGGCTCGGTTCCATCGCCTGGGACGCGCTGGTCGGCCTGTTCGGCGGTGAGGCGCTGGCCGAGCTGACCGGGCTGCCGTTCTGGGCCGCGGTGCTGATCGTGCTGGTGCTGCAGTGCGCGCTCGGCGTCTTCGGCTACGCGCTGATCCACCGCGTGCAGGCCGTGATGAGCGTCCTGCTGGTGCTCGCGTTCGCCGCGCTCGCCGTGAAGGTCCTTTCCGGACACCCGATCGCGACGGCCGACACGGCCACCGGCGGCGACCACACCGGCGCCGTCGTGCTGTTCTCGACGATCGCGCTGTCGCTGGCGATCTCCTGGGCGCCGTACGCCTCGGACTTCAGCCGCTACCTGCCCGCGGACACGTCGTCGCGCGGCGTCTTCTGGTTCACGCTCCTCGGTCTGACGGCGTCGTACGCGATCGGCGAAGGCCTCGGGCTCGCGCTCGGTTCGTCGCTGGGCGACCAGACGGCGACCGGCGTCGCGACGTTGCTCGGCGGCGGTTTCCTCGGTTCGCTGGCCCTCGCGGTGATCGCGCTCGCGGCCGTGTCGTCCAACGCGATGAACGACTACAGCGGATCCCTGGCGCTGCAGACCGTCGGCGTCCGGCTGCGGCGCCCGGTGTCGGCGGTTCTCGTCACGGTGCTCGCGTTCGCGCTGATCCTCTGGATGCACAGCGGCGAGCTGGCGGCGAAGTTCCAGAACGTGCTGCTGTTCGTCAGCTACTGGATCCCGCCGTTCCTCGGCGTCGTGCTCCCGGACTGGCTGCGGCGCACCCGCGGCGGCCGATCCGTGGACGTCCGGGCGGCGACGACCACGCGTCCCTGGGCCGCCGTCGTGGCGTTCGTCGTGGGTTTCGGCGCGGCGGTGCCGTTCATGAACACGTCGCTCTACACCGGCCCGGTCGCCGCGGCCCTGCACGGCGCCGACCTCGCCTACTACGTCGGGCTCGTCGTTTCGCTGGCAGCGTATTTCCTGCTGCGCGGCCGCCGTCCGGTTGACCTCGACTAATGTAGAGGTTCAACGATGGTGTGGTACCCCTGCAAGGAGGAACCATGCCAGTCGCACTGATCACCGGCGCCTCGGCGGGGCTGGGGAAGGCCCTCGCCGCGGCCCTGGTGAGTCGCAAGTGGACGGTCGTCGGCGACGGCCGGGACGCGGCCGCGCTGACCGCCGCGGCTCGGGAAGCGGGCCTCACGCCCGTCCCCGGCGACGTCGCCGACCCGGACCACCGCGCCGCGCTCGCCGCCAGCGTCGGCTCCGGGCTCGACCTGCTCGTCAACAACGCCGGCACGCTCGGCGTCAGCCCGCTGCCGCCGCTGGGCCGCTATCCCTTGGCGGAGCTGGAAAACGTCTACCGCGTGAACGTCTTCGCGCCGCTCGCGCTGACCCAGCTGCTGCTGGCCGCCCTGACGAAGGCCGGCGGCACGATCGTCGACGTCAGCTCGGACGCCGCCGTCGAAGCCTACGAAGGCTGGGGCGGTTACGGCTCCGCGAAGGCCGCGCTCGACCAGCTCACCGCCGTGCTCGGCGCGGAGCACCCGGATCTGGCCGTCTACGCGGTCGACCCCGGCGACCTGCGCACCGCGACGCACCAGCTCGCCTTCCCCGGCGAGGACATCTCCGACCGGCCGCTGCCGGAGACGGTGGTCCCGGCGTTCCTGCGGCTGCTCGACGAGCGTCCGGCCAGCGGCCGCTACCGCGCCGCCGACCTGCTGGTGCCCGCATGAGCGTCCGGTTCGACCTGCCCGGCGAACTGTCGGCGTCGGCGCCCCCGGAAGCCCGCGGGGTGGCCCGCGACGAGGTCCGCCTGCTGGTCGCGAGCCCGTCCGCGGTGCACCACACGGTGTTCAGCGCGCTGGGTGATCACCTGCGGCCGGGCGACCTGCTGGTCGTCAACACGTCCGGGACGCTGCCCGCGGCGATCGACGCCCGTCGCGGCGGGCACGCGGTCGTCGTCCACTTCTCGACCGAGCTGGCCGACGGCGCGTGGGTGGTCGAGCTGCGCGCCCCCGGCGGCCCGCTGCTCGACGGCCGGCCGGGAGAGCGCCTGGACCTGCCCGGCGGCGCGTCGCTGACGCTGCTCGCCGAGCACGTCCCGGGTCAGGCCCGGCTGTGGCGGGCGGCCGCGTCGGTGCCGGTGCCCGGGTTGCTGGCCGCGAGCGGCCGCCCGATCCGCTACGGCTACGTCCCGCGCGCGTGGCCGCTGAGCGACTACCAGACGGTGTTCGCCCGCGAGCCGGGCAGCGCGGAGATGCCGTCGGCGGCCCGGCCGTTCACGGACGCGCTGGTCACCCGCCTGGTGACCGACGGCGTGCTGGTCGCGCCGCTGCTGCTGCACACGGGGGTGTCGTCGCTGGAGACGGGCGAGCCGCCCCAGGCCGAGCGCTTCCGGGTCCCCGCGACGACCGCCGCGCTGGTTTCGTGGGTCCGCGCCCGCGACGGCCGCGTGATCGCGGTGGGCACAACGGCGGCCCGCGCCCTGGAATCGGCCTTCGACGGTCCGGCCGAGGGCTGGACGGACCTGGTGCTGGGCCCGGACCGCCCGGCCCGGGTCGTCGACGGCATCGTCACGGGCCTGCACGCGCCGGACGCGTCCCACCTGCTGCTCCTGGAGGCGGTGGCCGGCCCGGAGCTGGTCCAGCGCGCCTACGACGCGGCGGTGGAGCGCCGCTACCTGTGGCACGAGTTCGGCGACGTCTCCCTGCTCCTGCGTCGCTGAAAGTCCGTGAATGCCACATTGAGGGACATAGTGTCCCTCAATGTGGCATTCACGGACTACTGGCGCGCCGGTTCGCGGGCGTCGTCCTGACGGCGGGCCCGGTACAGGCCGGCCACGGCGACGACCGTGATCCCCAGGCCGACGCCGCTGACGATCGAGGCCACCAGGCTCGCCGTGCCGGTCGCCAGGCCGAAGAGGCCGCCCAGGTAGACCGGAATGCACAGGCTGACCGGCAGCCAGGTCCGCAGCGCGAACGCGCGGTCCGACGCCAGCCACAGCACGAGCGAAACGGCCGCCGCGGTGGCGACCGGGATCGCCCAGACGACCATGCTCGTCACGGCGTCCATCCCCAGCGACCGGAGCCATTCGAACGACGCCTGGCCCAGCCCGACGAAGAGAACGACCAGCGCCACGCGGATGGTGGCCCCCTGGCCGGCACGGTGTGCGGTGCTCGTCATGTCATCCCTCCCAAGTCCGTGGTCACCTGTACCACGTTCGGATGACGCGTCCGGTTGCCCGCGGCCCGCAATTCGATGGCGACGACCAGCAGAACGATCAACGCCAAGCCCGTCTGGGCGATCAACACGAACAGGTGACCCCGCGACGCCGTGCCGGTGACCAGGCCCGTCATGCCGATGACCAGGGACGGCACGGCCGCCCAGTCCGGCAGGAACGCGGCTCGTGGGCGCGGCCTCCCGGAGAGCGCCCAGACCGCCAGGCCGGCCAGCAGACCCAGCAGCGGGGCCGCGGCGACCGCCCCCACGGCCGGCCACTCGCCCAGGCCCGTCGTCTCCAGCCAGTCGGCGCCGATCGGCCCCAGCCCGACACCCGCCCACATCAACAGCACCAGCTGGATCATCAGCCGGTTTCGCGCGTCAGGTTCCACAGCTCCCCCTCGGAAGTCGTCGGGAGAACCACGCGCGACTGGCCCAGGCGGTTGCACTTAGGCGCCTGAATCGTCGATGTCAAGGAATCTCACTCGTTTTCCCGGGATGCGGATGGCTATGCGCCCCAGTGGGTGACCGTGCGAACCTCGCCCCCGACATCGACCCCGTGAAAGGCGACGCTGACGTGCGCTCCCACCACAGAACCCGCTTCCTGGCCTCGGCGTTCGCCGCCCTGACCGTCGTGGGCGTGCTCGCCGGCTGCTCCCGCGCCGCGGAGAACACCGCCCCCGCCGCCAACGCGGGCGCCGCCACCGAGGTCCGGCTCGGGTTCTTCCCGAACGTCACGCACGCCCCGGCGCTGATCGGCGTCAAGAAGGACTTCTTCAAGCAGGAGCTGGGCTCGACCAAGCTCACCACCCAGACGTTCAACGCGGGCCCCGACGAGGTCAACGCGCTGCTGGGCAACTCCCTCGACATCGCCTACATCGGCTCCGGCCCGGCGATCAACGCGTTCACCAAGTCCAAGGGCACCATCCAGCTGATCTCCGGCGCGGTCTCGGGCGGCGCGCAGCTGGTCGTCAAGCCGGACATCGCCAGCGTCGACGCGCTCAAGGGCAAGAACATCGCCACCCCGCAGCTGGCCAACACCCAGGACGTCGCGCTCAAGAAGTTCCTCGCCGGCAAGAGCCTGACCGGCCAGGTCAAGATCACCAACCTGGACAACTCGAAGACGCTCGACGCCTTCAAGAAGGGCGAGGTCGACGGCGGCTGGCTGCCCGAGCCGTGGTCGTCGCGGCTGGTCCTCGACGCCGGCGCGAAGGTCCTGGTCGACGAGAAGGACCTGTGGCCCGGCGGCCGGTTCCCGACCACCGTCGTCATCGTGCGCAGCCAGTTCCTGCAGGAGCACCCGGATACCGTCCGCGCTGTGCTGAAGGGCCAGCTGGCCGCGATCGACTGGGCGAAGGCCAACCCGGCGGACGCGAAGACCGTCGTCAACGGCGCGCTCAAGGAGCTGGCCGGCAGCAGCCTGAGCCCGGCGGTCATCGACCGCGCGTTCTCGAACATCGAGCTGACCTCCGACCCGATCCCCGCCGAGTTCCCGCAGCTCGCGCAGGACTCGGTGACCGCGGGCGTCGTGAAGAGCGTCGTCGCGCTGAAGGGCTTCGCCGACTTCGGCCCGCTCAACGACGTCCTCAAGACCCAGAACCAGCCCGCCGTGAACGCGCCCGAGCTCGTCAAGTGATCCGGAGAGGCGGCCTGCGATGACCACGACCCTCCCGAGTGGCCGGACCGGGCACACCGGCACGGCCGCGGTGCGGCTGGACGGTGTGCGCAAGACGTTCGGCACGGGCGGGCGCGCGGTGGTCGCGCTGGACGGCGTCGACCTGACGGTCGCGCCGGGCGAGTTCGTCTGCCTGCTCGGCGCGTCCGGCTGCGGCAAGAGCACGCTGCTGAACCTGGTCGCGGGCCTGGACGCGCCGTCGGCGGGGGAGATCACGCTCACGACGTCCCGGCCGGCGGTGATGTTCCAGGAGGCCGCGCTGATGCCGTGGCTGACCGCCGCGCGCAACGTCGAGCTGCCGCTGCGCCTCGCCGGCTTCGGCCGGGCCGAGCGCCGGGAGAAGGCCGCCGAGCTGCTGGACCTCGTCCGGCTGACCGACGCCGGGGCGAAGCGGCCGCACGAGCTGTCCGGCGGGATGCGCCAGCGCGTCGCGCTGGCCCGCGCGCTGGCCGCGACCCTGCGCGTCGGCGGCGACCCGGAGCAGGCGCTGCTGCTGATGGACGAGCCGTTCGCCGCGCTCGACGCCATCACCCGCGACGTCCTGCAGGGCGAGCTGCTGCGCGTCTACCGCAGCACCGGCACGTCGGTGCTGTTCGTGACCCACGACGTGCGCGAGGCGGTCCGGCTCGGGCAGCGCGTGGTGCTCCTGTCGTCGCGGCCCGGGCGGGTCGTGCGCGAGTGGGTGGACGTGCCGCTGGCCGACGCCGAGGAGCTGACCGAAGAGATCACCGGGCACCTGCGAGAGGTGATCAGCACCCATGCCGCAGCTTGACCGGCCCACCAGGGATGCCGCCGACGTCGAGGACCTCGACGCCGTCGGCGCCGGACTGGACTCGCTCGACACCCCGGTGGGCGACCGCCGGCCGAGCTTCTGGCGGCGCTTCGCCTGGGGTTTCCTGCCCCCGGTGCTGGCGCTCGTCGTGCTGGTCGTCGTCTGGCAGCTGCTGTGGGCCGCGGCGTTCTGGCCGGAGACGCAGCTGCCCGCGCCGATCGCCGTCTGGGACGAGTTCTGGAGCCACGTCGTCACCGGCGAGGTGTTCGGATTCGTCTGGACGTCGGTGCACCGCGCCGCGCTCGGTTTCGTCGCCGGGGTTGTCCTCGGCACGCCGCTCGGGCTGCTCGTCGCGAAGGTCCGCGTGGTGCGGGCCGCGATCGGGCCGTTGCTGACCGGGCTGCAGAGCCTGCCGTCGGTGGCGTGGGTGCCGGCCGCGATCCTGTGGTTCGGCATCAACGACGGCGCGATCTACTTCGTCGTGCTGCTCGGTTCGGTGCCCTCGATCGCGAACGGCCTGGTCTCGGGCATCGACCAGATCCCGCCGATCCTGCCGCGCGTCGGCCAGGTGATGGGCGCGGGCCGGCTGTCGTCGGCCCGGCACATCCTGCTGCCCGCGGCGTTGCCGGGCTTCCTCGCCGGGCTCAAGCAGGGCTGGGCGTTCTCGTGGCGCTCGCTGATGGCGGCCGAGCTGATCGCGCTGTCCCCGCAGCTGGGCGTCGGCCTCGGCGCGTACCTGAACCAGGGCTCCTCGCTCAACAGCATCGAGACGGTGATCGCGGCGATCTTCCTGATCCTGCTGGTCGGCGTCGGGATCGAGCTGATCGTGTTCCGCCCGCTGGAGCGCTCGGTGCTGCGGTCCCGCGGGCTCACGTCGTCGCTCTAAAACTTTTCCGCGCGGCGTGTCGAAGTGCCGCTGACGGCGTCGACGTCCCCTTCGCAAGCAGGTACTACGCGAAGGAGATGGCGATGGGTGTCGTGGCTGTGCTGGTGGCCTCGGTGGCGGGGTTCGTGGTGAGTTCCGCCTGGTACACGGCGTTCGGGACGGTCTGGGCCGGCCTGAGTGAGTCGGCCGCCGAGCGGCCCGTGCCGTGGAAGATTGCGGCGGAGTTCGTCCGGACCCTGGCGCTGGTCACGGTGTTCGCCGGGCTGAGCGCCGCGGTCGGCGTCGACGGCGTCGCGGGTGCGCTCGGCCTGGCGCTGGTGCTCTGGGTGGGCTTCCCGGTGCTGATCCTGGCCGGGTCGGTGCTGCACGAGAACGTGCCGGTGCGGCTGGCCGCTTTGCACGCGGGCGACTGGCTCGTGAAGATCGTGGTCGTGGCGCTGGTGCTGGGGGTGTGGCGATGACCGGGGTGCTGACCGACGGGATCGCGTTCGGCGAGTCCCCGCGCTGGCACGACGGCCGGCTGTGGTTCGCCGACTGGCTGGCGCACGAGATCGTCGCGGTCACGCCGGCGGGCGAGCGCGAAGTGGTGTTCCGCGCGGACTTCCCGACGATGCCGATGTGCTTCGGCTTTCTGGACGGCGACCCGCTGATCGTCTCGTCGTCGCAGGGCCGGTTGCTGCGGTTGTCCCGGGACGGCTCCTTGTCCACCCACGCCGACCTGGGCTCGACGGGCTTCAACGAGATCGTCGTGGCTTCGGACGGTGGTTGCTACGTCAACGGCGGCGGCTTCGACCTGATGGCGGGGGAGCCGTACCGCCCTGGCGGCGTCTGGCACGTCTCGCCGGCCGGTGTGGCTCGCCAGGTCGCGGACGACATCGCGTTCGGCAACGGCATGGCCCTGACCCCGGACGGCTCGACGCTGGTGGTGGCGGAGTCGTACGCGAACCGCCTGACGGCGTTCACCGTGTCACCGGACGCCGTGTTGAGCGAGCGCCGGGTGTGGGCCGACCTCGGTGACGGCGTCCCGGACGGCATCGCCCTGGACGCGTCGGGCGCGATCTGGGTGGCGGACGTCCCGGGCAAGTCGTGCACGCGGGTGCGCGAAGGCGGCGAAGTGCTGGAGCGGGTGGAGCTGGACCGCGGGTGCTTCGCGTGCGCGCTGAGCGAGGACACGCTGTACCTGGTGGCCCAGGAGTGGCACGGCCTGGACGGCGTCGGCGGCCCCCGGACGGGCCGGATCCTGACCCACCCGGTCGATCAGTCCTCCTCCGGCGGCGCCGTCGCCACCTCGAGCGAGAGCTGCTGAAGAACTTCGAGGACGTCCGGCTCAGGCTGCTCTTCCTCGTAGGCCTCGACAACCTTGACGAACCCCATCAGCAGCCCGCGCATGACGGCCTCCTGACGGTGCGCCAGCTGGTCGACGGCCTGGTTGACGATGTGCTGGACATCGGCGACGTGCTCCTCCGGGACGTTCATGTCCGCGGTCATGGTGAAGTCGAACGCCCCTTCGAGCAGCTCGGGGTACCCGCTCGAGCCGGACTCGTCGTTGCCGTCGCGCAGGTTCCGCCGAAGTCGGTAGACCGACGCGAGCAGGCCGATCCCGGTCTGCACCAGTTCCGTGTCCTCCATGGCCGTGAGCATGCCACGGCCGCGGCCGGACCCCGGTGATCGCCGCGGAGTTGTCCACATCGGGTCGGGTTGTCCACAGATTTCGCGAGCGACGGTTTTCGCAGGTCAGAGCCGATAGACTGGACAGGGGCCGCCCCCCAGGGATGGGTGGGGGCTGCCATCGCGAGGGTGGGCCTGAACAGCCGGTGGCGCGGTCGCTGGGCTGCCCGCGGTGGTCGAATGCGGCTGCGGGCCGGTGCGTCACGCGAGCGGGGTGTGCCTGAGGGGTCCTTCTGATCCGTAGTCAGATGCCCGGCGCCGGGCTCCGTCACCGTGCAGACGACTCGACTCCCGGGCCGGAGCCCAAGGGGCGACTGCGGCCGCGGGCCGGTGTCTCGCCACGAGCGGGGCCCTTCTGGTCGTAGTCAGGTGCTTGGCGTCGGCCATCCGCCGGCGCCGGCCCGTGCAGACAACTCGCCCCCCGGCCGGAGCCCAGGGCCCGAATGCGGCTGCGGGCCGGAGCGGGTCCTTCTGGTCGTCAGATGCTCGGCGTCGGCCATCCGCCGGCCCGTGCAGACAACTCGACCCGGGCCGGAGCCCAAGGGGCGAATGCGGCCGTGGGTCGGTGTCTCGCCACGAGCGGGTCCTTCTGATCCGTAGTCAAATGCCCGTCCTCGGCCATCCGCCAGCGCCGGCCGTGCAAACGACAACGACCCCCGGGCCGAAGCCCGGGGGTCGATGTCAGCTACGTACGAAGGTCAGCGGCCTCGGCGGGCGCCCGCGCGGGTGCCCGAGGAGAACGCCGCCGCGCCACCAGACCGGCCGCCGCCGGCGCCCGCCCCGGCGGCAGGAGCGCCGCCACGGCGACCGCCGCCGCCGGAACCGCGGCGGTCGGTGGAGCCCGAAGCTCCGGCCGCCGCCGGGGCGCCCGACCTGCGGCCCGAACCCGAGCCGCGGCCCGGCTCCGATGACTGCGTGCGGCGGTCCGACCGCGGCTGGTCGTCGCGGCGGGACTGGGAGTTCGCCCGGGCCCGCTGGCCGCCGCGGTTCTCCTTCGGCGCGCCCGCGCCACCGTGGCGTCCGCCGCGGGCCGGGCGCTCTTCGCCGTCGCGCACGCGGGCCGGGCGGGCCGCGCCCGAAGCCGTGACCTTCTTCGGGCGGTTGTCCACCGGGGGTCGCTTCGGCGCCGCCGTGAACGACCGTTCGCCCGGGGCCAGCTCCGCCAGCAGCGGGTGGCCCGGGCCGAGCTGGGTGGTGGTCGGCTTGATGCCGGCCTTGCGGGTGAGGTCGCGGACGTCGCGGACCTGCTCGTCGGTCATCAGCGTGACGACCGTGCCGGATGCGCCGGCGCGCGCGGTGCGGCCCGAGCGGTGCAGGTACGCCTTGTGCTCGACCGGCGGGTCGGCGTGGATGACCAGCCGGACGTCGTCGACGTGGATGCCGCGGGCCGCGATGTCCGTCGCGACCAGCGTCTTGGCCGCGCCCGAGGAGAACGCCTCGAGGTTGCGCGTGCGCGCGTTCTGGCCGAGGTTGCCGTGCAGCTCGACGGCCGGGACACCCGACGCCACCAGCTTGCGGGTCAGCGCCTTCGCGCGGCTCTTCGTCCGGGTGAACACGAGCGTGCGGCCCGGCGCCGCGGTGAGGTCGACCAGCACCGGCAGCCGGTGGGTCTCCTCGAGGTGCAGGACGTGGTGCTCCATCGTCGAGACCGGCGACTGCGCCGAGTCGACGCTGTGCGTGATCGGGTTGCTCATGAAGCGCTTGACCAGCACGTCGACGCCGTTGTCCAGGGTCGCGGAGAACAGCATCCGCTGGCCGCGGGACGGCGTCGCGTCCATGATCCGCCGCACCTCGGGCAGGAAGCCCAGGTCGGCCATGTGGTCGGCCTCGTCGAGCACGGTGATCTCGATGGCGTCGAGCTTCACGTGCCCGGAGCGCATGTGGTCGGCGAGCCGGCCGGGGCAGGCGACGACGATGTCGACGCCGTCGCGCAGCTTGGTGATCTGCGGGTTGGCCGAGACGCCGCCGAAGATGGTGGTCGTGCGCAGGCCCAACGGCTTGGCCAGCGGCAGGATGGACGCCTCGATCTGCGTCGCGAGCTCACGGGTCGGCGCCAGGATCAGCGCGCGCGGACGGCCGGGCTTGCGCCGCGTCGGCCCCGCCGAGAGGCGGGCCAGCACGGGCAGCACGAAGCCGTAGGTCTTGCCGGAGCCGGTCCGGCCGCGGCCGAGCACGTCACGCCCGGCGAGGGTGTGCGGCAGGGTCGCCGCCTGGATCGGGAAGGGCTCGGTGACGCCCTGAGCGGCCAGCGCGTCCACGAGCGTGGTGGGCAGGCCGAGTTCAGCGAATGTGCTCATAAGTGCATGCGGGCGCGGCTGCGCCCTGGTCTCCATAACCTGAGAAGGGTTGTCCTGCCCGGCGCAGACCGGTCAACGGCCGCGGCGCGTGGTAGTCGACAACAGCAGCGGGCCGAGGCAGAACTGAGCGGCCCGCAAGATCAGTGTACCCAACGCGAGTGACGTACTCCTAGTGAGATTGCCCGCACCAGGATCGCCTTGCTAAGTTACCGGTCGGTAATCGAGGAGGCTCACCCCATGCTGCTGAACCCGCACGAGTACGACCCGGCGCACTTCGACGCCGAAACGCGCCGGTTGCTCCGGGCCACCATCGACTGGTTCGAGCAGCGCGGCAAGGCGAAGCTGGCCGAGGATTACCACGCGCGCACCTTCTACGCGGACTTCCTCGAGTTCGCCGGCAAGGAGGGCCTGTTCTCGACCTTCCTGACGCCCGCCGCGAACGCCGACGGCAACCTGGACAAGCGCTGGGACACCAGCCGCGTCGCCGCGCTGTCGGAAATCCTGGGGTTCTACGGGCTGAATTACTGGTATCCCTGGCAGGTCACGATCCTCGGCCTGGGACCGGTGTGGCAGAGCGGCAACGACGTCGCCCGCAAGCGCGCGGCGGACGCGCTGGACGCCGGCGGCGTCGGCGCGTTCGGACTGTCCGAAAAGGACCACGGCGCCGACATCTACTCCTCGGACCTGGTGCTCACCAAGGACGGCGACGGCTACCGCGCCACCGGCTCGAAGTACTACATCGGCAACGGCAACGTCGCCCGCACGGTCGCCGTCTTCGGCCGGATCGACGGCGTCGAGGGCCCGGACCAGTACGTCTTCTTCTACGCCGACGCCGAGCACCCGAACTACCACGTGGTCAAGAACGTCGTGCCGTCGCAGATGTACGTCGCCGAGTTCCGGCTCGAGGACTACCCGGTGCACGCCGAGGACCTCCTGCACGTCGGCGCCGAGGCCTTCAGCGCCGCGCTGAACACGGTCAACATCGGCAAGTTCAACCTCTGCTTCGGCGGCATCGGCATGGCGACGCACTCGCTGTACGAGGCCATCACCCACGCGCACAACCGCGTCCTCTACGGCAAGCCCGTGACGAACTTCCCGCACGTGCGCCGCGAGTTCGTCGAGGCCTACGCGCGGCTGACGGCGATGAAGCTGTTCTCCGACCGCGCCGTGGACTACTTCCGCAGCGCGAACGCCGAGGACCGCCGCTACCTGCTCTACAACCCGATCACCAAGATGAAGGTGACCACCGAGGCGCAGAAGGTGATCGGCCTGGTCGCCGACGTCGTGGCGGCCAAGGGTTTCGAGGCCGGCACCTACCTCGCGATGGCCAAGAACGACATCGACGGCCTGCCGAAGCTCGAAGGCACGGTCGCGGTGAACCTCGCGCTGATCGCGAAGTTCATGCCCGCGTACCTGTTCTCGCCGCAGGAGTACGCCCCGGTGCCGACCCGCACCGACGCCGCGGACGACGAGTTCCTCTTCCGCCAGGGCCCGGCGCGCGGGCTGTCGAAGGTCCGCTTCCACGACTGGCAGGCCGCGTACGCGCAGGCGTCGCACATCCCGAACGTCGCGCTGTTCACCGAGCAGGCCGGCGCGCTGGTGAAGCTGCTCACCGAGGCGACGCCGGACGAGGCCCAGCAGGCCGACCTCGACTTCGGCCTCGCGCTCACCGAGCTGTTCACCCTCGTCGTCTACGGCCAGCTGATCCTGGAGCAGGCCGGCATCACCGGGCTCGGCGAACAGGTCGTCGACCAGATCTTCGCGGTGCTGGTGCAGGACTTCAGCCTCGCCGCGGTGGACCTGAACGGGAAGCCCAGCTCCACCGAGGCCCAGCAGGCCATCGCGCTGGCGGCGCTGCGCAAGCCGGTCGTCGACGCCGAGCGGTTCGACGCCGTCTGGGCGCTCGTCCGCGACCTCTCCGGGGCCTACGCTATGCACCCATGATGGCCAGGGAGTACCGGCTGGGAACGCTGCGGAAGACCGTCAACGCGCTGGTGAAGCCGCTGCTCGCGCGCGGCGTCCCGGCCGCGGGCAAGGGCGGCGTGCTGCTGACGACGAAGGGCCGCAAGAGCGGTCTCGAACGCACGACACCGGTGAACGTCGTCGAGGCCGGCGGCGACCGGTGGCTCGTCGCGCCCTACGGCGCCGTCGCCTGGGTGCACAACCTGCGGGCCGACGCCGTCGCCCGGCTGAGCCGCGGCCGCAAGACCGAGACGTGGGAGGTCGAGGAGGCCGACGCCGCCACCGCGGCGCCGGTGCTGCAGGCCTACGTGCGGCAGATCCCGGTCACCGCGCCGTACTTCGACGCCAAGGGCAGCGGTCCCGTCGAGGCGTTCGCGGCGGAAGCCGATCGACACCCGGTGTTCCGGTTGGCAAGATCACGGGCGTGAAGCACGAGCGGGCGGCGGAGCTGCTCTGGGACGCGTGGCGCACCGGCGACCGCCTGGACGGGCTGCCGGCCGACGTCCGCCCGAGTGACGCCGTCGAGGGCATGGCGGCCCAGACCGCGCTGGCCGCGCTGGCCGGCCCGGTGAGCGGCTGGAAGATCGCCGCGACCACGGCGTACGCCCAGCAGCACCTCGGTGTCCCCGGGCCGCTGCCGGGCGCGTTGTTCGAGCGGTTCCACCAGCTCGAAGGCCCGCCGGTGCCGGCCGACACGATGACGATGGGCGTCGCCGAGCCGGAGTTCGCCTTCCGGATGAAGGCCGATCCGGGCCCGGCGCCGTCGCTCGGTGCGGTGCTCGACGCGGTCGACACGATGTTCTTGGCGCTCGAGATGCCGGACAGCCGCTACACCGACCACCGGCACGCGGGCGGCCCGCAGCTGCTGGCGGACGTCGCGTGCGCGGGCCGGTTCGTCGAAGGGCGGGCGGTGCCGGGCTGGCGCGACCTCGACCTGCCGGGCCACGCGGTGGTCCTGCACGCCGACGGCGCGGAGTTCGCCCGCGGCCACGGCGGCCTCGTCCTGGGTGACCCGCGCCTGGCGCTGCACTGGCTCGCGACGGAACTGGCCCGCACGGGCCACCGCCTCCGCCCGGGCGACGTCGTGACGACCGGCACGGCGACCCCGCCGTGCCCGATCCACGCGGGCGGCCACGTGCTCGCCGACTTCGGCGCGCTGGGCCACGTCGAGGCCCGCTTCGTCTGACTAGAGTGATCACGTGCTGACTTTCCGTGCCGGTTTCGTGGTGCTCGCCTTGGTCGTGGCGGCGCTCGACGCGGGGTTCTGGCTGTTCACCCGCGGCCAGCACCACACCAGCGCGCGGGTCGGGTTCCTGGTCGCGTTCGTGCTACTGCTGGCCCTGCTCGCGGCGACCGCGGGCCTGGTGCGCTGGGAGGTCGCGGCCCCGCTCGCCGCGGCGTCGACGTCGGGCCTGTTCTTCGTCGGCGCGGCGTCGATCTTCAGCGTGGGCCTCGGTTTCCTGCTGACGGCGGTCGTCGAGGCGGCGCTCGTGCGCGGCATGGTGCTCGACGCGTCGCCGGCCGGCTGGCGCGGCGGCACGTGGCTGATCAGCCTGTCGGCGGCCGTGGTCCCGGCGGGGCTGTTCGTGGTGGGCCTGGTCGCGTTGAAGTGAGCCGGAACGCCGACGGGCTCTCCCCGAACTCGGCGCGGAACACCCGGCTGAAGCGCGCGGCGTCGACGAAGCACCACCGCGCCGCGATCGCCCCGACGCTTCTGTTGGCCGGCAACGGATCCCGCAGGTCGCGGCGGACGGCGTCCAGGCGCAGCCGGCGGATGTGGTCGGTGACGGTGTGCGGGTCGTCGAGGTGGCGCTGGATGTGGTCGAGCACGCGGGCACGCAGCGCGTCGGGGATCTCGTCGACGCTGACGTGCTCGGTGAGCGTGCCGGCCAGCAGGCTGAGCCCGGCGTCGCCGAGCCGGCTCGCGGCGCCGCGTAGAGGTGGCCGGCTGCGTTCGGTATCGCCCCGAGCTGATTGCGGTGAAGGCCGCCTCCGGAGGGTTCCGGAGGCGGCCTTCGTCTGAGTCCTACTTGCCGAACCCGGCCCGGCGGAGCGCGTCCGCCATCGAGCCGCTGCTGTTCGAGGAGCCGGAGTTGCCACCCCGGCCGCCACCACCACTGCCGCCGCGCTGACCGCCGCCGCCACCGGAACCGCCGCGGCGCTGACCGCCGCCACCGCCGCCGCCCTGCTGACCCCGGTCACGATCGCCGCCGCCACCGCCGCCGCGGTTACCGGACGGAGCGCCAGGCTCGTCGTCCAGCCGCAGCGTGAGCGAGATCCGCTTACGCGGCACGTCGACCTCGAGGACCTTCACCTTCACGATGTCGCCCGGCTTCACGACCTCGCGCGGGTCCTTCACGAAGTTCTTCGACAGCGCCGAAACGTGCGCCAAGCCGTCCTGGTGCACGCCCACGTCGATGAACGCGCCGAACGCCGCCACGTTCGTGACGACGCCCTCCAGGCGCATGCCCGGCTTCAGGTCGCCGATCTTGTCGACGCCTTCGGCGAACGTCGCCGTCTTGAACGCCGGGCGGGGGTCGCGGCCCGGCTTGTCCAGCTCCGCCAGGATGTCCGTCACCGTCGGGAGGCCGAACGTCTCGTCCACGAAGTCGGCCGGGCGGAGCGACGACAACGTCCGCGTGTTGCCGATCAGCGCGCGCAGGTCCGTGCCCGTCGTGGTCAGGATCCGGCGGACCACCGGGTACGCCTCCGGGTGGACCGACGACGAGTCGAGCGGGTCGTCGCCATCCGGGATGCGCAGGAAGCCCGCGCACTGCTCGAACGCCTTGGGGCCGAGCCGCGCGACCTCCTTCAGCGCCGTCCGGGAGCGGAACGGGCCGTTCGAGTCGCGGTGGGAGACGATGTTCTCCGCCAGCCCGGTCGTGATGCCCGAGACGCGGGTCAGCAGCGGCGCGGACGCCGTGTTGACGTCGACGCCGACCGCGTTCACGCAGTCCTCGACCACCGCGTCGAGCGAGCGGGACAGCGAGACCTCGGACAGGTCGTGCTGGTACTGGCCGACGCCGATCGACTTCGGGTCGATCTTCACCAGCTCGGCCAGCGGGTCCTGCAGCCGCCGCGCGATCGAGACCGCGCCGCGCAGCGAGACGTCCATGGTCGGCAGTTCCGCCGACGCGAACGCCGACGCCGAGTACACCGACGCGCCGGCCTCGGACACGATCGCCTTGGTCAGCTTCAGCTCCGGGTGCTTCTTGATCAGCTCCTGGGTGAGCTTGTCCGTCTCGCGCGACGCCGTGCCGTTGCCGATCGAGACCAGGTCGACCTGGTGCCGCGCGCACAGCGCGGCCAGCTCGGCGATCGACTGGTCCCACTTGTTGGCCGGCTGGTGCGGGTAGATGACGTGGGTGTCGACGACCTTGCCGGTCGCGTCCACGACGGCCACCTTGACGCCGGTGCGGAAGCCCGGGTCGAGGCCCATCGTGGCGCGGGTGCCGGCCGGGGCGGCGAGCAGCAGGTCACGCAGGTTGGACGCGAACACGCGCACGGCGTCGTCCTCGGCCGCCTGGCGCAGCCGCATCCGCAGGTCGATGCCCAGGTGCAGCAGGATCTTGGTGCGCCACGCCCAGCGCACGGTGTCGTTCAGCCACTTGTCGCCGGGGCGGCCCTCGTTGGTGACGCCGAACTTCGCGGCGATGCGGGTCTCGTAGTCGGTCGGGCCGACCTGCGGCTCGTCGGTCGGCTCGGCCGGCAGCATCGTGAGGTCGAGGACCTCTTCCTTCTCGCCGCGCAGCATCGCGAGGATCCGGTGCGAGGGGAGCTTGGTGTAGGGCTCGGAGAAGTCGAAGTAGTCGGAGAACTTGGCGCCGTCCTCCTCCTTGCCGCCGCGGACCTTGGCCACGAGGTGGCCCTGGCCCCACATCTTCTCGCGCAGGTCGCCGATGAGGTCGGCGTCCTCGGCGAAGCGCTCGACGAGGATCGAGCGGGCGCCGTCGAGGGCGGCCTGCGCGTCCGCGACGCCCTTGTCCGCGTCGACGAACACCGCGGCCGCGGCGTGCGGGTCCGTGGTGGGGTCGTTGAGCAGGCCGTCGGCCAGCGGCTCGAGGCCCGCTTCGCGCGCGATCATCGCCTTCGTGCGGCGCTTCGGCTTGAACGGGAGGTAGATGTCCTCGAGCCGCGACTTCGTGTCCGCGGCGAGGATCGAAGCCTCGAGGGCCTCGTCCAGCTTGCCCTGGCTGCGGATCGAATCGAGCACGGCGAGCCGGCGCTCGTCGAGTTCCCGCAGGTAGCGCAGCCGCTCTTCGAGCGTGCGCAGCTGCGCGTCGTCGAGCATGCCGGTGACTTCCTTGCGGTACCGCGCGATGAACGGGACGGTCGAACCGCCGTCGAGCAGCTCGACGGTGGCCTTGACCTGTCCTTCGCGCACGCCCAGTTCTTCGGCGATCCTCTGCTCGACCGACACGCTCACTGCAACACGCTCCTGCTTCGCCCTCGGGTGGATCCGATCCCGTACATTCTGCCGTTCCGACCACCCCGACTTTCGGATGGGGCTCCTTGACAATGAGATTGGTCTAGTCCATTTTGTGGTGACCTGCCTCACGACCAGTGGAGGTCGCCCCGTGGTCCCCAAAGCCCGTCTAGCCCTGTTGTCGTTACTTTCCGCGGTCGCGCTGTGTCTCGGCGTGACGTTCGTGCTCGCCGGCAACGCCTCGGCGGCCAACATCCTCGCCAACCCCGGCTTCGAATCCGGCACCGCGGGGTGGACCTGCACCGCGGTCCCGACCGCGGTGAGCACCCCGGTCCACAGCGGCAGCCGCGCCCTGAGCGCGACGCCGACGTCGTCGGATAACGCGCAGTGCTCGCAGACGCTCACCGTCGCCGCGAACACCGCCTACAAGCTGTCCGCCTGGGTGCAGGGCAGCTACGTCTACCTGGGTGTTTCCGGATCCGCGACCACCAGCACGTGGACGCCCGGCACCAGCGGCTACTCGCAGCTCTCGCTGAGCTTCACGACCGGCGCCAGCACCTCGCTGACGGTCTACCTGCACGGCTGGTACGGCCAGCCGACCTACTTCGCCGACGACGTCAGCCTCGACGGCCCGGGCACCCCGCCGCCGACGACGCCGACCACGCCGACGACCCCCACCACCCCGACGACGCCGCCGACCACGACCACCCCGCCGACAACGACCACGCCGCCGCCGACCCAGGGTGACCTGCCCAAGCACGTCCTCACCGGCTACTGGCAGAACTTCTACAACGGCGCGAAGGCGCTGAAGCTGGCCGACGTCCCGACGAAGTACAACATCATCGCGGTGTCCTTCGCGGACGCCACCGGCACGCCGGGCGCGGTGAGCTTCACGCTCGATTCGGGCCTGTCGTCGCAGCTCGGCGGCTACACCGACGCGCAGTTCAAGGCCGACATCAAGACGGTCCAGACGCGCGGCCAGAAGGTGATCATCTCCGTCGGCGGCCAGAACGGCACGATCAGCGTCGGCGACTCGAACTCGGCGACCAACTTCGCGAACAGCATCAAGTCGCTGATCACGAACTACGGCTTCAACGGCGTCGACATCGACCTGGAGAACGGCGTCAACGCCACCTACATGGGCCAGGCGCTGCGCAGCATCTACAACGGCGGCGGCAAGGTCATCACGATGGCGCCGCAGACGATCGACATGCAGTCCACCGGCGGCGGCTACTTCCAGCTCGCGCTGAACATCAAGGACATCCTGACGATCGTCAACATGCAGTACTACAACTCGGGCACCATGCTCGGCTGCAACGGCAGCGTCTACGCCCAGGGCACGGTCGACTTCCTGACCGCGCTGGCCTGCATCCAGCTGCAGGGCGGCCTGCGGGCCGACCAGGTCGGGCTCGGGCTGCCGGCGTCGTCGCAGGCGGCCGGGGGCGGTTACCAGGCGCCGGCGAACACGGTTTCGGCGCTGAACTGCCTGGCCAAGGGCACGTCGTGCGGCTCGTTCAAGCCGTCGGCGACCTACCCGGCGATCCGCGGCGCGATGACGTGGTCGATCAACTGGGACGCGACCGCCGGGTACGCGTTCGCGAACACCGTGTCCGCTGGGCTCGCCGGCCTGCCGTGACGCACAGTCATAAAGGGGCCCTTCCGGACGCTCGTCCGGAAGGGCCCCTTCACGGCACCCCCAGCCGGCGCGCGCAGACCCCCCGGCCGCGCGCCCGCGCCACCTAGACTGCAGGACGGTCCGTGTGTGATCGTTGCGGAAACGTGGAATCCGCAGGTCGGAGCAGGTCTAGGGAGGAGTTCGGTGATGCGGTTCGGCGTCCTCGGCACTCTCGAAGCCGAATCCGAGGGGACCGCCCTCGACGTCGGGCACACGCGCCAGCGCTACGTGCTCGCGGCGCTGCTGGCGGACCCGAACCGGCCGGTGACGCCGGACCAGCTCGTCACCCGAGTCTGGGGCGGCAACCCGCCGCACCGCGCGACGGCGACGCTCCGGAGCTACCTTTCGCGGCTGCGCGCCGCCGGGTGCGCGATCGAGCGGACCCCGCACGGCTACGTGCTGCGCGTCGATCCGGCGTCGGTCGACCTGCACCGGTTCCGGGACAAGGTGACGCGCGCGCGAGCGGCGTCCGACGACGTCGCCGCGGCCACGCTGTTCGACGAAGCGCTGGCGCTGTGGCGCGGCGAGCCGTTCGCCGGGCTGGACTCGCCGTGGCTGACCGGCGTCCGCGAAGGCCTGGAAGCCGAGCGGTTCGCGGCCCGGCTGGACCGCCACGACGTCTCGCTGCGGCTCGGGCGGCACGCGGCGCTGCTGGCGACGCTGCCGCGGCTGGCCGCCGAGCACCCGTTCGACGAGCGGCTCGCGGGGCAGCTGGTCCTCGCCTACTACCGCAGCGGGCGGCAGGCCGACGCGCTCGCGCACTTCGAGGGCGTCCGCCGTCGCCTGGCCGAGTACCTGGGCGCCGACCCGGGGCCGGTGCTGCGCGGGCTGCACCGGCGGATCCTGGCGGGCGACCCGGGGCTCGAACCGCCGCCGGCCGCGCGCGAGGAGGTGCGGACGGGGTCGCTGATCGAGCTGGCCGCGATCCGCGCCGTCGCGACGTTGCTGATCGTGGCGCGCGAAGGCGACTTCGAGTCCGCGGCTTGGCGCGTGCGCAGCACGGCGGACGCGCTGGAGAAGGAGATCGGCGAGCTGGCGGCCGAGATCGGCGGCCCGCTGGTGGTGCACGACGACACCGGCGTCCGGCTGACGGAGCTGGGGGAGCGGCTGCGCACGGGCGCCCGCGCGGGCGTGGCGGAGCTGGCGGCGATCTTCACCGAGACCCGCGTGTCCGGCCGGCGGATCAGCGGCCGGCTGCGCGTCGGCTACGTCGCGAGCCTCGGCGGCGACCTGGTGACGCGGCTGACGCAGGAGTTCGAGCGCCGCCACCCGGCGTGCCGGGTGAGCCTGACCCCGACCCGCATCGGCGCCCGCTGGACCGAGCACGACCTGCTCGCCGAGGGCGACCTGGACCTGGTCCTGCACTGGTCCCCGGGCGGCGACACGCGGTCGTTCGACCTGCCGAACCTGCGCACGGGCCCGCCGCTGCTGTCCCTGCCGCGAGGTCTCCTGATGCGCGAGGACCACCCGCTGGCGACGCGGGAGTCGGTGACCCTGGAGGACATCGCGGACTACCGCCTGCTGGACCCGAGCAAGACGCTGAACCCGGTGGCCCGCGACCAGTGGGCACCACCGCGAACGCCATCGGGCCGCCCGATCCCCCGCACGGAGGACGACGTCCCCCAGCTGATCGGCCGCACCCGCATCGGCGCCGAGGACATGCTTTCCCTGGTGGCGCGGGGCATCGGCCTGCACATCACGGTGCTGTCGCTACTGGAGCGCTACCCGTTCCCGGGCCTGAAGGTGGTCCCGGTGACGGGCATCCCGCCGATGATCGCGGTCCCGGTCTGGCGCGCGGCGGAGGAGAACGAAGCGATCCGCGCGTACGTCGCGGTGACGACCGAGCTGACGGCCGAAACTGTCGGTGACCCCGGATAAACTGGCGACATCGGGGAGCCGCACATCCACGCGCGCTGCTGAACCGCCCCCTCCGGGCGGGAAATTGCCACTCGCAGCACGGCGAACGCGCGGCTCACCGCGGCACAATCGGCAACCGCAGTGCGCCCGGTGCGTCGCTCGGCACCACCGGCTTCCGCGGCGCCACCGCCGCCACCCGCTGGTACTCCGCGCCCAGCGAAGGGCGCAGGTCAGCCTCGCCGGCGTTCGGCCAGAAGGCCATTGCTCGCTCCGCCTGGGCCGTGATCGTCAGCGACGGGTTCACGCCCAGGTTCGCCGTGATCGCCGAGCCGTCGACGACGTGCAGGCCCGGGTAGCCGTACAACCGCTGGTACGGGTCGACCACTCCGGTGGCCGGCGAGTCCCCGATAGCGCAGCCGCCGATGAAGTGGCCGGTGATCGGGATGTTCGCCAGGTCCGTCCACGCGCCCTGGGGGAGGCCGCCGATCTTCTCCGCTACCCGGCGCGTCACCTCGTGGCCCGCAGGGATCCACGAAGGGCTCGGCGAGCCCGCGCCCTGCTTCGTCGTCATGCGGCGGCCGAACAGGCCGCGCTTCGTGTACGTCGTCACGGAGTTGTCGAGCGTCTGCATCACCAGCAGCCCGATCATCCGCTCCGACCAGCGCCGCGGGTTGTGCAGCTTGACGACGTTCCGCCGCTGCCGCCACAGCTCGCGCGCCCCCAGCACCCAGCGCCGGCGCCCGGCCTGAGCGTCCACCAGCACCGTCGTCATCAGGCCCATGAAGTTGCTGCCGCGCCCGTACCGCACCGGCTCCACGTGCGTCACCGCGTCCGGGTGGATCGACGACGTGATCGCGACGCCGCGCGTGTAGTCCGTGTCGTCCCGCAGCGACCGCGCGGCCAGCACGGCCTCGGAGTTCGTCCGCGCCAGCAAGCCGAGACGCGGCGACAAAAGAGGCAGCGTCCCGTTGTCCCGCAAGCGGTGCAGCAGCCGTTGGGTACCCAGGGACGCCGCCGAGAACACCACCTGCGACGCGGTGAACGTCCGGCGAGCCCGACGTCCGGTGCGCACAGTGTCCACCGCGTAGCCGCCCTCGATCGGCCGGACGGAAACCGCCGTGGTCAGCGGGTGCACCACCGCGCCCGCCTTTTCGGCCAGGTACAGGTAGTTCTTCACGGTCGTGTTCTTCGCGCCGACGCGGCAGCCCGTCATGCACTCGCCGCACAGCGTGCACTTCTGCCGGACCGGGCCCGCGCCGCCGAAGTACGGGTCTGCTCCTGACTGTCCGAAGTAGACGCCGACGGGGGTGCGCCGGTAGGTGTGGCCGATGCCCATGTCCTCGGCCACCGAGCGCAGCACCCGGTCCGCGGCCGTCGTCGCCGGGTTCTCGACCACGCCGAGCATCCGCTTCGCCTGGTCGTAGTACGGCGCCAGCTCGTCCTTCCAGTCCGTGATGTGCGCCCACTGCGGGTCGGCGTAGAACTCGTCCGGCGGCTCGTACAGCGTGTTCGCGTACACCAGCGAACCGCCGCCGACGCCCGAGCCGCTCATCACGAAGGTGTTCTTCAGCAGCGTCAGCCGCTGGATGCCGAAACAGCCGAGCTTCGGCGCCCACAGGTACTTCCGCAGCCGCCACGACGTCTTCGCGAACTCGTCGTCGGCGAACCGGCGGCCGGTCTCCAGCACGCCGACGCGGTAGCCCTTCTCGGTCAGCCGCAACGCCGTGACGCTGCCGCCGAACCCCGACCCGATCACCAGGACGTCGTAGTCCATCACGCCACCCGGTAGTCGGCGACGTCGAACCGCTTGGTCCGGCGGTCGTACTCGGTGACCAGGCCCGGCCAGTTGGTCGTCACCCGGCCGTCGGCCTGGCGGTACCAGCTCGTGCACGCGCTCCACACGCTCCGGCCCAGCCTCGCCTGCACCTCGTCGTCGTACCGCTGTTCGACCTCCGGCAGCACGTCCAGTGTGGACACCTCAGGACGGGCCAACCGTTCCACGGCCTGACGGATGTACCGAGCCTGGCGTTCGAGCATGTAGATGATGGACCCGGCGCCGAGGTTGGTGTTCGGCCCGTAGACGCAGAACAGGTTGGGGAAGCCGGGCACGGTGATCCCGAGGTAGGCCCGGGCGCCGCCGGACCACGCGTCCTCGAGCGTCCGGCCGCCGAGACCGCGCACTTCGATCTTGCCGAGGAAGTCGGTCGCGGCGAACCCGGTGCCGTAGACGATGACGTCCGCCTCGTGCTCGACGCCGTCCTCGGTCCGGACGCCCTTCTCGGTGATCTCGCTGATCCGCGCCGTCTCGACGTCGACGTTCGGCTGCGCGAGCGCGGGCAGGTAGTCGTTGGTGAAGAGGATCCGCTTGCAGCCCAGCGGGTAGCTCGGCTTCAGCTTCGCGCGCAGCTCCGGGTCCTCGATGTGCCGGCGGCGCAGCTGCGCGGTCCGCAGCTCGAACATCTTCGCCAGCACGGGATGGCGCGTCATCGCGTAGGTCGCGTACTCGGCGAGCAGGAAGATCCGCAGCCGGCCGAGCAGCTGCGCCGGCGGCAGGTGCTCGAACAGCCAGTGCTGCCAGCCGCGGTAGGTCGGGTCGGACTTCGCCATGACGTACGGCGGCGTCCGCTGGAAGACGGTCACCCGTTCGGCGTGCTTGCGCACCTCGGGGACGAACTGGACGGCGCTGGCCCCGGTCCCGATGACGGCGACGCGCTTCCCGCGCAGGTCGACGTCGTGGTCCCAGCGCGCCGAGTGGAAGGCGGCTCCCGCGAACCGGTCCCGCCCGGGGATGGTGGGCAGGACCGGCCGCGACAGCTGCCCCACGGCCGGCACGAAGACGTCGGCCGTGTAGGTCTCGCCGCTCTTGGTCGCGACGCGCCAGACGCCGTCGCCGAACACGGCCTCGGTGACCTCGGCGCCGTACCGGATGTGCGGCTCGAGGCCGTACTTCGTGATGACGCCCCGCAGGTAGGCCAGGATGTCCGGCTGGTGCGAGAACCGCTTCGGCCAGCGCGGGTTCGGCTCGAACGAGTAGGAGTACAGCGGCGAGGGGATGTCGCAGGCGGCGCCCGGGTAGGTGTTGTCCCGCCAGACGCCCCCCGGCCCGGCCGCGCTCTCCAGGATCGTGAAGTCCGTGAACCCGGCGCGCTTGAGCTCGATCGCCGTGCCGATGCCGCCGAACCCGGTGCCTGCGATCAGCACCGACGGCCCCTTCGCCGAACCAGTCATGCTGAAGAAAGCTACCCACCCGGAGCCTGTGACAACAGGACACGAGCGGTCACGCGATCGAGATTTCCGGCCACGGCGCCGTTCAGGCCAGCACTCGGATGTCGTGGGTCGCCGCGCCCGGCTCCGCCCAGCTCAGCAGTCGCGCCGCCGCGCTCTCCAGGGCCTCGAGGTCCCGCTTCGGCAGCTTCTCGAACGGCGTCAGCTCCACCACCGCCGCCTTGCGCTCCTTCCGGAGTTCCCAGAACCCGCGCACGTACCCACCCGTCATGAGCGTCCCCTTGACCAGGCCGTTCTGCGTGATGACGCGCTTGCGGTGCTCGTCGCTGATCACCCGGGTGCGGTCGGCGTACGACAGGATCGTCTGGTCGAACGGCCCCAGCAGCCGCGGCGGCGCCGGGACGTCCTCGTCCGGCACGGACAGCTCCGGCAGGTCCAGCAGCTCGCGGCCGTCCGGGTCGCGGTAGCGGCGCAGGTCCATCTCCGCCGCGACCTCGCCCAGCCGGGTGATGCCGGCCCACGTCTGGACGTCC
The DNA here is from genome assembly GCF_023023025.1 of Amycolatopsis sp. WQ 127309. Classification (NCBI taxonomy): domain Bacteria; kingdom Bacillati; phylum Actinomycetota; class Actinomycetes; order Pseudonocardiales; family Pseudonocardiaceae; genus Amycolatopsis; species Amycolatopsis sp. WQ 127309. The sequence goes on from NZ_CP095481.1 coordinate 4,321,077, forward strand.
GCCACCGTCGCCGGGCCGAACGCGCGCAGGTACCGCTCGATCAGCGCGGCGGGCGACGGCAGCGGCAGCGGCGCGCCGACCCACTCGTCCAGGCACGCGTACGTCGTCTGGCCGGCCTTGCCCCAGATCGCCCGCGGCGGCACCTGCACCAGCGGCAGCCGGCCGCGGGCCAGGTGGGTGAGGGACGCCGTCGGGACGTCCGGCCACCGCCGCGCCAGCTCGGCGCCCAGCGCGGTGCTCGACAGCGGCGCGTCGAGCAGCAGCTCCCGCGCGGCCGCGGCGACGACGTCGTGGTCCAGCCCGGTCAGCGCCTGCGCGTGCAGGGTGTTCTGCTTGAGGTCGCGGTCGTAGAGCACCTGCACCGCCGGCCGCCACGCCAGCGCGTCCGCCGCGGTCACGAGGTGGACCGTGCCGCGCATCAGCGCGATCCGGACCACCCGGCGGCTCTCCAGCAGCTCCGCCAGGTCCGCCGGCCGGAAGCCGTGCAGGCGCGCCCACAGCGCGTAGTACGGCGGGAACGGCGCCTGCGCCTGCAGCCCGGCCAGGTGCGCCACCGCGTCGAAGGCGGACAGCTTCGCGCGGCGCAGCAGCAGCTGGCGCTCCAGTGTCGCGCGGTTCAGCGCCCGCCGGCTCAACGTCGTCACAGCGTCAGCCTAACGATCACCCCGGACAGTTCCGGTCCTCGATTCGCTCCCTCGCCGGGCGTGATCCATACTTCCGGCCATGGCCGAGTTCGCCGCCCCCGCCGTCGGGGACTGGGACTTCCCGCGCGGCACCGCGAGCATCGAGCTGATGACCCGCTTCGCCGCCGACCGCGGCCTGGCCGCCGGCCGGCTCCTCGCGGCGACGTCGTTGTCCGCGGACCTGCTCGCCGACCCGGCGGCGCAGGTCGACGCGCGCCAGGAGCTGGCCGTCGTCCGCGCGCTGGCCGCGGTGGACGGTTCGGACGCGACGGCCCTCGAGCTCGGGCGCCGCTACCGCGTCACCACCTTCGGCATCTTCGGGTTCGCCTGCATCAGCAGCCCCACGCTGCGGGACGCGATGCTGCTGGCGCTGCGCTACTTCGACCTCAGCTTCGCGTTCTGCATCCCGAACGTCGTGGCCGACGGCGACCGCATCGCCATCGAGCTCGACAGCAGCCGCGTGCCCGCCGACGTCGCCCGGTTCCTCGTGCTGCGTGACCTGTCCGCGATCTTCGCCGTGATGCGTGACCTGCTGCCCGAGATCGCGCTGGACGACCTGAGTTTCCGCCACGAAGCGTCCACAGTGGACGCCTACCGGGCGGCGTTCGGCGTCGAGCCCCGGTTCGGCGCCGACGCCTGCCGCGCGACCCTCGACCCGGCGTTCCTCGCGCTGCCGCTGCCGCAGGCCAACGAGCAGACCGTCGCGCTCTGCGCCGCGCAGTGCGAGGCCCTCGTCGCCCGCCGGCGGCAGCGGTCCGGGATCTCCCAGCAGGTGCGCGAACGCCTGGTGCGGCTCGGCGGCGTCGACGCCGGGATGGACGAGATCGCCCGTCAGCTCACGCTCAGCACGCGCACGCTGCGGCGGCGCCTGGCCGAGGCCGGCACCAGCTACCGCGCGCTGGTCGACGAAGTCCGCCAGGCGCTGGCCGAGGAGCTGCTCGACACCGGCGTGCTGTCCGTCGAGGACGTCGCGTACCGGCTCGGGTACGCCGAGGCGTCGAGCTTCATCTACGCGTTCAAGCGCTGGACCGGGATGACGCCCGCCGCTTTCGCCCGTCGTTTCCGCGCTGCTCGGCAAGCACTGCCGGGTAGGTGATTTTCAGCAGGTTGAGGATCGAATCGGTGAGGAACGTACGCAGCGCCGTCCGGTCCAGCGTGCCGCGGATGAGCCACTCGCGCGACGCCGCCCGCAGCATCCCGCCGAACGACCGGATCATCGCCCGCAGCTCTTCGCGCCCTTCGGTCACGTCCGTCATCAGCGCGGCTTCGAGCACGCGGTCGGCGGCGATCTCGTCCGCCTCCAGCATGATCCGCTCGATCTCGGGGTCGCGGCCCGCCGATTCCGGCCCGATCACGGTCAGCCAGGCGTCCCGGTTGCGGTCCACGACGTCGATCCAGCGCTCGACGCCGATCGCCAGCCGCTGCTCCATCGTGGTGTCCGGCAGCGCCTCGGTGACCGGCGCCGGCACGATCATCAGCTGCCGCACCACTTCCAGGTACAGCTCGCGCTTCCCGCCGAAGTAGTGGTTGATCAGCGGGCGCGCCACCCCGGCCGCGGCGGCGATGTCCGAAGTGGACACCGACGCGTAGCTGCCCGCGCCGAACAGGTGCCGCGCGGCCGCGAGGATCTCGGCGCGCCGCTCGGCGGGCTCGAGCCGCCGGCGGGGCCGCGTTCCGCTGGTCATCCGCTCAGCCTCGCCGGGGAGCGGCACGCTGTCAACAAGTAATTGACTTCTCGTCAAGAGAGTGGCTCCCTTGGCGGGCAACCGAAGCCGCTGCCGTTACGGAACCGGAACAACCCGCCGGTAACTTCCCGGCGCCCGGACACGACGAGACGGCAGGGGGTCCTTGTGACCGGGGGGAGGAACAGATGATCGAAGACGACGCGCCGATCCGGCCGGCGGGACGCTGGGTGAGCGTCCGCCTGCAGCATCGTCACGTCAGCTTCGACGACGCCTTCGTACCCGACGAGCCGGTCCCGGACGGCGACTGCGCGGACGACGAGTCCCTGTCGTACTCCGGAATCGTGATCACGAGCTTCGACCAGGGGTCGAAAGTGGCCGAACGCTGGATCCCGCTCGGCGTCGACCCTTCCGAATCGGACGACGAAGAACTGATCGAGCAGCTGCGCGAAGCCCTTCTCTGGCAAGCGGGGCGACCGCCCCAGGAAGCTTCCGGCGATGACCTGCCGCGGCCCTCGTGAGTGGTAATGCGGTTCTGACCCGCATTACCACTCACGAGGGCGTGCGCAGGCCTTCGAACGCCACCTTGCACACCGCGTCGGCCACTTCCGCCGCCGAGCCGCGGCGGGGCCGGTACCACTCGATCAGCGAGTTGACCATGCCGAAGATCAGCCGCGCGATCACCGCCGGGTCGACGTCCGGGCGGATGTCGCCCTCGGCTTCGGCCTGCTTCACCAGGTCCGTCACCAGGAGGTCGAATTCGCGCCGGCGAGCCAGCGCGGCGCGTTCCACCTTCGTGTTGCCGCGGACGCGCAGCAGCAGCGTGACGAACGGCAGCCGGTCGGCCAGCACCAGCACGCTGCCGCGCACCAGGTGCTCCAGCCGGTCGACGGCCCGCCCGTCGAGCCGGGCCGTCTCCTCGGCGACGGCGAACAACCCGTCCAGGGCCCGGTCGACCGACAGCCGCAGCAGCTCTTCCTTGCTGGGGACGTGGTGGTAAATGGCCGACTTCGTGATGCCGAGCTTGCGGGAGAGGTCCTCCATGCTCGTGCCGTCGTAACCGCGCTCGTTGAACAGCTTCACCGCCACCTGCAGCAGCGATTCGAGGTCGTAGCCGGGACGTCCGCGCCGGGGCGCCGTCACGGCTTCTCCCGCTGGTCCACGATGCGCCGCATCTTGCCCATCGAGCGCTCCAGGGTGTCCGGGTCGACGACGTCCACCGACACCGTCACGCCGACGCCGTCCTTCACGCCGGTCACCAGCTCGGCGGCGGCGCGCACCCGGTCCTCGGCGACGGCGTCGTGCCGGGCCTCGACCAGCACGGTCAGGTGGTCGAGCCGCCCGCGCGTGGACCGGACGAGCTGGAAGTGCGGGCTGAGGGAAGCCGTCCGCAGCACGATCTCCTCGATCTGGGTGGGGAAGACGTTGACGCCGCGCAGGATGATCAGGTCGTCGGTGCGGCCGGTGACCTTGTCCATCCGCCGGAACGCCGGCCGCGCGGTGCCCGGGTTCAGCGCGGTCAGGTCGCGCGTGCGGTAGCGGATGATCGGCAGGGCCTGCTTGGTCAGCGACGTGAACACCAGCTCGCCGGTCTCGCCGCCGCCCAGCACGTGCTCGTCGAAGGGGTCGATCACCTCGGGGAAAAAGTGGTCCTCCCAGATGTGCAGGCCGTCCTTCGTCTCGACGCACTCCTGCGCGACGCCGGGGCCCATCACCTCGGACAGCCCGTAGATGTCGACGGCGTCGATCGCGAACCGCTCTTCGATCTCCGTGCGCATCTGCTCGGTCCACGGCTCGGCGCCGAAGATCCCGACCTGCAGGGAACTTTCCCGCGGGTCGACGCCCTGGCGCTCGAACTCGTCGAGCAGCGTCAGCATGTACGACGGCGTCACCATGATGATCTCGGGCCGGAAGTCGGTGATCAGCTGTACCTGCCGCGCCGTCATGCCGCCGGACGCCGGGATCACCGTGCAGCCCAGCTTTTCCGCGCCGTAGTGCGCGCCGAGACCGCCGGTGAACAGGCCGTAGCCGTACGCGTTGTGCAGCTTGTGGCCCGCCCGCCCGCCCGCCGCGTGGATCGACCGGGCCATCACCGTGGCCCAGGTGTCGATGTCCTGTTCGGTGTAGCCGACGACGGTGGCCTTGCCGGTCGTGCCGCTGGAGGCGTGGATGCGCCGCACCTGGTCCTGCGGCACGGCGAACATCCCGAACGGGTAGTTCTCGCGCAGGTCCTGCTTGGTGGTGAACGGGAACTTCGCCAGGTCGGCGAGTTCTTCGCAGTCGTCCGGGTGCACGCCGGCGTCGTCGAACTTCTTCGTGTACGCGGGCACGTTCGCGTAGGCGTGCCGGAGTGTCCACTGCAGACGCTCGAGCTGCAGCGCGGCCAGCTCGTCGGCGGAGAGGTTCGCCTCGATCATGCTTCTTCCCGTTTCCCGGAGATGACGCGGCTGCGGCCGCGGAATTCGGCGACGGTTTCCGGTCCCGCGGGGGTCTCCCGGTGCACGGTGACGTCGTAGATGCCGTTGCGGCCGTAGCGGGTGCGCTCGGTGGCCGTCGCGACGAGGTGGTCGCCGAGGCGGCCGGCGGCGACGAAGGAGATCTCCGCGCCCGCGGCGACGGTGACCGGGCCGTGGGTGTTGCAGGCGCAGGCGAAGGCGGTGTCGGCGAGCAGGAAGACGTACCCGCCGTGCGCGATGTCGTGCCCGTTGACCATCGACGCGGTGATCGTCATGGTCGCGACCGCGCGCCCGTCGCCCGCCTCGACGAGGTCGATGCCCAGCGCGCGGGACGCCTCGTCGGCGGCGAACATGGTGTGCGCGGCGTTGGTCATGCACCCTCCGTTGACTGACCGAATGGACGGTCATCCGGTGGTGCGCCTCAGTAAAGGCAGAGGTCCGGGCCGGTGTCAAGCGCCGGGGCCTTCCGATCTCGGCGGCCAGCGGCTACGATGGAATTACTGAACGTCCGGTAGGTAATTCGGTGGAGAGGTCGGACTCGATGGGTTTGCTGCGCAGCTACGTCTCGGGCGAGTGGCACACGGCGGCGGAAGACGGTGTTCCGCTGCACGACGCCACGACCGGCGAGGAGGTCGCCCGGGTCTCCTCGGCGGGCGTCGACTTCGCGGGCGCGCTCGAATACGGCCGGCGGGTCGGTGGCCCGGCGCTGCGCGAGCTGACGTTCCACCAGCGGTCGGCGCTGCTCAAGGCGCTGGCGTCGCACCTGCGCGAGCACCGCGAGGAGCTGTACGCACTCTCCGCGAAGACCGGCTCCACGCTGGGTGACTCCAAGTTCGACATCGACGGCGGCATCGGCGTCCTGTTCAGCTACGCCTCCAAGGGCAAGCGCGAGCTGCCGAACGCCACCGTCTACGTCGAGGGCGGCGTCGAGCCGCTGAGCAAGGGCGGCACCTTCGTCGCCCAGCACATCGCCACCCCGCTGCGGGGTGTCGCCGTCCAGATCAACGCGTTCAACTTCCCCGTCTGGGGTCCGCTGGAGAAGTTCGCCCCGGCGTTCCTGGCCGGCGTCCCGAGCCTGGTCAAGCCCGCGAGCCAGACGGCCTACCTGACCGCGCGGCTCGTCGAGCTGATCGTCGAGTCGGGCATCCTGCCCGAGGGCTCGCTGCAGTTCGTCGCCGGCAGCGTCGGCGACCTGCTCGACCACGTGACCGCGCAGGACCTGGTGTCGTTCACCGGCTCGGCGTCCACCGCGCAGAAGCTGCGCGCGCACCCGGCGATCATCCGCAACGCCGTCCGCTTCAACGCCGAGGCCGACTCGCTGAACTGCTCGATCCTCGGCCCGGACGCGCGGCCCGGGACCACGGAGTTCGACCTCTACGTCAAGCAGCTGACCTCGGAGATGACGGTCAAGGCCGGCCAGAAGTGCACGGCCATCCGCCGCGCGTTCGTCCCGGCCGAGCTGCTCGACGACGTCGCCGCGGCGGCGTCGGCGCGGCTCGCGAAGGTGACCGTCGGCAACCCGACGGCCGAAGGCGTCCGGATGGGCGCGCTGGCCAGCCTGGAGCAGCGCGAAGAGGTCCGGCGCTCACTGAAGGCGCTGCTCGACGCGGGCAGCGTCGTGTTCGGTGACCCGGAGAAGGTCGACGTCGTCGACGCCGATGCCGAGCGCGGCGCGTTCCTCTCCCCGGTGCTGCTGAAGGCCGACCCGGAGCGGTCCGAGCCGCACGAGGTCGAGGCGTTCGGCCCGGTCTCGACGCTGCTGCCCTACACCTCCACCGAGCAGGTCATCGAGCTGGCGGCGCGCGGCGGCGGCAGCCTGGCGGGCTCGATCGTCAGCGCCGACACGGAGTTCGTCCGCGAGGTCGTCCTGGGCGCGGCGGCCTACCACGGCCGGCTGCTGGTCCTGGACGCCGACGACGCCAAGGAGTCGACCGGCCACGGCTCGCCGATGCCGCAGCTGGTGCACGGCGGCCCCGGCCGCGCGGGCGGCGGCGAGGAGATGGGCGGGATCCGCGGCGTGCTGCACCACATGCAGCGCACGGCCGTGCAGGGCTCGCCGGCGGTGCTCACCGCGGTGACCGGCCGCTGGGTCGCCGGCGCGCCGCGCACCGAGAGCGACGTCCACCCGTTCCGCAAGTCCCTGGCCGAGCTGCGCATCGGCGACTCCGTCGTCGCCGGGCCGCGCACGGTCCTGCAGTCCGACGTCGACCACTTCGCCGAGTTCACCGGCGACACGTTCTACGCGCACACCGATCCCGCGGCCGCGGCCGCGAACCCGCTGTTCGGCGGGATCGTCGCGCACGGCTACCTGGTCGTCTCGTTCGCGGCGGGCCTGTTCGTCTCGCCCGAGCCCGGCCCGGTCCTGGCCAACTACGGCCTGGAGAACCTGCGGTTCCTCACGCCGGTGAAGGTGGACGACGCGCTGACCGTGACGCTCACCGCCAAGCAGATCACGCCGCGCATCGACCAGGAGTACGGCGAGGTCCGCTGGGACGCCGACGTGACCAACCAGGACGGCGATTCCGTCGCGAAGTACGACGTTCTGACCCTCGTGTCGAAGGAGCAGCCGTGACCGCCGTCTTGGAAGAGCAGTTCGAGGCCGTCATCGAGCGTGACCAGCGCATCGAGCCGCGCGACTGGGTGCCCGACGGCTACCGCAAGACGATGATCCGGCAGATCGCGCAGCACGCGCACTCCGAGATCATCGGCATGCAGCCCGAGGGCAACTGGATCACGCGCGCGCCGTCGTTGCGGCGCAAGGCGATCCTGCTCGCCAAGGTGCAGGACGAGGCCGGCCACGGGCTCTACCTGTACTCGGCCGCGGCGACCCTGGGCGCCGACCGCGCGGACCTGACCGACAAGCTGATCACCGGCAAGCAGAAGTACTCGTCGATCTTCAACTACCCGACGCTGACCTTCGCCGACGTCGGCGTGATCGGCTGGCTGGTCGACGGCGCGGCGATCTGCAACCAGGTGCCGCTGTGCCGCAGCTCGTACGGGCCGTACGCGCGGGCGATGATCCGCATCTGCAAGGAGGAGTCGTTCCACCAGCGGCAGGGCTACGAGCTGCTGATGACGATGATGAAGGGCACCCAGCAGCAGCGGGACATGGTCCAGGAGGCCGTGAACCGCTGGTGGTGGCCGTCGCTGATGATGTTCGGCCCGCCGGACGCCGACTCGCCGAACACCGCGCAGTCGATGGCGTGGAAGGTCAAGCGCCACACCAACGACGAGCTGCGGCAGCGTTTCGTCGACATGTCGGTGCCGCAGGCGGCCGCGCTCGGCGTCACGTTCCCGGACGCCTCGTTGAAGTGGAACTCGGAACGCGAGCACTACGACTTCGGCGCTGTGGACTGGGACGAGTTCAAGAACGTGTTGAAGGGCAACGGCCCGTGCAACGCGTCGCGCGTCGCCCACCGGCGTCGCGCGCACGACGACGGCGCGTGGGTTCGCGAGGCCGCCGTGGCGCACGCGGCGAAGAAAGAGGAGCGCAAGTGAGCGACCTGACTGCCGAAGGCGGCCACGGCGCCGTCCCGCTCGAGGGCGTTCCCGCCGCGCCCGGGCCGGTCAAGCACGACTGGCCGTTGTACGAGGTGTTCGTCCGGGGCAAGCGCGGGCTGAACCACGTGCACGTCGGCTCGCTGCACGCGGCCGACGACGAGATGGCGCTGCACCACGCGCGTGACCTGTACACCCGGCGCAACGAAGGCGTGTCGATCTGGGTCGTGCGCGCCTCCGACATCACGGCGTCGTCGCCGGACGAGAAGGACCCGTTCTTCGCGCCGAGCGGCGACAAGGTCTACCGGCACCCGACGTTCTACGACATCCCCGAGGAGGTGCCGCACATATGAGCTTCGACAACGTCTACGAGTCGCTGACCGAGGAGAACGACGCCCGCTGGGCGTTCGGCACCGGCTTCGAGGACCCGCTGTCCGGTGTGGACACTTCGGTGCCGTCCGGTGTGGACGGTGCCGCGCTGGCGGCCTATTGCCTGATGCTCGGCGACGACGCGCTGATCTTCTCGCACCGGCTGCAGGAGTGGTGCACGAACGCACCCGAGCTGGAGGACGAGGTCGCGATCGCGAACATCGGTCTCGACCTGCTCGGCCAGGCGCGGCTGCTGCTGGCGCGCGCCGGCAAGGCCGACGGCTCCGCGCGCTCGGAGGACTCGTTCGCGTTCGACCGCGTCGAGCGCGAGTTCCGCAACGTCCGGCTCGCGGAGCTGGGCGGCGGCCACTTCGGGCACCTGATCGCGCGGCTGTTCGTGTTCTCGACGTGGCGGCTGGCTTTGCTGCAGCGTCTGGTGTCGTCGGTGGACCCCGTGCTCGCGGCGATCGCGGACAAGGGCGTCAAGGAAGTCGCTTACCACCGCGACTACGCGGCGCAGTGGCTGGTCCGCCTCGGCGACGGCACGCCGCTGTCGCACGAGCGGATGCAGGAGGGGCTCGACGCGGTGTGGCCGTACATCGGCGAGCTGTTCCGGACGCACCCGCTGGAGCTGGTGGACGCGGCTTCGCTGCGCCCGGAGTTCGATGTTGTGCTGGACCAGGTGCTTTCGGCGGCGACCCTGAGTCGGCCTTCGTCCGGCGACATCGCCGGCGTCTCGGGCCGGACGGGCCGCGACGGCGTCCACACCGAGCAGCTGGGACTCCTGCTGGCGGAGCTGCAGAGCGTGGCCCGGGCGATGCCGGACGCGAAATGGTGACCGCGTCTCTGGTCGCCGCGACCGTCACCGACCCCGAGCTGCCGATGCTGACCCTGGCCGATCTGGGCGTGCTGCGTTCGGTGTCCGAAGTGGACGGTCGGGTCGTCGTCGCGATCACGCCGACGTACACCGGCTGCCCGGCGATGGACACCATGCGCGACGACCTGGAGCACGCGCTGCTCGGCGCGGGCTACGCGGACGTCGAGATCCGGACGCAGCTGGCGCCGTCGTGGACGTCGGACTGGATCACGTCGGAAGGCCGTCGCAAGCTGGCCGAAGCGGGGATCGCGCCGCCGGGCGCGGCGCCGCGGCGGTCGGGCCCGATCCCGCTGACGCTGTCGGCACCGGTGTCGTCGGTGCCGTGCCCGCTGTGCGGGTCCGCGGACACGGAGGAGCAGTCCCGCTTCGGCGCGACGGCGTGCAAGGCGCTGCGGCGCTGCCGGTCGTGCCAGGAGCCCTTCGAGCACGTCAAGGAGATCTAGGTGGCGTTTCACCCCTTGAAGGTCGCGGGCATCGCGCGCCTGTGCGACGACGCCGTCGCCGTGACGTTCGACGTGCCCCCTTCGCTGGCTTCGGACTTCGACTTCAAACCGGGCCAGTCGCTGACGCTGCGCCGCTCGGTGGACGGCCGCGACGAGCGCCGTTCGTACTCGATCTGCGCGGCGGCGGGCACCGCGCCGCGAGTCGGCGTCCGCCTGGTCCCGGGCGGCTTGTTCTCCTCGTGGCTGCTGAACGACGTCCGCGCGGGCGACACGATCGAGGTCGCGCCGCCCACGGGTTCGTTCACGCCGGACCTGACGCAGGGCGGCCACCACGTCCTGATCGCGGCGGGCTCGGGCATCACGCCGGTGCTGTCGATCGTGTCGTCGCTGCTGGCCACCCCGGACGCGACGGTGACGGTGCTGTACGGCAACCGCCGCACGGACACGGTGATGTTCGCGGACGAGCTGGCGGACCTGAAGGACCGCGCACCGTCCCGCTTGGAGCTGATCCACGTCCTGTCCCGCGAGCCCCGCGAGGCCGAGCTGTTCACCGGCCGCCTGGACGTCCCCAAGCTGCGGCAGCTGTTCTCCTCGCTGGTCCCGGTGTCCGAAGTGGACCACTGGTGGCTGTGCGGCCCGTTCGAGATGGTGACGGGCGCGCAGGAGCTGCTGACGTCGCTTGACGTGCCGCGCGCACGAATCCACCAGGAACTGTTCTACGTCGACACCCCGCCGGAGCCGGTCGCGCACCTGGACCCCGAGGTCGCCGGAGAATCCTCGGAAGTCCGGGTGGTCCTGGACAGCCGCGCTTCGACGATGACGCTGCCCAGGACGTCCTCGGTCCTGGACGGCGCCCAGCGCTACCGCCCGGACCTGCCGTTCGCCTGCAAGGGCGGCGTGTGCGGCACCTGCCGAGCGCGAGTCACGGAGGGCAAGGTGGACCTGCGCCGCAACTTCGCCCTGGAAGAGGCCGAGGTAGCGGCGGGTTTCGTCCTGACGTGCCAGTCATACCCGGTCTCGGAGACAGTCACGGTGGATTACGACGCCTGAGGCCGTGTTGTCCACAGGCACGCTCACTTGTGGACAACTCGGCCCTTCAGACCCGTTTCCCCGGTTCCGGACGGTGGTCGCCACTAGACTGGACCTGGGGACGCCCCCCTGGGAGCGGTGGGGGAGTTTCGGCTGGTGCTGAGGTGTGTCAGAGCATGCGTCGGCGGCGACGGCGGCGTGCGCGGGGCGTCTCGGCGGTGTCCTCGCCGACAAGCGCGGTCTCGTCTTTCGCGGGCGTCGGCTCCGTGAGGCCCAGCATCTCCGCCGCCAGCTGTTGTGAGCTTGCGAAGGCGCCCGTCGGGACCTTCGGCGCGCGGCGCAGCGCCGAGGGGCGGAGGCGGTTGTAGCCGCGGACCGTCACCGGGCGGCGCTGGCGCAGCTCGTACGCCGGTTCCTCCGCCAGCTCGGTCGCCAGCTCGCGGTCGATCAGGATCGTGCCCGGGCGGGCCACCGACGTCAGGCGGGCCGCCAGGTTGACGACCGAGCCGTAGACGTCGCCGAAGCGGTTCAAGACGCGGCCGGACGCCATGCCCGCGCGGACCGCCGGGATGCTCTCGTCCGCCGAGGTGCGCTCGGACAACGCCAGCGCGATCTCCGCCGCGGCCACCGCCGAGTCGGCGACGAACAGGACCTCGTCGCCGATCATCTTCACCACGCGGCCGTGGTGCTCGGCGATCGTCTCCGTCGCCAGCAGCTCGAACACGTCGAGCACGCGGCTCAGCTCGTCCTCGTCGATCTGGCGCGTCAGGCGCGTGTAGCCGACCATGTCGACGAACCCGACCACCTGGGTGCGCGTCTCGAGGTTCTCGTCCGGCGCGGCGAACGCCCGGCCGGCGTACGCCGCCAGGTGCCGGCGCCAGACGAAGTTCTGCACCTGCTCGAGCTCCGGCAGCAGCCGGTCGACGAGCCGGGCCACCTGGCGCTCGCTGCGGCCCAGCTCGGGCTGCTCTTTGATCAGCTCGAACAGCATGTCGACCTGCCACTCGGCCAGCCGCGACAGGTGCTGGCCGAGCGCGCGCGTCACCGCCACCTCGATGCTCGGGTCGATCAGGCCCGACCGCACCAGCTGATCCGCCGTCCGCATGGCCTCGACGTCGGCGTCGGTGAAGACCACCTCGTCGTCGGGGACGGTCGCGAAGCCCAGCGCACGCCAAAGCCGGCGCGACCGATCGTCGGGCACGCCGGCCTTTTCGGCCACTTCGAGCCGGGTGTACTTCCGCCGGCCGCCGAGCAGGATCCGCTCGAGCCGCTGCTGAAGCCCTTCGCCCGAATCGGTCACGTCAGGTCGTGTGGACGATCAGCACGTCCACACCGGACTTGCGCGCCACCTCCGACGGCACCGAGCCCAGGATCCGGCCCGCGATCGTGTTCAGCCCGCGGTTGCCGACGACCAGCAGGTCCGCCTCGCGCTCGTGGACGACCTTGCGCAGCGACTCGACCGGGTCGCCCTTCACCGCGACCGTGTCGATCTTCTCCGCGCCGGCGCGGACCGCCCGGTCGCGCGCGGACTGCAGGGTGTCCTCGGCCGGCGCCGAGCCGACGACCTGGTAAGCCTCGTCACCCAGGACGTCCTGGGCCTTGTCGACGTCGGTCTTGCTGGCCGGGTAGAACGCGCACGTGATGACGAGCGTCGCCCCCGCGTCGCCGGCCACCGCCGCCGCGCGGTCCACCGCCGCGAACGAAGACTCCGAGCCGTCCGTGCCCACCACCACGGTCCGATATGCCGCACCCATGCGCAAAACCTCCACGTGATCCCGCGTGAGCAGGGACGATGACGGTCGGCGTCGACCGCGCGGGCTCGTCCGAGCTCGTGTCGGGTCGAAGGTTACTCGCCAGTCGCTTTCTGCGCTCCGCTTGGCCGCGGACTGGGCTTCGGCGTGGGCTTGGGGGTGGGCTTCGCCGCCGGCTTCGGCTTCGGAACGTCCGAGGCCCGGATCCGGATGGTCTCCTCGACGTCGTTCACCGGCTTGGTTTTCCCGGTGTCTGATTCCGCCGCCGGCTGGTCCGGTTTCAGGTCCGCCGCCTTCAGATCGGCCGTGACCTCCGCGGGCACCTTGACGTCGTCGCCGAGGACGGTGTGCGCCTCGGCGAGCACCGCCCGCGCCGCGCGCACCTGCTCGGCCAGCCCGCCGCGGACCTTGCGCAGCGAGTCGACGCGTTCATTCGCCTGGGTGATCCGCCGGTTCGACTCGTCGGTCGCCGTCGAGACGCGGCGCCGGGCCTCGTCCGCGGCTTCGGCGAGGCGGGCGTTGGCCTCGTTGAGCGAGTCCTGACGGCGCTTGTTCGCGTCCGCGACCGACTCCCGCTGACGGCGGTCGATCTCGGCCTTCGCGGTCTTCTCCTCGTCGAGGATCTTCGTGCGGATGTCGGCGGCGTCCTGCGTCGCCTCGTGGACGCGGCGCGCGGCCTCGGCCTTGCTTGCCGCTTCCTGCTCGGCCAGCACCCGCATCGCCTCGCTGCGGCGCGCAGCCATCGCGATCTCGAAGTCCTCTTCGACCTTCGTGCGCCGGTCCGACGACTCGGTGTCGAGCTTCGTGCGCTCGGCCTCGGCCTTGCCGGTGATCTCCGTGGCCTGCGCGCGGGCGTCCTCGAGCACCTTGCGGTGCTCCGCCTCCATCTCCTTGCGGCGCAGGTCGAGCTCGGTGAGCAGCTGCTCGTAGCGGGCGCGCATGGCGCTCGCGTCCGTCTCGGCCTTGGCCCGGATGTGGCCGGCCTCCGCTTCGGCGCGGGCCCGCGTGTCCGCGGACTCGTCCTGGGCCAGGCGCAGCATCCGCTGCAGCCGCTCCGAGAGGCCTTCGACGCTGGTGGGCGGCTGGGCCAGCCGGTCGACCTGCCCGCGCAGGTCCGCGATCTCGCCGCGCGCGATCTCCAGCTGCCGGGCCAGGTCGCCGGCCTGCGCGATGGCGGCGTCCCGATCCGCGGTGAGCATCTTCAGGTCGGCGTCCAGCCGTTCGAGGTGCTCGTCGACCTGTGCTCGGCTGTACCCGCGCTTCGCCACGTCGAAGCCGGCTCCCAGCGGCACAAGCTCCCGTTCATCGCCAAGGCTCATGCGCCTACCGTAGTCGCAGCCGGGTCACGGAAGGGTGAGCACCCGGGGCCTGCGCCGAAAGTACCGCCCGATGCGGCGAAAGGATCTTGCCGGATCGGGCCGGATCCAGGCGGATCCCGACGCCGCGATCCGGCCCCTTTCCCGCTCAGGCCCCGCGAAACGCGTTGATCCCTTCGAGGTGCTTCGCGCGCTTCTCCTCGTTGCGGACGCCGAGGCCTTCCTGCGGCGCGAGCGCGAGCACGCCGACCTTGCCCTGGTGCGCGTTGCGGTGCACGTCCAGCGCGGCCTGCCCCGTCTCCTCCAACGCATACGTCTTCGACAACGTCGGGTGGATCAGACCCTTCGCGATCAGCCGGTTCGCCTCCCACGACTCACGGTAGTTCGCGAAATGGGAGCCGACGATCCGCTTCAAGTTCATCCACAGGTACCGGTTGTCGTACTGGTGCATGTATCCCGAGGTCGACGCGCACGTCACGATCGTCCCGCCCTTGCGCGCCGCGTAGACCGACGCGCCGAACGTCTCCCGGCCCGGGTGCTCGAACACGATGTCCGGGTCCTCACCACCGGTCAGCTCCCGGATCTTCGCCCCGAAACGCTGCCACTCCTTCGGGTCCTGCTCGGTGTCGCTCTTCCAGAACTTGTAGGCCTCGGCGCTGCGGTCGATGATCAGCTCCGCGCCGAGCTTCCGGCAGATCGCGGCCTTCTCGGGGCTGGACACCACACACACCGGGATGGCGCCGCCGTTCAGCGCGTACTGCGTCGCGTAGGAGCCGAGCCCACCCGAGGCGCCCCAGATCAGGACGACGTCACCCTGTTTCATGTCCGCGCCGTTGCGCGAGACCAGCTGCCGGTAGGCGGTGGAGTTGACCAGCCCGGGGGAGGCGGCTTCCTCCCAGGTGAGGTGATCCGGCTTCGGCATCAGCTGGTTCGACTTGACCAACGCCACCTCGGCCAGACCACCGAAGTTCGTCTCGAAACCCCAGATCCGCTGCTCGGTGTCGAGCATCGTGTCGTTGTGCCCGTCCGGGCTCTCCAGCTCCACGTTCAGGCAGTGCGCGACCACCTCGTCGCCCGGCTTCCAGGTATGCACACCCACCCCGGTCCGCAGCACGACACCGGACAGGTCCGACCCGACCACGTGATAGGGCAGGTCATGCCGCTTCGCCAGCGGCGAGAGCTTCCCGTACTTCTTCAGGAACTTGAACGTCGGGATCGGCTCGAAGATCGACGTCCACACGGTGTTGTAGTTGATCGCACTCGCCATCACCGCGACCAGCGCCTCACCGGGGCCGAGCTCCGGGACGGGCACGTCATCGACGTGCAGCGACTTGCGCGGATCCTTGTCCCGGCTCTCGAGGCCGTCGAACATGTCGACCTCGTCCGCGTGGACGGTCACCCCTCGATAGCTCTCCGGCACGGGCAACGAGCCGACCGCGGCCGACTCGCCGTTCAGGATGGCCTGCTGGATCTCGCCGAGCTGCGTCATTGATTCCTCCGGGGTCAACGGCGTTGGCGGCAGAAATTACTCGCCGGTAACTCGCGTCCACAACTGTACGAGACGAGCAGCACGAATTCACCTCGAACTGTGACGGAGCAGTCTTGACCGGCTGGCCAGTCAAAGCACCTGATCAAAGCAGGGAACACCCCACCCGACCAGCAGGATCACCGACGGAGGTGAGCACGAACGAGTGAAGTCTCCACGCGCGCACAGACCCGGCCCCACGACTGGGCCGAGGTCGTCATCGGGGCCGTAGCCGCTCTTTCACCCCTTTGGCTGAGCACGGACACGACCGCGATGTGGACGATGCTCGTCTCGGGATCGCTGATCGCCCTGGACGGCCTGGCCTCGCTAGCGGTGCCCGGCGCGGTCTACGGCGAAGGCATCCAGACAGCCCTCGGCGTGCTGTTCTTCATCGCACCGTGGGTACTGGGCTATACCGGGTTGGACGGCGCGTCCTGGACGTCCTGGATCGCCGGAGTGCTGACGGTCATCGCCGGCGCGCCGCGGTCGCGACCGCGGCGCACCGCACAGCGAGCCAACACTGACCAGCTGGCACCAGCGGTCGGCGCCCAGCGGCCGTAGCCGGTGCCTGAGCGGCTGGTACCCCGCGGCCGACAGGTGAGCAGTCGGCGTGGGGGGCCGTCGGTACTTGGCGGCCGGCGGGTGAGTGGCCGGTGCTTGGGCGGCGGGCGCTTGACTGACTGGCGCTTGACTGACTGGCGCTTGACTGACTGGCGCTTGACTGACTGGCGCTTGAGCGGCTGGCACCCGGCGGTCGGCACGTGATTGGTTGGCACCCAGCGGTCGACGCGCGAGTAACCGGTGCCTGAGCGGCCGGTGCTTGACCGGTCGAGACAGGTGAGTGGCTAGCGCTTGAGTGCTGACACGTGAGTGGTCGGCCCTGATCGGCCAGTACCGGCGGCTGGCAGGTGAACAGTCGGAGCTTGAGCCGTCGGCACTCAGCGGCCGGCAGTGAGTGGCCGGTGCCCGAGGGGCCGACGCTGACCGACTGGCAGTTGAGCGGTCGCACTGAGTCGTCGACACTGAGCGGTCTGCGCCGGCCGTCCCGCACAGGGCGCCCGGCGCAGACCGCTCACCTTGCGGGGTCGGCCCCGAACGACCGGCACCGAACGACCAGGAGGCACCGGAATGACCGAGGATTCGACGAAAGAGCGCATCCTCTGCGCCGCCGAGGCGCTCTTCGCCGAGTCCGGCTTCGACGCCACCCCGACCTCCCGCATCGCGGAGCGGGCCGGCGTGCCGAAGGGCCTGGTGCACTACTACTTCCGGCACAAGGCCGACCTGCTCACCGCGCTCGTCGAGCGGCTGCCCGACGAGCGCATCGAACCGGCCGCGGTCGTCGTCCCCGGCGACCTCGCGGGCAGCCTGCGCCGGCTCGTCCGTGAGCTGGACCACCGCTTCAGCCGCTCACTCGGGCTCTCGCACCTGCTGTGGCGCGAGGCCGACACCCACCACGTAGTCCGCGAGGCCCTCCACGCGCGCTTCCAGGTCCTGGTGCGCCAGGTCCGTTCGGTGATCCTGGCGGCCACCGGCGGGCACTTGTCGAACGCCGACGTCGACCGCGCGTCGGGCCTCCTCGCCCGCGCGGTCAGCCACCGGCACGCGACGGCCCGTCACTCCGAGGACGACCTCCCCGCCGAGTTCGACGGCGAGCTCACCTTCATCGCGGAGTCGCTCGCCGCCAAGGCCGCATCGCCCGGCGCCACGTCCGCCGAGGCTGCGCCCGCCGAGGTCGCGCCTGCCTAGCGGAGTCGAGACGGGCCCGACCTGCGCCGCCCGACCTGCGCTGGCCCCAGAACGCACTCGAGGCGTACCGCTCGGACAAGCAGGGCGCCCGGAGTGGGCCGCGCGGCACACCAAGTCCGGCGCGAGACCGAGCGCACGACACAACCGGGCGGAGTGGGCCGCCGGAATCAGCGGGCTTGGCGCGTGGGGCCCAGTGGGCGCCGGCCGGCCGGCGCCTTGCGGCGCCGATCGAACCGCAGGCTCCGCGTGCTGCACCGGCTGGCTGCCCGGTGGCGCGCGGCCGGCGATGTGAGTCAGGCTTTCCCCGCCCCGCCCCGCCCCGCCCCGCCCCGCCCCGCCCCGCCCCGCCCCGCCCCGCCCCCGTCGTGTCGTGCGCGCGGTTTCGCGCCGGACTGTTGTGCCGGGCGGGGTTCCGCGTCGGCGCTAGTGTGCGGAGCCGTCCTTGGCCGGCTCCACCAGCTCCACGAGGACGCCGCCCGCGTCCTTCGGGTGGACGAAGTTCACCCGGCTGTTGGACGTGCCGCGCTTCGCCTCCGCGTACAGCAGGCGCAGGCCCTGATCGCGCAAGGCCGCCGCCGCTGCGTCCACATCGGACACGCGGTACGCCAGCTGCTGCAATCCCGGCCCGCTCTTCGCCAGGAACTTGCCGATCGCCGAGTCGTCGCGCAGCGGGGCCAGCAGCTGGATCTGCGTCTCTGTGCCCGCGGTGCCGGGCGCGCGCAGCATCGCCTCACGCACTCCCTGCTCCTCGTTCACCTCCTCGTGCGCCACTTCGAGGCCGAAGTGCGCGCGGTGGAACTCGATGGCCGCGTCCAGGTCCGGGACCGCGATGCCGACGTGGTCGATGGCC
Source organism: Amycolatopsis sp. WQ 127309 (assembly GCF_023023025.1). NCBI lineage: Bacteria > Bacillati > Actinomycetota > Actinomycetes > Pseudonocardiales > Pseudonocardiaceae > Amycolatopsis > Amycolatopsis sp. WQ 127309. Next base: position 4,339,302 of record NZ_CP095481.1, read on the forward strand.
GTCACGAACGGCCGCAGGGCGTCATTCATGGAGGCAGGATAGGCGGCCGCGGCACGGCGTCGAGCCGGAATCGTCGCGTGCCCCGCCTCACACTGGCTCCATCAAGAAGCCCACCCCCCGGGTATGGTCGAGCGAACTGCCCATGCGCCGAAGCTTGGAGGACGCCGTGTCCGGTTCCGTGATCCTGGGTGCCGCCCGTACACCGATCGGGCGCCTGCTGGGGTCCCTCAAGGACCTCACGGGGGCGCAGCTGGGCGGGGTCGCGATCAAAGCGGCCCTCGAACGCGCCGGGGTCGCCTCGGACGCGGTGCAGTACACGATCATGGGCCAGGTGCTGACCGCCGGCGCCGGCCAGATCCCGGCCCGCCAGGCCGCGGTCGCCGCGGGCATCCCGATGAGCGTGCCCGCGCTGACGATCAACAAAGTCTGCCTCTCCGGCCTCGACGCCATTGCGCTCGCCGACCAGCTGATCCGCGCCGGCGAGTTCGACATCGTCGTCGCCGGTGGCCAGGAGTCGATGACCCAGGCGCCGCACCTGCTGCCCAAGTCCCGCTCCGGCTTCAAGTACGGCGACACCACCCTCGTCGACCACATGGCCTACGACGGTCTCTTCTGCGCCTTCGACCAAGTCGCCATGGGCGCCTCGACGGAGAAGTACAACTCCCGCTACGGCGTCACCCGCGAGCAGCAGGACGCGTTCTCGGCGCGCTCCCACCAGCGCGCCGCCGAAGCCATCAAGAACGGCTACTTCGCCGACGAGATCGCGCCGGTCTCCATCCCGCAGCGCAAGGGTGACCCGGTCGTCTTCGACACCGACGAAGGCGTCCGCGCCGACACCACCGCCGAAGGCCTCGCGAAGCTGCGCCCCGCCTTCGCCGCCGACGGCACCATCACTGCGGGCTCGGCCTCGCAAATCTCCGACGGCGCCGCCGCGGTGGTCGTGGCCAGCAAGGCCAAGGCCGAGGAGCTGGGCCTCACGGCGATCGCCGAAATCGGTGCGCACGGGGTCGTCGCCGGTCCGGACGCGAGCCTGCACGAGCAGCCGTCGAACGCCATCCTCGCCGCGCTGGCGAAGGAGAAGCTCACCGCCGACGCGCTCGACCTGATCGAGATCAACGAGGCGTTCGCCGCCGTCGGCCTGGTGTCGACCGACAAGCTCGGCATCGACCCGGAGAAGGTCAACGTCAACGGTGGTGCCATCGCGCTCGGCCACCCGATCGGGGCGTCCGGGGCGCGGCTGGCCGTGCACCTGATCCACGAGCTGCGCCGCCGCGGTGGTGGCCTCGGTGCCGCCGCGCTGTGCGGTGGCGGTGGCCAGGGTGACGCCCTGCTGCTGCGGGTGCCGTCCGCGTAAGTGGCCGGCGCACTCGACCTCGACGATCTGGTCGGCCGCGCGCGGGACGGGCAGCCCCGTGCCGTCGCGCGGCTGCTTTCGCTCGTCGAGGACGCCCACCCGCGTGTCGCGGAGATCGCGCGAGCGCTGACGCCGCACACCGGGCGAGCCCGGATCGTCGGGCTCACCGGCCCACCCGGCGTCGGCAAGTCGACTTCGACGTCGGCCTTGCTGACGGCGTTGCGCGCGGAGGGTAAGCGGGTCGGCGTGCTCGCGATCGACCCGTCTTCGCCGTTTTCCGGTGGGGCGCTGCTCGGCGACCGGATCCGGATGACCGAGCACGCCACCGATCCCGGCGTGTTCATCCGCTCGATGGCCACCCGCGGGCACCTCGGCGGGCTCTCGTGGGCCACCCCGCAGGCCGTGCGCGTGCTCGACGCCGCCGGTTTCGACGTGGTGCTGATCGAGACCGTCGGGGTCGGACAGTCCGAAGTGGACGTCGTGAAGCTCGCCGACACCACCGTGGTGCTGCTCGCGCCGGGCATGGGCGACGGGATCCAGGCCGCCAAGGCCGGGGTGCTGGAGATCGCCGACGTCTTCGTCGTCAACAAGGCCGACCGCGACGGCGCGGAGGCCACGGTGCACGACCTCAAGCAGATGATCTCGCTGGCGCGCCGGGAGATCCGCGGGCCGAGCTGGCGCCAGCCGATCGTCCGGACGGTCGCGGCCAAGGGCGAGGGCGTCGACGACGTCGTCCGGGCGCTGGCCGAGCACCACGACTGGCTGGTCGCGAACGACGAGCTGGGCCGCCGCCGGGTGGCGCGGGCCCGCGACGAGGTGGAGGCCATCGCGCTCCGGCGGTTGCGGGCCGAGCTGACCGACCTGCGTGGTGGCGGCCGGCTGGCCGGTGTGGCCGAACGGGTCGTCGCCCGGGAGCTGGACCCCTTTGCCGCTGCGGACGCGCTGATCGCGGACCTGCGAACCTAGTGCGAGTTCCGTGGTCGGACGCAAGCGGCGCACTACGCGGCTGATGAGCCGGAGGATCAGAGCGCCCACGGCCACTCCCCGGTCAGGTGCGATCTCAGCAATGCCGCGTGGGACAACGGTTTCGACAGGTTCTCGACCTCGCCGTTCGTCGTGTAGTCCAGCAGCACGATGTCCCGCTCCGTGCTCGCGTCGCGAAGTTCGCCGATCAGGTCGGCCAGCCTGTTCTCCAGGACCCAGCGGTAGGACGGCAGGTAGATCTGCCTCCGGGCCTGTTCGTACGCCAGCAGCTCCGAGCCTTCGATGCCGGTGCGGTGACCCACCACCTCGCCGTGTTTGCGGACCGTGCGCTTAAGGCCCTTCATCGACGTCACGCCCAGCTTTCCGACGTCGATTCCGGTGCCGCGGAAGACTTTCAGCGCCTGCCAGATCCCTTCGACCGACGCGCTCTCGACGCCCGGTGAGTACGGAACCGGGATCCCGCCGTGCGGGTAGAACGGGCTGAACCGCACCCACGGCTCCGGTCCGCGCGACGTCACGTCCGCGATCAGCGCGCCGGGATGGCTTGCCGCCACGGTGGTTCTTCGCCGGTTGACCACGTGGACCGTCATGACTTCCCCCTTCGCCGGGCGGCGCTTTGCCGCGTGATCGAGATCGTGCTCCGGGGGTCCGACAATTTCCGGGGTTCGGCGCCGCGGTTCACCCGAGTGGATGACATGGGCGACTTTTGCCGGTTCTTCTTGTCGGTGCCGGGCCCTAGACTGCGGGACGCTCCGGAACCGGGCGATCACTGGGAGGGCGTGCAGGATGAAGAAAGCACTGGTCACCGCGCTGGCGGTCGGCGCGTTGTTCGCGGCCGGGAGCGGCGTCGCCGTCGCGGACGACACCGCGCCACCGCCGAAGAGAACACACGGCCCCTGCCAGTACACCGAGACGCCGGACGAGCCGGCGTCCCGGCCGGTGCCGCTGCCACCCGACCCGCGGCACACCCCGGACCGCGGCAAGGTCGACGTCGCGGTCCCGACCAGCCAGGGCGCGCTCCCGCTGCGGCTCGACCGCGCGAAGGCGCCGTGCACGGTGCAGAGCTTCCTGCACCTGGCGCAGCACCGGTTCTACGACCGCACGGTGTGCCACCGGCTGACGTCGTACCCGACGCTGAAGGTCCTGCAGTGCGGCGACCCGACCGCGACCGGCGAGGGCGGGCCGGGTTACAAGTACAAGGACGAGCTGCCGGTGGACCTGCCGCCGGCCCCGACCGACCCGACCGGTGCGCGCCGGGTTTACGCGCGGGGGTTGCTGGCGATGGCCAACGCGGGCCCGGCGACGAACGGCTCGCAGTTCTTCGTCGTGTACGGCGATTCCGCGCTGCGGCCGGATTACACGGTGTTCGGCACGGTCGGCGCCGCGGGCTTGCGGACGCTGGACAAGGTCGCCGCCGGCGGTATTCAGCCGACCGCGGACGACCCGGCGCCGGTCGACGGGACGCCGGTGCTGAAGACGGAACTGCTGCGCGTGCGGCCCGACTGCTGGTTCTGACGGGTACCGCGGGCCGCCTCGACGGGGTGGCCCGCGGGCTCGGTGCGGGCTTGCGTGATTGAGGGTGAGGCTGGCGCGGTTGGCCTGGCGTGGTTGGGGCCGGAACTCACGTGATTGGAAGCGGGACTGGCGTGATTGGGGCCGGGATTCGGGTGACTGGGGTCCAGAACCCGGTGGCTGACTCGGGTCTGGCGTGATTGGGTTCGTAACCCGCGCGGTTGGATCCGGAACTCGCGTGATTGAGCCCGGAACTCGCGTGACTGAAGCCGGAACTCACGCGGTTGGGGCCTGAAACTCGCGCGGCTTAGGCGGTTTGGCGTGATCGGGTCCGCAACTGGTGTGGTTGGGTTCGAGATTCGGCTGGCTAGGGCTAGAAGCTCGGGTGGCTGAGCGGTGTTGGCGTGGTTGGGCCCGGAAGTCGTGTGATTGGGCCCGTGACTGGCGTGGTTGGGGCCGGAACTCGTGTCGTTGAGGCCGGGACCGGGGTGGCCGGGCCGGAGCCGGGGATGGCTGGGCCGGGGCTCGTGCGATTGGGGCCGGAACTCGTGTGATCAGAGGCGGGACTCGCGTGATTGGCGGCGGGATTCGCGTGATCAGCGAGGCATCTCATGTGATTGAACGGGCATCTCGTGTGATTGGAGAGGCATCACGCGTGATTGGAGGATCGACTCGCGTGCTTGGGGAATCGGCTTGCGTGCCCAGAGGGTCGGTTCGCGTGCTTGGAGGGTCGGGTCGGGTGCCCAGAGGGTCGGGTCGCGTGTCTGGAGGGGCTGGTCCGTGGCTGGGAGGTGAGGCGCGGGGGTGTGGTGGGAGGCTGGGGTGGCTGGTGGGTGGGGTTAGGTGTTGATTTCCCATAGGGCTTCTACGAGGGTTTGGATTGCTCCTTTGAAGGCGTGTTTGGGGGGTGCTGCGTAGCCGACTATCAGGCCCCCTGGGCGGTTTGGGGTCATCCAGTAGGTGCCCAGGCCTTCTATGCCGATTGCTCGGCGGCGGCAGGCTGCCATGGCTTCTGTTTCTGTGGGGCCGTCGGAAGGGAGCATCAGCAGGAGGTGGAGGCCTGCCGCTATGCCGTGGGGGCGTACTGAGTCCGGTAGGGCCGCCAGGAGGTGGGTGCGGCGGGCTCGGTACTCCGCTCGGCTGCGGCGGATGTGCTGGTCGTAGGCGCCCGAGTCGATCAGCTCCGCCAGGGCCAGCTGGTTCAGGATGGCCGGGCGGGAGCCGCTGTCCGATAGGGCCGCGTGGACTGGCTCTACCAGGGAACGTGGCAGGACCAGCCAGGCCAGGCGGAGTGCGGGGGCCAGGGTTTTGCTTGCTGTGCCTGCGTAGACGACCCGTTCCGGTGCCAGGGCCTGCAGGGCACCGACCTGCTGGTGGTCGAAGCGGAACTCGCCGTCGTAGTCGTCTTCCAGGATCAGGGCGCCCGAGCGGGTCAGCTGGGTGCGGCGGTGGGGGGCCAATGTCACGCCGGTGGGGTACTGGTGTGCTGCCGTGACGACCACCGCGGGACTGTCCACTGCGGACACGTCGATGCCGTGTTCGTCGACGTCGATGCCGACGATTCGCTGGCCTTGCGCTGCCGCGATGTCCCGGTACATGCGCAGGGACGGGTTTTCGAAGGCCATCTCGGTGATGCCGAGATCCGCGAGGGCCCGGGCCAGGACGGCGATCGCGTGGGAATAGCCGTGGCACACGACGATCCGGGCCGGGTCCGCGACCACCCCGCGGCTACGGGCCAGGTACGCGGCGAGCGTGTCGCGCAGCTCCGGGGCGCCCAGTTCCGACTCGTAGCCGAACGCCGCCGCCGGGGTGCGCAGCAGGGCTCGGCGGGTCGCGGTGATCCAGGCCTGGCGGGGGAACGCCGTCAGGTCCGGGCGGCCCGGCCGCAGGTCCCAGCGCGGGGCCGGGTCGCGGGGCGCCGGCCGGGGCGCGGACTGGGGGAGCGCGCCCGCCGTCGCGACGCGGGTCGGGGCGCCCTGGGCCGTGTGCAGGTAGCCCTCGGCGGCGAGGTCGGCGTAGACGCGGGTGACCGTGCCGCGGGCGATGCCCAGGTCCTGGGCCAGCGCCCGGGTCGACGGCACAGTTGCGCCTGGCTGCCAGCGGCCCTCGCGGATCGCTGCCCGGATCGCCGCGGCCAGGCCGGTGCGGCCGGTTTCCGGCTGCCAGCCGAGGTGGACGTCGAGGCCGGAACTGGTCCACGAATCTGCCATGCGACTGGACCATACTCGTGGGCCAGTTCGGGCTAGCGTGAAACCATGACGAAGCGAATCGGACTCGGGCACGCGCCCGGGATCTACAAGGCGATGGCGAACGTGCAGGCCGAGGTGGAGAAGGCCGCCGCGAACGCGGGGGTCGACCACAAGCTGCTGGAACTGGTGAAGATGCGCGCCTCGCAGCTCAACGGCTGCGCGTTCTGCCTCGACATGCACAGCCGTGACGCGCTCGAGGCGGGTGAGTCGCCGCGGCGGCTGTTCGTGCTCGACGGCTGGCGCGAGACGACCCTGTTCACCGAGCAGGAGCAGGCCGCCCTCGCCCTCACCGAGGCGATGACGAAGCTGGCCGCGACCCAGAGCGTCCCCGACGACGTCTACGAAGCCGCGGCGAAGGTGTTCACCGAAGACCAGTACCGCGCCATCGCGTGGGAGGTCATCGCGATCAACAGCTGGAACCGGATGGCCGTCACCAGCCACACGCCGCTGCCGAAGCGCGACGCGTGAGCGCCGCCGCGCTCAAGGCCCTGCACGTCCCGGGCACGCCGCTCGTCCTGCCGAACGCCTGGGACGCCGACACCGCGAAGGCCGTCGAGGCCGCGGGATTCCCCGTGATCGCGACCAGCTCGGTCGCCGTCGCGGCCGCTCTCGGGTTCCCGGACGGGGAGCAGGCCCCGGTCGACGAGATGTTCGCGGCCGCCGCGCGGATCGTGAAGGCCGTCGGCGTGCCCGTCACGGTGGACGCCGAGTCCGGCTACGGCCTGTCCGGCGCCGAACTGGCCGGCCGGCTCCTGGACATCGGCGCCGTCGGCCTCAACTTCGAGGACACCGACAGCGCCACCGGGCAGGTCCGGCCGGTCGCCGTGCAGGCCGACCGGATCGCCGCCCTGCGCGAAGCGGCCGGTGACGCCCTGGTGATCAACGCCCGCGTCGACGCCTTCCGCGGCGCGAGCGACCCCCGTGACGTGCTGGCCGGCAACGTCGCCCGGGCGAAAGCCTACTTCGCGGCCGGCGCCGACTGCGTCTACCCGATCCACCTGCAGACGCCGGACGTGCTCGCGGAGTTCGTGCGAGGCGTCGGCGGCGCGGTCAACGCGCCCGCGTGGCCGGGCAGCCCGGGGATCGCCGGCCTGGCCGAGCTGGGCGTGGCACGGATTTCGCTGGGCGGCGGCCTGTGGGGCCGCACCCGGAAGTTCCTGGCCGACACGCTGGCCGAGGTCGCCGGGGGCACCCTGCCGTACTGACCGGGGAATGGCCGAAGGCCGCCGCGAGGGGATCGGGAACACCCTCGCGGCGGCCTTCGGTGTCGGGCGGCCGCTAGTGGGAGACGGCCTTCTCGGCGCCCGCGCCGGTGAGGGAGCGGACCTCCATCTCGGCGTACTTCTTCGCGTTGTGCTCCTTCGACAGGACTGTGCCCAGCCAGCCGAGGAAGAACGCGATCGGGATCGAGACGAGGCCCGGGTTGTCGAGCGGGAACCAGTGGAAGTCGACGCCCTGGATCATCGACGCGCTCTTGCCCGTCTTGGCGTCCACCGGCTTCCCGGAGACGGCGGGGGAGAACACGATCAGGATGATCGTGATGGCCAGGCCGCCGTAGATCGACCACAGCGCGCCCTGGGTGTTGAACTTCTTCCAGAACAGCGAGTAGAGGATCGTCGGCAGGTTCGCCGACGCCGCCACCGCGAACGCCAGCGCGACCAGGAACGCCACGTTCTGCCCGTTGGCCAGGATGCCGCCGAGGATCGCGACCGCGCCGATCACCAGCGCGGTGATCCGGGCGACGCGCACCTCCGAACCCGGCGTCGCCTTGCCCTTCTTGATGACGCTGGCGTAGACGTCGTGCGCAAAGGAGGCCGACGCCGTGATCGTCAGGCCCGCCACCACCGCGAGGATCGTGGCGAACGCGACCGCCGCGATCAGGCCCAGCAGGACCGGCCCGCCCAGTTCGAGCGCGAGCAGCGGTGCGGCCGAGTTCGCGCCGCCGGGGGCGGCCTTGATCTTGTCCGGGCCGACCAGCGCACCCGCGCCGTAGCCCAGCACCAGTGTGAACAGGTAGAACACGCCGATCAGCACGATCGCCCAGACCACCGAGCGACGCGCGTCGCGGGCGGTCGGCACGGTGTAGAAGCGCATCAGCACGTGCGGCAGGCCCGCGGTGCCCAGCACCAGCGCGATGCCGAGGGAGAAGAAGTCCAGTTTGGACGTTCCGGTGGCGCCGTACTGCTTGCCCGGGCCGAGCAGCGCTTCACCCGTCTTGCCCGCCTTGTCGACCGCGCCCTGCAGCAGCGAGGAGAAGTTGAAGCCGTACTTCCCGAGCACCCACAGCGTCATCACGAGCGCGCCGACGATCAGCAGCGCGGCCTTGATGATCTGCACCCAGGTGGTGCCCTTCATGCCGCCGATGAGCACGTAGGCGATCATGATCACGCCGACGATGACGATGACCAGCGACTGGCCGGTCTTGCCCTCGATGCCCAGCAGCAGCGCGACCAGGCCGCCCGCGCCGGCCATCTGGGCCAGCAGGTAGAAGAACGACACGACCAGCGTCGACGTCGCCGCCGCCGCCCGGACCGGCCGCTGCTTCATCCGGAACGCCAGGACGTCGCCCATCGTGAACTTGCCGGTGTTGCGCAGCAGTTCCGCCACCAGCAGCAGCGCGACCAGCCAGGCCACGAGGAAGCCGATGGAGTAGAGGAAGCCGTCGTAGCCGTAGATGGCGATCGCGCCCGCGATGCCGAGGAACGACGCCGCGGACAGGTAGTCGCCCGAGATCGCGATGCCGTTCTGCGGGCCGGTGAACGCGCGGCCGGCGGCGTAGTAGTCCGACGCCGTCTTGCTGTTGCGGCTGGCCCGGAACACGATCACCAGCGTGATGATCACGAACACACCGAAGATGCTGATGTTGAGGAGCGGGTTGCTGCCTTCGACTCCCGCGGCGATGGTGGTGATCACGCCTGCTCCCCCTTCGTGCTGTCGGCTTCGATGTCCTCGCGGATCTTCTGCGCGATCGGGTCGAGACGGCGGTTCGCGTAGCGGACGTAGAGCCCGGTGATCACGAACGTCGAGACGAACTGCAGGAGACCGAAGATCAGGCCGATGTTGACGTTGCCGAAGACCTTCGTGCTCATGAAGCCGTGCGCGTAGTCGGCGAGCAGGACGTAGAGCAGGTACCAGAGCAGGAACAACGCCGCCATCGGGAAGACGAACCGGCGCAGGCGGCTGCGCAGCTCCCGGAACTCGGTGCTTTCGTGCGCGCGTTCCCAGATGGCGTCGGCCGTGTCCGGGGGTCCGCCGGGTTCCGTCGTGCTCATGGTTCTCCTCGCGGCGTTGCGGAATGTGGTCCGCGTCACCGTAGGGAGGAGTAAGGGCCGCGTGAAGAATCAGCGGCTCAACAGCCTCGCGAGACGACGAACGGTTGACGAACGGTCGCGCGGCCTGGCCGAACGGGGTTCGTCCAGGTGGAGGCGGAGCATCGCCGACGTCGCCCAAAGCGGGGGCCGGCCGCGCAGGGAGACCAACGCCATTACGCCGAACGCCAGCGGTACCGACCAGGGTGCCGGTTGCTGGACCAGGATCGCCACCCAGCCGTGCAGCTGCGGGCCGGCGAGGGCGAACAGGATCGAGCCGGACGACGCGAGCAGCCCGGTCAGCACCCCGGCGATGCCGCCCGCCGCCGTCAGCCGCGGCCACCAGATGCCGAGCACGAGCAGCGGGCAGAACGTCGACGCGGCGACGGTGAAGCCCCACGTGACGAGCACCCCGGCGTCCAGCTCGGCCGAGCGCAGGGCCAGCAGCACCATCACGCCGGCGACGCCGAACACGGCGAACCGCAGCCGGCGCAGCCCGCCCGGCACCAGGTCGTGGGCGAGCGCCCCGGACATCACCAGCAGCAGCCCGAGCGACGTCGCCAGGAACGCGGCGAACGCGCCCGCGGTCAGCAACGCCGTGAAGAACCCGCCGGCCCAGCCACTGTCCACTTGGTACGGCAGCGCGACGACGACGGTGTCGGTCGCGCCGGAGAGGTAGAGCCCGGGGACCAGGACGCGGCCGAGGACGCCGTAGATGCCGGGGAAGAGGTAGAAGATCCCCAGCAGGGCCACGGTGATCGCGGCGGTGCGGCGCGCGGCGCGGCCGTCCGGGCTGGTGTGGAAGCGCATGAGCACGTGCGGCAGGCCCATCGTGCCGAGCATGGTCGCGATGAGCACGGACCACGTGCCCAGCAGCGGGTAGCCCTGGTCGCCGAGGTCGAGCAGCGGGCGCCGCCAGTCCGGACCACCCAGCGGCGCGCCGCCGCGGACCGCGGGCACCGCCGTGCCTTCGCCGAACACGACGACGTCCTGGCTGTGCGCGGTGAACTCGCCTGGCGGCAAGGTTTCCGCGAGGCCGTTGCGCTCGACGGCGGTCGGTTCACGGATCACCATGGTGACGTCGACTTCGAACTTCACCGGCGTCTCGCGGGTGAAGTGGGTGAACTCGACGGGGTTCAGCGCGTCGGCCCGGTTCACCGCGCCCGCCTGCAGCACCAGCCAGATCGCCGGGATCAGGAACAGCAGCAGCTTGAGGACGAACTGGAACGCCTGCACGTACGTCGCCGCGCGCATCCCGCCCAGTGCGAGCGTGACGCTGACCGCGGCGCCGGCCAGCACGACGCCGACCCAGTACGGCGTGCCGCCGACCGCCGTCAGCACGAGACCCGCGGTGCGGAACTGCGGGACGACGTAGATCGTGCCGATCACCAGCACCACGACCGCGGCGAGACGGCGCAGGGCGGGGGAGTTGAGCCGGGCTTCGGCGAAGTCGGGCACGGTCAGCGCGCCCGAGCGCCGCATCGGCGCGGCGACCAGCACGAGCATCGCGATGTAGCCGGCGGTGAAGCCGACCGGGTACCAGAGCGCGCCGATGCCGTCCTTGACGACGAGCCCCGCGACGCCGAGGAACGACGCCGCCGACAGGTACTCACCCGACACCGCGGCCGAGTTGACCAGCGGCGAGATCCGCCGGGACGCCACCAGGAAGTCCGACGTCGTGCGCATCGCGGCGACCCCGCGGACGCCGATCAGCAGCGTCATGAGCACGACCGGCGCGACGGCGAGCGCGACGCCCACTACTCGTCCTCGATGCGCTCGGCGCGGCGCAACTGCCAGCGCGCCAGCAGCGCCATCGACGGGTACGGCAGGACCGCGATCATCAGCCAGGACAGCGGGATCCCCAGCAACCGCACCGAGTCGAGGCCGGGGAAGATCGCGAACACGCCCGGCAGGCCCAGCAGCAGCGCGAACATCAGCACCAGCGCGGGCAGGCCGTGCCGGCGTTGCGCGCGGTACAGCGCCGTGGCGCGCTGGGTCTCCGCCGGTGGCAGGCGCGGGACCCGCCAGCGGCCGCGTGAGCGACGGCGGGCGTGGGCGAGGCGCGTCTGCGGGCTGGTGACGGCGACCCGCCGGATCCTGCTCATCGCGCGCCCGGCCCGAGCCGGCCGCGCTGGGCGGCTTCGAGCAGCCTGTCCCGCAGGTCGCGGGCGTGGCGCCGGCTGACCGGGACGTCGCCCGCCTCGGTGTGCGCGAGCAGCCCGCCCGCGCTGTCGCTGCGCAGCTCCAGCACCGCGCCGACGGCGAGCAGGAACCCGCGGTGCACCCGGCTGAACCCGGTGCCCTCCCAGTACTCCTCGAGCCGCGAGATCGGCATCCGCACCAGGTGCACGCCGCCGCGCGTGTGCAGCCGGACGTAGTCGCCGTGCGCCTCGACGAACAGGACGTCATCACGGCGGACGTAGCGGGTGCGGCCGCCGGACTCGACCGGCAGCGCGGCCATCGCGTCCGGCGTCGAGCGCGAGGACGGCGTCGCCATCCGGCCGACCTTCGCCAGCGCGGCGGCGAGGCGTTCGGCGCGGACCGGCTTGAGCAGGTAGTCGACCGCGCCGATGCCGTACGCGGTGACGGCGTGGCCGTCGTGCGCCGTGACGAACACGATCACCGGCGGCTCGCTCAGCTTCGCCAGCAGCGACGCCAGTTCGAGCCCGTCGAGACCGGGCATCGAGATGTCGAGGAACACCGCGTCGAACCGGTCGGCCTGAAGTAGCTTCAACGCCTTCAGCGCGTCACTCGCGCCGACGACTTCGCCGACTTCGGGCGCTTCGCGCAGCATCCGGCAGAGTTCGTCCAACGCGGGCGGCAGGTCGTCGACGGCGAGCACGCGCAGGCCCGTCACGGCAGCACCCCCGGCTGGAACAGCGGCACCCGGACGATCACCCGGGTGCCCGCCCCGACCTCGGTTTCCACGGTGAGGCCGTACCAGGCGCCGTAGACGTCCCGCAGGCGTCTGTCCACATTGGCCAGTCCAAGACCGGCCGCATCGTCCTCGCCGACGCGCCCGGCGAGCAGGTCCGCGGCCCGCTTCGGATCCATGCCGACCCCGTCGTCCTCGACGAAGATCACGCAGTCGTTCCCTTCCGCCTGCCCGTGCACCTGGACCAGCCCGGCCTCCGGGCGCGGCTCGATGCCGTGCCGGATCGCGTTCTCCACCAACGGTTCCAGCACGAGGTACGGGACGGCGACGGCGAGGATCTCCGGCGCGACCCGCACCTGGACGCGCAGCCGTTCGCCCAGCACCGCCCGCTGCAGCGCCAGGTACGTCTCGATCGCGCGGAACTCCTCGGCGACGACGGTGTACTCGCCGTGCCGGGCCAGGCTGTAGCGCGTGTAGTCGGCGAAGTCGAGCATCAGGTCCCGCGCGCGGTCGGGGTCCGAGCGCACCAGCGACGCGATGACGGTCAGCGCGTTGTACACGAAGTGCGGCGACATCTCGGCCCGCAGCGCGCGCAGTTCGGCCTGGGCGGCCTGTTCCGCGGACGCTTCGAGCCGGCCGCGTTCCAGCGCCCGGATGACCAGGTCCGCGGCTTGGCCGGCGACGGAGTCCCGGACGTCGCCGACGACCAGCAGCGCCCCGGCCAGCTCGTCGTGGGCGTGCAGCGGCAGCACCAGGACGTCGTCGGCGGAGCCCGGTTCCTCGCTGTGCAGGACGCCGTCCAGCACCGTCGCGACGACGTCGTCCGGCCCGGGACGGCCCGACCAGAGCAGCACGCCGGACAGGTCGGTGAGGCCGACGCCGGGGAAGCCGAACAGCCGCCGCAGCCCGTGCGCGGCGCGGCGGGCGCGGGTGCCGGAGAGGCCGTCGCGCAGGTCGTCGGTGATCCGGCGGGCCGCGGCGAGCACCGGCAGCGGGTCGGCGCGCGACGCCGCCCCCAGGCGCAGCACGGTCATCGGGCCTCCCCTCGGCGACGGTGTCCAGGGCAGTAGATCCTACGGTGCCGTCCGCGGGCTAGAGGCTCTCGTCCTGGTCGGCGAGCACCTTGGCGTGCCGCCGGAAGCGCCGCCACGTGCTGTATTCGCCGCTCGCGGGGGCCGGCACCTCGGCCAGGCGGCTCGGGAAGGGCCGGTCCGGCAGCGAGATCCAGCCCGTCGTGCGGGTCTCCTTCACCGCCACCCGCACCGGCCGGAACGTCGTCGGGTCGAGGTCGTCGCTGTGCCGGACGACCTCCTCGTAGAACCAGGCCGACGTGATCAGCGCGAGCACCCCGCGCGACGTCCGGAGGGCCTTCTTCAGGGGAGGCGCCTCCAGTAGCCGGAACGAGTGGTTGATCGCCGGCGCCGTAACGCCGTTGTCGTCGTAGGCGACCTCGCCCGCGTGCAGCGCCATCCGGAGCCTGATCCGCGCCTCGGCGTGGTGGGTCCGGTTGTGGCGGTGCAGCGCCACGGCGAGCGCGTTGGGCAGGTACTCGACGAACGGCCCCTTGGGGATCTCCGGCGGGGCCAGGACGAAGACGCCGTCGCCGCAGTCCTCGGTCCGGCAGCCCGCCCACGGGACACCGGCGTCGTCGAAGGCCCGGCGCAGCGCCCGGTAGAGGCCCTCGCGCAGGGCCAAGCGGTGCGGCGTGGTCCGGCGCGGGTCGCCGTACCCCTCCACGTCCACCGCGAAGATTGTCCGGTGCACAGCCGGCCGTTCGTAGTTCATCGCACCCCTCCCGGCGACACATGCATGTGCTGATGCATGTGCAGCCAGTGTGACGGAAGTCGGCCGTCCGGGGGAATGGGTCATGCGGTGAACGGTTCCCCCACGACGGTGACCGGCAGGGAGGGAAAGCCCAGCTCAGAGGCCCTGTGAGTGGTGCGCACACCTCTCACGGGGCCTCTGACGGACCGGAAGGGATCAGCAGCTCTGCTTGTAGAAGTACTGAGAGTTGGCGTCCATGTCGTCCTTGGTGATCGAGTGCAGCTGCGCGGTCAGGTTCCGCGTCACCGGCTTGCCCTCGAGCGCCGCGACGGCCTGGTCGACCCCCTGGGTGCCGATCGACGCCGGGTCCTGGGCGATCAGGGCCTGGTACTGGCCGCTCTTGAGGCCCTCGACCTCGGACGGGCTGGCGTCGAAGCCGATCAGGTTGACCGCGCCGACCTTGCCGGAGTTGCGGAGGCCGGTCGCCGCGCCTTCACCGGTGTTGAGGTTGGTCGCGAAGACGCCGATCAGGTCCGGGTTGGCGGCCAGCGCCGCGGTCACCTTGGACGCGGCCTGGTCGGGCTCGTTCTGGGTGAACTGGACGCCGATGGACTTCAGGGCCGGCGTGTTCTTCAGTTCGTCTTCGAAGCCCTTGACGCGGGCGGCCGTCGTCGACGTCCCGGCGATCGTGTCGAGCACCAGCACCGAACCGCTCTTGCCGGCGGCCAGCTTGACCATGGTCTGCGCGGCGAGCTTGCCGCCCGCGGCGTTGTCCGACGAGACGGACGACTCCGCGACACTCGTGTCCTTGAGCGAGGTGTCGACTTCGACGATCTTCGTGCCGCGCGCCTTGACCTGCTGGATCGGCGCGAGCATCGCCGTGTCGTCGGTCGGCGCGATGAGCAGCGCGGCCGGCGGGTTCGCGCCGAGCGCGTTGACGAGCTGGGTCTGCAGTGGCGCGTCGAACTTCTGGGGCGCCTGCGTGGTCAGCTCGTAGCCGAGCTTCTTGGCCTCGGCCTGCGCGCCGCACTGCAGTGAGATGTAGAACGGCTCGGCCTGCACGCCCGGGATCAGTGCCAGCTTCTTGGCGTTGGCCGAGTTGGCCTGGCTGCTGCCCCCGCCGGTGTCGCCCACCGTGCCGGAACCGCACGCGGTGAGCAGCGCGGCGGCGGACGCCAGCGCCCCGGCCGCGACGAGCGTCTTGGTCAAGTTCATCGGAAGCACCTCTTTGTACTCGGGGGAACTCAGCGGGAGTTGCGTTGACGACGTCGTCGCTGGTCGAACCAGACGGCCGCGATCAGCACCGCGCCGACCGCGATCATCTGCCAGAAGTCCGGGACGCCGGTGATGTTGAAGCCCTTCTTCAGGACCGCCGGGATGAACACGCCGATCACGGTGCCGAGCACCGAGCCGACGCCGCCGAAGAGGCTCGTCCCGCCCATCACCGTCGCCGCGATGGCGTTGAGGTTGTCGCTGGTGTGCCCGGTGATGGTGGTCGAGTTGTAGTAGGCCAGGGACAGGAACCCGGCGAGCCCGGCCAGGACGCCGGTCAGCGTGTAGACCTTCATCAGGTGGGCGGTGACGCCGATGCCCGCGCGCCGCGCGCCTTCGGCGTTCGAGCCGATCGCGAAGGTGTAGCGGCCGAACTTCGTGGTGTGCAGCAGCCACGCGCCGATCAGCGTGATCACCACGGCGATCAGCACCAGGTTCGGCACGACGCCGAACGACGTGCCGTAGCCGAGCTGCTTGTTGAGCACCACCGGGACCGTGCGCACGTCGCTGCCGTTGTTGATGAGCAGGGACGCGCCGAGCGCCGCGCCCATCGTGCCGAGGGTGACGATCAGCGGCGGGATGCCCGCGACCGCGATGAGGAAGCCGTTGACCAGGCCCCACACCGTCCCGGCCAGGATGGCGACGACCAGCCCGACGACGATCACGCCCCAGCCCGCGCCGCCGGCGTCACCGCCGGACATGGCTTCCATCGTCTTGCCGCCGACCATGCCCGCGAAGATGAGCACCGAGCCCACCGACAGGTCGATGCCCGAGGTGATGATCACGAACGTCATGCCGACCGAGAGCACCAGCAGCACGGCCGTCTCGATGAGCAGCAGCTGGAAGTTGTACACCGTCGGGAACGCGTCCGGCGCGAGCACGCTGAACACGATGATCAGCGCCACCAGCACCAGCGCGATCCAGAACGTGTTGGCACCGACGAGGCGCTTCCCCAAGGGGCGCTTGCCGAAGCCTTCCTCCACAGTGGACTGGATTTCCGGGGCCGGGGCGCTCACGCCGCCTCCTCCTGCACGAGGGCGCCGGTCATCGCGGCGACGAGGTCTTCCAGCTTGGTGCCGGCGCCGGCGAACCGGGCCACGCGCTTGCCGAGCCGGAGCACCTCGACGCGGTCGGCGACCGACAGCACCTCGGGCATGTTGTGGCTGATCAGCACGACGGCGATGCCCTTGTCGCGCACCTTCTTGATGACGTCGAGCACGCGCTCGCGCTGCACGACGCCCAGCGCGGCCGTCGGCTCGTCCATGAACACGACCTTGGACGCCCAGACGACCGAGCGCGCCACGGCGACGCTCTGGCGCTGCCCGCCGGACAGCGAGCCGATCGGGACGTCGGTGCTCTGCAGCGTCACGCCGAGCCGCTGGAACTCCTCGATCGCCCGGCGGCGCATCTCGGCCTTGTCCAGCATGCCCAGCTTGCCCAGGATGCCCTTGCGGTGGATTTCCCGGCCCAGGAACAGGTTCGCGGCCGGATCCAGCTCGGGAGCGACGGCCAGGTCCTGGTAGACGGTCTCGATGCCGAGGCGCCGGGCCGTCGTGGGGGAGTCGAAGTGCGCCTCCGCGCCGTCCAGGAGGATCTTCCCCGACGTCGGCTGCTCCGCGCCGGAGAGGCACTTGACCAGGGTGGACTTGCCGGCGCCGTTGTCGCCGATCAGCGCCGTCACCTCACCCGCGCGGGCCTGGAACGACGCCCCGCGCAGCGCCTCGACCGACCCGTAGTGCTTGGTCAGGTCGACCGCGTCCAGCAGGATTTCGCTCATCCGGTCCGCCCTTCGAGGGCCGGCGGGCGGCAGCGGATCACCGTCGCGGTGCCGGCCAGCTCGGTCTGGCCCGCGTCGAACGGGACCACGTAGGTGTCGCCCTTCGCCAGCGCGTGCTCGCCGCCGTGCTCGGTGCGCAGCGTGCCTGCGCCGTCGAGGACGACCAGCACCGCGAACGACGGATCGAGTGACAACGTTGTCAGTTCGGTCGTGCGAAGCTGCTCGGCTTGGAAGAACCGCTCCGATCCGGCGGCCAGCAGATCCACCGTGGCCGCGGTGTCGCCCGCGGTCCGCTTGATGATGGTCTCGAGGCGCTCGGCGTCCCAGCCGGACGTGTCCAGCGCCTGGATCGCGGTGTCGAAGCCGAGGCCGAGGTGGCCCTTCTCCGGCGAAGCGAGGAAGTCACGCCACTCGATGGTCAGCGAGAAGTCCGTCGGCTGCTGCAGTTCGACGACGAACACGCCCTCGCCGATCGCGTGCGGCAGGCCGGACGGGATGTAGACGGTGTCGCCCGCGGTCACCGGGACGCTGTTCAACGCCCCCAGCATCGACGGCACGTCCTGCTCCCGCGTCCACTCGGACACGGTGTCCTTGGTGAGCGTCTCCTTGAAACCGGGGTAGACGCGCGGGTCGTCGCCGTAGGTGCCGACCACGATCCACGCCTCGGTCTTGCCGAAGTGCGAGTCGAAGTGCTGCTTCGCGAACGCGTCGGACGGGTGGAAGTGCACCGGCAGCCGCTGGCCCGCGTCGAGCAGCTTGACCAGCAGCCCGGTCGACGTCCCGAGCACCTCGACGTGCTTGGCGCCGAGCCACGCCGGGGCGTCGGCCTCGACGGCGTCGCGCAGCCAGGCGCCGCTCGGGAGCCGGGTCAGGCCGTTGGTCTCCTGGCCGAACATGGTGCTGACCGAGGCGACCCAGTCCTCCGGGCCGAACTTCTTGTCGGGCGAGGCGCCGCGCAACGCCGCGATGGCGTCGCCCCCGCGGTAGAACTGCGGCGGCTGGTTGGCCGGAAGCCGGATCGGTTCGAGGGTCACGGGGCGACCTCACCGGAACCACGGGCGACGAGATGCACGGGCAGGACGACCTTTCTCGGCGGGGACTGATCTCCTTGGACACGGGCGAAGAGCAGCTCGGCCGCGGCGTGGCCCAGTGCGCTGACGTCGTGCGCGATCACGGTGACGGGCGGGTCGAGCAGGTCCGCCAGCTCGAAGTCGTCGAAGCCGACCATCGCCGGGCGGTACTCGGCGTGGGCCAGGGCCCGCAGCAGGTGGACGGCGACCCGGTTGTTGCCCGCGATCACCGCGGTGGCGGCGTCGGGCCCGTGCAGCAGCCGCTTGACGGCGTCGCCGACGCCCTCCTGGGTCGGCGTGCGCATCGAGACCAGCGACTCGTCGTAGGAGATGCCGTTGCGCACGCAGCCCTCGCGGAACCCGCGCAGGCGCTCGGCCGCGGTGAAGATGTCCGGGCTGTCGCCGAGGAACGCGATCCGCCGGTGGCCGTGTTTCGCCAGGTGCGTGACGGCTTCGATGGTGCCGCCGAGGTTGTCGACGAGCACGGTGTCGGCGACGATGTCGCCCGCCGGGCGGTCGATGAACACCACGGGCGTGCCCGCGCGCATCTCCGGCACCAGGTACCCGTGCTGCAGGCCGGCCGGGACGACGAGGATGCCGTCCACCCGCCGCGCGCAGAACTCCAGCACGAGCTCGCGCTCGCGGTCGGAGTTCTCCTCGGACGAGCCGGTGAGCACCTGCCGGCCGAACGACGTCGCGATGCGTTCCACCGCGCGGTTCAGCTCGGAGTAGAAGGGGTTGCCGACGTCCTCGACGATCAGCCCGATGGTCCCGGTGGTCGACCCGCGGCGCAGGTTGCGCGCGCCGAGGTTGCGCCGGAAACCCAGCTGCTCGATGGCCGCCATGACCCGCTCGGCGGTGTCCGGGTGCACCGCCGGTTCGTCGTTGACCACGCGCGAGACGGTCTTGATGGACACGCCCGCCAGCCTGGCCACATCGCTCATCGTGGCCCGGCGGCTCGCGGTGCGCGTGCTGCCGTCCCGGTCCCGGCCGGGTGGAGACAACGTTGTCATAGTGCACGGGATTGAACGCCAAGGTCCCGGTGCTTGTCAACGCCCTGGGCGCGGATTGTGCCGATTCGACTACGGAAGTTGTAGGTCAGACGGCTGATCAGCTTGTCCGGAAGTGGACAGGTGTTGACAGCACCCTTGACTGTCTCGTGAGCCGCTGCCCAAGGTGGCCCGGTTCGACCGAGCGCGCGACAAGGTTGTCATTCACCCTCTGGTCGCGCTGATGTGGTGGAGAGGCGATGGCGATGGCGCGAGCGCGCTGGAGAGCCGAATGTGACACTCGCGGGGGGACGACCCCCCGGACCCCCCGAACCGGCTTCGCCGGTGTGGTGTTGTTGGCCTTGGCGGTGACCGCGGCGATGGCTCCCGCCGTTCCCGCCGCGGCGGCCCCCGCGACCGACTTCGCGAAGTGGGTCAACCCGTTCGTCGGCACCCGGCCCGGCGGTGAGGACCACGGCACCGGGGGCGGTGCCGGCAACACGTTCCCGGGCGCGGTGGCACCGTTCGGCATGGTCCAGTGGAGCCCGGACACGGTGAAGTCCCAGCCCGGCGGGTACTTCTACGACGACAACGCGCTCAACGGCTTCAGCCTGACGCACCTGTCGGGCGCCGGCTGCTCGACCTACCAGGACATCCCGTTCATCCCGTTCGTCGGCGAGGTCTCGACGTCCCCGGCGACCGACCCCGCGCACTACACGTCGAAGTTCTCGCACGCCAACGAACACGCGACGGCGGGCGCCTACGACGTCACCCTCGACAGCGGCGCGAAGGTCGAGCTGAGCGCGACCCAGCGCACCGGCTCGGCGCGGCTGACCTACCCGGCCGGCGCGTCCTCGACGCTGCTGGTCAACACCTCCGGCTCGGTCAACGGCACCGACGACGCGTCGATCACCCTCGGCAAGGACACGATCAGCGGCTGGGCCACGAGCGGCCGGTTCTGCGGCGCGCAGAACAGCTACCGCGTCTACTTCTCGGCCAAGTTCGACACGCCGTTCGAGTCGATCGGCACCTGGAAGAACGGCGCCGTGACGCCCGGCAAGTCCGCCGAAACCGGTGGCGCCAAGGCGAAGGTCGCGCAGCCCAACGGCATCAACGCGTCCATCGCGCGTCCGGCCAAGGCCAAGCAGCAGGACACCACCGTGTCCGGCCCGGGTAGCGGCGGGTACGTCACCTTCGCGAACCTCAACGGCGCGCAGGTGAACGTCCAGGTCGGACTGTCCTTTGTGTCCGTCGACGGCGCGAAGGCCAACCTCAAGGCCGAGAACACCAAGAAGTCGTTCGACACCGTGGCCGCGTCCGCGCGCAAGGCGTGGAACGACCAGCTCGGCAAGATCGCCGTCACCGGTGGCTCCGACGCCGACCTGACGACGTTCTACACCTCGCTGTACCACTCGCTGATCCAGCCGAACGTCTTCTCCGACGTCGACGGCCAGTACCCGGGCTTCGACGGGCGGATCCACCAGGCCGACAAGGGCCACGCGATGTACACGAACTTCTCCGGCTGGGACATCTACCGCTCGGAGGCCCCCCTCCTGGCGACGATCGACCCGAAGGAGACCTCGGACATCGTCCGGTCGATGATGGCCTACGCCGAGCAGGGCGGGTCGTGGGACCGCTGGACGGTGGCCAACGACTACACCGGCGTGATGAACGGCGACCCGTACCACATCATCGTGTCCAGCGCGTACGCCTTCGGCGCCCGTGACTTCGACGCCCAGAAGGCGTTGCTGCTCATGATCAAGGGCGCCACCCAGCCGACGCAGGGCTACACCGAGCGGCCGGGGCTCGACGACTACCAGAAGCTCGGTTACGTGCCGGGCGCCGGCGCGGACACGCTCGAGTACACCAGCGCCGACTTCTCCATCGCCGAGTTCGCCAAGCGGCTCGGGGACAGCGCGACGTACACGACGTTCATGAAGCGCGCGCAGAACTGGCAGAACCTCTACAACCCGGGCACCGGTCACCTGCAGCCGCGCAACGCGGACGGCTCGTTCGCCGGCACCTACGACCCCGCCAGCTCGCAGGGCTGGGTCGAGGGCAACGGCGCGCAGTACGAGTGGATGGTGCCCTACGACCTCGGCGGCGTCGTGACGGCGTTCGGCGGTCCGGCGGCGACGCAGTCCCGGTTGGACACCTTCTTCACGAAGCTGAACGCGGGCACGCAGGAGCCGTACGCCTTCATGGGCAACGAGCCGAACTCCAACGCGCCGTACGTCTACTCCTACACCGGCGCCCCGGCCAAGACCCAGGCGATCGTGCACCGCTCGATGGACGAGCTGTACAACCCGCGCCCCGAGGGCCTGATCGGCAACGACGACCTCGGCCAGATGTCGGCCTGGTACGTCTGGTCCGCGCTCGGCATCTACCCGGAGATCCCGGGCCGCGCCGAGACGCTGCTCGTCACCCCGCGCTTCGAGCACGCCGTGCTCACCACCGGCGCGGGCAAGAAGATCACGATCAACGCGCCGGGCACCGGCGACTACGTGGGCAGCCTGAAGGTCAACGGCGGCGCGTCGTCGAAGGCGTGGCTGCCGGAGGCGCTCATCTCCAGTGGCGGCACGCTCGACTACACCCGCTCCGCCACGGCCACCTCGTGGGGCAGCGCCGCGGCCGACGCGCCGCCGTCGTTCCGCGAGCAGGAGAAGCCGAGCCTGTCCTTTGTGGACCCGTCGCGCGCGGTGACGCCGGCGGGCTCGACGTCGAAGGCGTCGGTGGGTGTCCAGGACCTCTCCGGCACGGCCCGGACCTGGACCTACACCGCGGGCAGCGTCGACGGGATCACGCTGACGCCGGCGACGGGCAGCATCGCCGTCCCGGCGGGCGGCAAGGCGCACGCCGACCTGACGGTTTCGGTGCCCGCGGGGCTGGCCGACGGTGCGCGTCGCATCCCGGTGACGTTCTCGGCGCCGGGGGTGGCTTCGACACAAGCGGTGCTGACGGTGCTGGTCGCCCAGCCGAACAGCTGGCTGGCCACGGTCGACAACGCGGGCATCTCGCCGGACTCCGACTCGTCGGCGGCCAACTTCGACGGCGGCGGCTGGAGCTACTCGGCGAACGCGCTGGCCGCGGCCGGCGCCACCCCGGGTGGCACGGTGACCAGTGACGGCATCAAGTTCACCTGGCCGTCGTTCCCGGTCGGCGACCCCGACAACGCGGTCGCGAACGGCCAGACGGTCAACGTCACCGGCACGGGTACGCGGCTTGCGCTCCTCGGCGCCGGCTCGAACGGCAACGCGCAGGGCACGCTGACCATCACCTACACCGACGGCAGCAAGTCGACCGC
The DNA here is from genome assembly GCF_023023025.1 of Amycolatopsis sp. WQ 127309. Taxonomy (NCBI): domain Bacteria; kingdom Bacillati; phylum Actinomycetota; class Actinomycetes; order Pseudonocardiales; family Pseudonocardiaceae; genus Amycolatopsis; species Amycolatopsis sp. WQ 127309. Next base: position 4,361,760 of record NZ_CP095481.1, read on the forward strand.
CACGATCGGGACGTCCGACTGGACGCTCGGGGGCGGCGGCGCCCAGCCGTCGTTCGGCAACCGGATCGTGCTGTCCACGCCGTACCGCAACGCTTCGGGCACTGACCCGCAGCAGATCCGCACGATGATCTTCGGCACCGCGCCGATCACCCTCGACGCGGGCAAGACGGTGGCCAGCGTGACGCTGCCGTCGAACGTCAGCGGCGGCGTGCTGCACGTCTTCGCCATCGCCGTCGGTTAGCAGTTGTGGTCCGTGAAGGCCTCCTTACCGGCTCTTATGGCCGGGAAGGAGGCCTTCACGGCTTTCGTCGTTTCAGGGAGGAAGCTCGATGAGGAGCAAGGTCCTGGCGGGCGCGTTGACGCTCGCCGTCGTGGCGACGGGGGTGAGTCCCGCCGTCGCTTCGGCCGCTGGTGGGGACGCCCTCGACGCCGTCAACACGTTCATCGGCACGCAGGACGAGGGCAACACGTTCCCCGGCGCGTCGGCGCCGTTCGGGATGACGCAGGTCAGCCCCATCACCTCGCACTACGCCGGCTACCGCTACACCGACACCGCGATCCGCGGCTTCGGCCACTTCTTCTTGTCCGGCGCGGGCTGCTGGGAGCAGGGCGGCCTCGTCTCGACGCTGCCCACGACCGGCGAGATCGGGCCGGGCAAGGCGTTCGACACGACGAAGGCCGCGACCTTCGACCAGACGAAGTACGCGGCGCCGTTTACCCACGACGGCGAGGTCGGCAAGCCCGGCTACTACAAGGTCCACCTGACCGGCTACGGCGGCGTCGACGTCGAGACGACGGCGGCGACCCGCGCCGGCGTCGAGCGGTACACCTTCGCGAAACCGGGTGACGCCAACGTCTTCGTCAACGTCGGGCAGGCCAACGACAAGGAGCCGGTGACCGGCAGCAGCGTCCGGGTCGTGGACGACCGGACCGTCGAAGGCACCGTGGAGTCGCAGGCGTTCTGCGGCGGCAAGTCCTACACGACGTACTTCACGACGAAGTTCGACAAGCCGTTCAAGGCCTCGGGCACGTGGTCGCCGACCGGCGGCACGCCCGGCTCGCGCGAATCGAGCGGCGGCGCGGGCCTGCGCGGCGCGTGGCTGACCTTCGGCGGCGGCAGCCAGGTCACCGCGACCACCGCGATCTCCCAGGTGGACGCGCAGGGCGCGCGGGTCAACCTGGCGGCCGAGCACATCCGGTCGTTCGACGCGGCGAAGGCCGATGCCCAGCGCACCTGGCGGCGGGAACTGTCCAGTGTGGACATCAAGGGCGGCACGCCCGACGACCGGACGGTGTTCTACACCTCGCTCTACCACACGCTCCTGCAGCCGCTGACCGCGAACGACGCGGACGGCCGCTACTACGGCTTCGACAAGAAGGTCCACCGCGCGGTCGGCTGGACGTACTACGACTTCTTCTCGCTGTGGGACACCTACCGCACGCAGAACCAGCTCCTGGCCCTGCTGCGGCCGGACCGCGCTCGCGATATCGCCAAGAGCATCCTGGCCATCCACGACCAGGGCGGCTGGCTGCCGCGGTGGGCGTACGCCAGCCAGGAGACCAACACGATGACCGGTGACCCGGTCACGCCGTTCCTGGTGGACCTTTGGCGGTTCGGCGCGCTGTCGGGCAACGAGATGCGCGCCTACCAGGCGTTGCTGCAGAACTCGACGCAGATCCCGCCCGCGTCGTCGCCGTTCCAGGGCCGCTCGGGCAACGCGAGCTACCAGCAGGACGGGTTCGTCCAGTACGACCCGGACTTCCCGAAGAAGGGGCAGGACACCGACCCGAACCACGGCGCGTCGGCCACCCTCGAGTACGCGCTCGGCGACTGCTCGCTGTCGGTCATGGCGGCGGCGCTCGGGAAGAAGTCCGACGCCGCGGCGCTGTCGGAGCAGGCCCGGACCTACCGGACGCTCTGGGACGCGTCGCAGACCGACCGCGGCTTCACCGGCTTCTTCCGGCCGAAGGTCGCGGGCGGCGACTGGTTCACCCCCGCCACCGGGCCGTACAGCCCGCAGAGCCAGGACGGCTTCCACGAGGGCACGGCCTGGCAGTACCAGTGGCTGGTCCAGCAGGACGTCCCCGGCCTGGTCCAGCGGATGGGCGGCCCGGCGGCCACCGGGAAGCGGCTGGACGACTTCTTCGCCTACGACGAGCTGGTGAAGGACCCGGCGGCGGCCGTCCGCGAGAACTGGGTCGTCGGGCCGTACGACTACTACGACCAGTTCCGCTACAACCCGAACAACGAGCCCGACCTGCACTCGCCGTGGATGTACGCGCTCACCGGGCAGCCGGCGAAGACGTCCGGGGTCGTGCGGGCCGCGCACACGCTGTTCACGAACGCGCCCAACGGCGTCACCGGCAACGACGACCTCGGCACCATGTCGGCTTGGTACGTCTTCAGCGCGCTCGGGCTCTACCCCGCCGTCCCAGGGACTGGGAACTTCGTGCTCAACGCGCCGCGGTTCGAGCGGTCCGTGCTGCACCTGCAGAACGGCCGCGACGTCACGATCAAGGCGCCCGGCGCGGACGGCTCGAAGCTGCAGTACGTTTCGGGCCTCAAGGTCGGCTCGAAGCGGTCCGACAAGGTGTACGTCAGTCTCGAGCAGCTGAGGAGCGGCACGACGCTGGACTTCGGCCTGACCACCGACGCCGCGAAGGCGACGTGGGGGACTTCGCCGTCGTCAGCACCGATTTCCCCGTGTTCTGACTAGATAGCACCGCTCGCGAACGTGGTCCGGACCACAATGGACAGGGGTCCGGGCCACGTTCGTGAGCAGGGTCACGGGCCCCGGTGTTCCGGTGAGCGCCGTCACGCCTCACACTGGGTACCAGCACGTCCGACAACGCCGTTGACGTCCGGGGCAGTCCGCCTTGGACGGTGTGTCGGGCGTTTTTCGTGTGTCAGGACCAAAGTGGTGAGACCCCACAGGAGGAAGCAGTGTCCAGCAAGGCCGCTCTAGTGTTCCGCGTGGCCGCAGTCGCCGAAGCCCTTTCCTGGGCCGCGCTGCTTGTCGGGATGTTCCTCAAGTACGTCGTGCACTCCTCCGGTGAGGGCGGCGTGCCCGTCATCGGCATGGTGCACGGCGTGATCTTCGTCCTGTACGTGGTCGTCTCCCTGTCCGTGGCGAAGCCGCTCGGCTGGCGCCCCAAGACCCTGGTCCTCGCGCTGCTCGCGAGCATCCCGCCGCTGTTCACCTGGCTGTTCGAGAAGTGGGCGCTGCGCAACGGCAAGCTCGACGGCCCGCAGCGGCTGACCCATGGCGGTGTCGGCCTGTTCCAGGTGCGCGAGCCCGTCGCCGCTTGATCCCAGTACGTGAGAAAGGCCCGCGTCTTCGGACGCGGGCCTTTTCTTGTGTGCGGGCGGCTACTCGGTGAAGTCCCCGGTGGCGCGGCGGACCTTCGTCAGCAGGTCGGTGAGCTGCTCGGTCTGGCGCTCGGTCAGCCCGTTGAGCCCGAAGTCGATCTCGGTGACCGCCGCGGTCGCGGTCTCGCGGCGCTTGCGGCCCTCGGCGGTGATCTCCACCAGCGTCGTGCGGCGGTCGGTCGGGTGCGCGACGCGCTTCACGAGCCCGTCGCGCTCCAGCCGGTCGACTATGTTGGTGACACTGGTGGGGTGCAGCTGGAGCCGCTCGCCCATCACCCGCATCGGCAGGCTGGCGCTGCGGGCGAAGGTGAGCAGCACCAGCGCTTCGTACCGGGCGAAGGTCAGGCCGTGCGGCTTGAGCGCACCGTCCACCGCGGACTGGATGATCTGCTGGACCCGCATCACGCCGGTGACCGCGGCCATGGTGCCGGAGGGCCCGATCCGGGCCTCCCAAAGCTGTGCCGCGCGGGCGATCGGGTCGAACGGCAGCGGACGGTTCATGACACGCGAAGTTACCAGCGGGTACCGGCGCGTGTCGCCCGACCGGCGGAAAGAGCACCGAAGAAGGGACTTCCGAGCATGATCGTCGCGTTCAGTGTCAGCCCGTCCGGCGGGGAACCGGACGGCGGAGTCAGCGAGGCCGTCGCCCGCGCGGTGAAGGTGGTCCGCGAGTCCGGGCTGCCCAACTCGACCAACGCCATGTTCACCAACGTGAACGCAAGCTAAGGAACGTTCGGTCTGACCTGCGGTTACGCGGTCTTCGGCAGGAACTTGCCGTTCGCGCCGCGGCGTCGCCCGCCCAGCTCGACCGGCTGCAGGTCCCGCCGGTCCACGACGTGCGGCTCGCCGTGCCAAGGGACGACGGTGACCGAATCGCGGCTGACCCGGACCACGCGGATGACCTTGCGCAGGCGGACGTGCCACTCCTCGGGCGTCTCCGCGGCGTCACGCGACAGCTGGTCGTACACGTCCAAGGTCGGTTCGAGCGCGTTCAGCTCGGCGTGAGCCGTCGCGATCGCGTCCACGATCGATTCCAGCTTGTGATCAGCGTCACGCTTCGCGGTGATGAAGTCGTCCTCTGTCATGTCGCCGGACGCGACCAGTCGCGCGGCGGCGCTCCGGCCGGCCACGATGCGCTGCTCGTCCTCGTGCAGCTCAGCGAGCCGCTGGCCGATGGCCGCGCGTCGCTCGTCGACGTCGCGCGCGTCGGCGGCGACCGCGGCCAGCTCGGTGATCCGTGAGCCGAGCCACAGCCCGACCGCCGTGTCGATCATCGCCCGCCGGATCTCGACGCCCGCGCACACGGACTTGCCCTTGTGGAGTCGCTTCGAGCAGCGGGCGTAGCTCGGCTCCTCGTACCGGTTGAGCGACAGGTTCGTGCCGCACGTCGCGCACGTTGTGAGCCCGCCTCCGAGCGGCCAGTGGTGCGGCTGACGCGCCTTCGGGTGGACCTTGCTGCGACGCTCCCGCTCGCGCCGGTACTCGCGCCACAGGGTGTCTGAGACGATCGCGACGTGCGCGCCCTTGACCAACCGGTCGCCGACGGTGATGAACCCGGCAGCGAAGCCCGAGTCCATCAGCCGGGTGAAGCTGGCCAAGCTGAACAGCTTGCCGCGCGTGGTTCGGAACCCGCGCTCGTTCAGGTCGTCCACGAGTGACCGGTGGCCGGCGCCGCGGACGTACCGCTGGTAGCAGTCGAGCATCACCGGGCCGTTCGTCTCGTGCGGCGTCGGCGGCGTGTCGCGCACGTCCGAAGGCTCGTAACCCCAGGGCGTCTGCCCGCCGTGCAGCAGGCCGAGCGCGTTCCGTCGCTCCTTGATCGCCTTCCACGTGCGTGACTTCTCGCGTGAGAACTCGACCGCCACCAGCTTGTGGATGCCTTGGGTGAACGGGTCATCGCCTTCAGTGACCGAGTCGACCTTACCGCCCGCTCGCTCGATGCGGCGCCAGATCACCGCCTGGTCCAGCTCGTCACGTGACAATCGGCTGACCCACATCGGCACCACGACGTCGGCCTCGCCGCGCTCGACCCGCTCGATCGTCCGGACGACGCCCGGCCGGTCGACGTACTCGACGCTGAAGCCGGACATGCCGGAGTCGGACTCGACGCCGACGACCTGGTAGCCCTTGCGCTCGCAGTACTGACGTCCCTGCCGCTCCTGGACTTCGAGGCTGACCTTCTCCTCGCCGGCCACCGACTCGCGCCGGTACAAGATCGCTCTCTTGGGCATGCTTTCTCCGTGTAGACTCGCTGTGGACGTTGTCGATGCGGTGCGCTAGATTCGTTCTAGCAAAACTGCTACAACCGAATATATACGAAGACCAGAGGAAGAGTCGACCAATGTGTGCGAAAGCGCGCGGTCGGCTCTTTTTGTATTTGTGCTGCCTGGAAATGGAGAAATGCACGTGGAAAAGAACCCTGAGATCTACGTCGTGATCGAGAACGACGAGAGCCCGACGGCGACCGCGGACACGTTCGCGCAGCACGTCATCCCGGAGCTCTGGCGTGAGGGATACTTCGTTTACCGGTTCGAGACCGAGCTGTTCCCGTCGCTGAACGGTGACGAGATCGAGGGAGCGGCGGTGACGGTCGAGCTCGGCTTCGATCGCTTCGAACACGGCACGGATCCGTGGGAGCGTGTCCGCGAGATCTTCACCGATCACACGAACTGCCACTGCCCGGCGATGAAGGTGCTGGCGACCGAGACGTCAGGGAACTGACACAAAGGATGCCCGGCGCGCTGAGATCACTTTGCTTGGTGCGCCGGGCATCCTCCTATTGAGAGGAGAAGATCAGTATGGAAAAGGACCCCGCAAAGGTGCGAGCCGGTCGCGTCGGCGGCGCGACCAAGGCGCGGAACTACCGGACGCTCACGTCCGGGAACATCCCCGACTTCATCAAGGTGGAGCGCGCTCACGTCGAGCTGCTGCGCCGTCAGGCGAACGCCGTGGAGATCTACCTCAACGAGCTGGAAGCCGGCGAGACGCCGTGAACACCGACGTTGAGACGCGGCTGCGCGAGCTGATCGAGCAGCTGGAGCGGTTCGCGGAGATCATGCGCCGCATGGTGACCAGGGAGAGGTGAACGTTCGATGATCATCGAGCGGAAGGCTGGCCGAACCGACTCCGGCCTGTGCTGCCCGGACTGCGGGCACGCAACGCTCTGGCAGCCCGAGGACTTCTCTCCCTGCTACGACCCGTGGTGGTGCCGTGGCTGTCGGCGCTTCTGGCGTCACGGCGAGTATGACCAGTGCGGCTACCTGCCGCTTCAGCGGCTGGTCGACAACGGGACGATGGCGCGGCCGGTATGTGGCGGGCCGCTGCGGAGGGTGGCGTGATGGCCGGCGAGCTTGACATGGACGAGTTCGAACGGCTGGCGACCGAAGCGCTGGAGCGCAATGAGTGCGTGACTCACGAAGATGTCATCTTGATTCCGGACGTGGTCATGATGGAGCTGATGGCAAACGGGCCGGAAGTCGACGTGCCACGAATGACGTTTTTCCTGCGGCGGCAAGGTGATGAGCGCGCCGTGTATCTGTTTCGCGTGCCGCCGGGATTCACGCTTCCGGCGTAATCTGATCTACGCCCGGAAATGGCAGATGCCGCCGTTGCATGCGGCGGCATCTGTCGATTCCTTGAGGTGAACCCCTGGTGAAAGGTTCAGGATGAATTCTACCGCAACCACCGGTCTGTACGCAGCCGAGCGGGAACAGCTTTTGCGAGGATATGCGGCACGCGGAATGCGCCTCGTTCCGATCTTCGAGGTTCGACCGGACGGCTCGTGCGCCTGCGGTGATCCACACACCGGGCCGAGGTACAAGGTCGGTGACATCGGCAAGCATCCGCGGCTCAAGGAGTGGCCGGCCACCGCGGTCGCGGACGCCGCACAGCTCGTCGAGTGGCACCGTCAGTGGCCCACGTCGAACTGGGCGTGGGTGCTCGACAACCACTTCGTTGTGGACCTCGACCCACGCAACGGCGCCCCGCTGCCGGATGAACTCGACGACGTCGAGCTGGCGCGCATCGTCGGCTGCACGCTGCCGCAGGCGCGACGTCAGCTGACCGGCGGCGGCGGCCTGCACATCGTGCTCCGCCAGCCGACCGGTGAGCCGATTCACAACGGCAAGCTGTACCGCGATGGCCGGCCGATTCCGGGATTCGACATCAAGGGCGTGGGCGGCTACGTCCTGGTCGAGCCGTCGAACCACCGGAGCGGCGACTCGTACCGCTGGGTCATCGACGACGGCACCGACGCGATCGCCCCGGCGGAACTGGTCGCGTCGACGCACCGGACGCGTGAGACGCCGGACCGGACAGGTGACCCGGCGGACCGCTTCCACTGGGGTGAGTGGGCCGCCGAAGGCAAGACCCTGATCGGCGGTGGTCAGCGCGAGCATCTGCTACGCGGCGTCGGCGCGATGCTGGAGCGCGGCGACGAGCTGGAGCGCATCATCTTCGAGGCGTTGTCGGTGGCGCAGACGTACCCGACACTCGATCCCGCGGATCCGTGGTCCGAGGACTACGTCGTGGACTTCTGTCAGAAGCGGGCCAAGGAGTGGGGGTTCGGCCAGGGGCGTCGGATCCCGCTCGCCGCTCGTGAGTGGCTGGACACGATGGAGGTCGAGGAGGCGCTGCGTCCGGACCTGGAGAAGCGGATCGTCCGTGACCGGGTGGACGAGCTGTTTCGGCAGTACAAGGCGAGCACGGCCGCGGACGGCTGGATCGACGTCGCCGAGATCGTGGCCGCGGGCGTCGAGCCGCCCGCCCCGCCGTCGGTCCTCGAGTTCGCCGACGACGCCGCGGTGTCGCTGTTCTACGCAGGCCGGTACAACGCCGTCTTCGGTGACTACAGCGTCGGCAAGTCGCTGCTTCTGGCGGAGACGCAAGCCCGGTTCATCATGAGCGGCCAGCACGTCGTTCACCTGGAGTACGACAACAACTCACCGGCCGCGGTGGTCTGGCGGCTGTACGCGGCCGGCGCGACGCCGGAGCAGGTGGCGGAGTTCCTCCACATGCAGGTGAACGTGTCGGAGATCGGAGAGATGGACTTCGAGCCTGCGCTGATGACGCTGGACTCGGTCAACCCGGCGATCGGCACGTTCGACGTCGACCCGAACAGCAGCTCGCGCGGCGTCGACCTCATGGTCAAGCACCTGATCGAGCCGTTCACCGAGCGGGGCGCCACGGTCATCTCCCTGGACCACGTCGGCAACGCCAGCCAGGACCGGCCGTCGAACAACCGGCGCAAGCTCCAGGCGGTCCAGGGTGCCGTGTACAAGCTGGATCGCGAGGGATCGGCCGGCCGCGACGGCGTGAAGTGGATGTCCCGCCTGGTGGTCAAGAAGGACAACCCGGGTCGGCTCGCGGCGTCGGTGGACGACGTCGCCGGGTTCGCCGTCTTCGACGGCTCGGTGCCCGGTGAGGGCACGGTCCGGACCTCGCTGTGGCGGACGCCGGTCGCCGAGTTGGCCGCGGCGCACGCGGCAGTTGAGATACCGGCCAAGGATCACGTGCTGAGGATCGTCTCGCAGGTGAGCCAAGGTGGCATCACGGCGCGCGAGGTGTGTAAGACGCTGGCTGACGAGGGCATCGACGTCAAGCTCGTGACGGTGCGGCACAAGCTGACCGAGCTGTACGACGAGGGCAAGATCGCCGGTGAGCAGCGCGGTAAAAGCAAGACGGCGACGTGGCACTACCTCGCCGCAGGCTTGTCCGGGAGCTTGTCCTGAAGATCAAATGACCGTCGCTTGTCCGACCTTGTCCGACCTTGTCCGTGAAGAAAGAAACACCTGGTCAGGCCGCTTGTCCGGGCTTGTCCGGGCTTGTCCGACGCCGGCTTGTTATACCGCCCCCCTCCCTATAGGGGGGCGGTAGCCGGACAAGCGGACAAGGTCAATTGAATTGATAGAGAGAAAGGGAACGACATGCTGAACGGACTTCAGCCGGCTCATCTCGTCGCCGTGGTCGTCGTCGGACTGGTTGTAGCGGCGGCGGTTGTGGGGACGATCGTCTTCATCGTATGGCTGAGTAGTGGTGGCAACAGGCGGTGAAGATGAGGGCGGGGACGACACCCGGCACAAGAAAATAGAAGCTCTAAGTGTCAACGAGTGTGCATCGACGTACGATTTCGCCAACCGTGTAATGCACTGTGCAGTTTAATTGTGTGAATGAGGCAACACAATGAATGATAAAGTAAATGCGCAGAGCATTATTGTGGCAAATAGACGTGCTCGTGCGTTGTCATTGCGGGTGAAGGGCTGGTCGCTCGCCGAGATCGGCACCGAGCTGGAGTACGGCGGGCAGCGACCGGACATTCAGGCGGGCGTGGACATCCAGCGCGCGCTCACCGAGTCGCGTGAGGCGCGGCAGGACGCGGCCGACTCGTATCGCGAGATGGAGCTGGCCCGTCTCGACTCCTTAATCCTCAAGGTAAACGAGATCCTCGAACGTCGGCACTACATCTACCGCGAGGGGGAGTGGCTCGCGATCGACGGCGAGAAGGTGATCGACGACGCCATCGCACTGCAGGCGATCGACCGGCTTGAGAAGCTGAGCGCCTCGCGTCGCAAGCTGCTGGGTCTCGACGCGCCGACAATGGTCCAGACCACGGGCGTACACCTCGTCATTGAAGGTGTAGATATGGATGCATTGTCGTGACCACAAACAATGTCATCGACAATGGCACGAACAATGGCTCCAACAATGGAGCACGTGAAAGTTACGAAGAGTTGCGGGTCACTTGCGGCTAGCTCTAAGTGTCAACGAGTGTGCATCGACGTACGATTTCGCCAACCGTGTAATGCACTGTGCAGTTTAATTGTGTGAATGAGGCAACACAATGAATGATAAAGTAAATGCGCAGAGCATTATTGTGGCAAATAGACGTGCTCGTGCGTTGTCATTGCGGGTGAAGGGCTGGTCGCTCGCCGAGATCGGCACCGAGCTGGAGTACGGCGGGCAGCGACCGGACATTCAGGCGGGCGTGGACATCCAGCGCGCGCTCACCGAGTCGCGTGAGGCGCGGCAGGACGCGGCCGACTCGTATCGCGAGATGGAGCTGGCCCGTCTCGACTCCTTAATCCTCAAGGTAAACGAGATCCTCGAACGTCGGCACTACATCTACCGCGAGGGGGAGTGGCTCGCGATCGACGGCGAGAAGGTGATCGACGACGCCATCGCACTGCAGGCGATCGACCGGCTTGAGAAGCTGAGCGCCTCGCGTCGCAAGCTGCTGGGTCTCGACGCGCCGACAATGGTCCAGACCACGGGCGTACACCTCGTCATTGAAGGTGTAGATATGGATGCATTGTCGTGACCACAAACAATGTCATCGACAATGGCACGAACAATGGCTCCAACAATGGAGCACGTGAAAGTTACGAAGAGTTGCGGGTCACTTGCGGCTTTCCGACCACGGAGCCCACCGACTTCCAGCCAAATTCCGAAGTCAAAGCTAATCCGTCCGCCGAACGTGTCCTCCGGCACCGGTACAAGCCGCGCGGCACCGCCCGCGCGCTGTTCCACGAGCGCGCCGGTGAGGTGCTGGTCTCCGGCCCCGCTGGAACCGGCAAGTCCCGTGCCTGCCTGGAGAAGCTGCTCGCCCTCGCCCTTAAGAACTCGGGCTTCAAGGGCCTGATCATCCGGAAGACGGCCGTCTCCCTGGCCTCCAGTGCGCTCGCCACGTGGAAGAAGGACGTCGCCGCCGAGGTGATCGCGGCCGGCCTCTGCGTGTACTACGGCGGCTCACGCCAGGAGCCCGCGCAGTACAAGTTCCACAACGGCTCGTCCGTCGTCATCGGCGGCATGGACAAGCCCACGAAGATCATGTCCACCGAGTACGACGTGATCTACGTGCAGGAGGCGACCGAGCTCGACATCGAGGACTGGGAGGCGCTGACCACGCGGCTCCGGAACAACCGCATCTCGTTCCAGCAGCTCCTGGCGGACTGCAACCCGGACCGGCCGACGCACTGGCTCAAGCAGCGCGCCGACGGCGGCACGACCGTGATGCTCGACTCCCGCCACGAGGACAACCCGACGCTGTTCGACGACGCCGGAACCCTCACCGAGCGCGGCGGCTCGTACATCGCCAAGCTGGACGCCCTGACCGGCGTGCGGAAGCAACGATTGCGCTACGGGAAGTGGGTCGCCGCGGAGGGCGGCATCTACCAGGACACGTACAACCCGTTCGTCAACGTGATCAACCGCGCCGACTGGCCACTCAAGCCTCATTGGCGGCGCTTCTGGTCCGTCGACTTCGGGTTCACCAACCCGTTCGTGCTCCAGTGCTGGGCGGAGGACGAGGACGGCCGCCTGTACCTGTACCGCGAGCTGTACCGGACGCAGCGGCTGGTGGAGGACCACGCCCGCGACATCCTTCGCATCGTCACCCGGCGCGTCCGCGGCGCCAAGGACACCGAGGACGATCCCCTGGCCGCGCTGCTTACGGGCAAGCGGGAGTGGACCGAGCCGCAGCCGGACGCGATCATCTGCGACCACGACGCCGAGGACCGCGCGACGCTGGAGCGGCACCTCGGCATGGACACCAAGCCCGCGCACAAGGCCGTCTCGGACGGCATCCAGGCCGTTGCCTCGCGGTTCCGCGTCGCCGACGACGGCCGGCCACGGCTGTACGTGTACCGGAACGCGCTGCACGAGCCTGACCCGCTGCTCCAAGAGGGCAAGCGACCGCTGTCCACATTGGACGAAATCCCGGGATACGTCTGGGACCAGCGCTCCGGAAAGGCGCTCAAGGAAAGCCCAAGAAAAGAAGACGATCACGGGTGCGATGCGATGCGCTATATTGTCGCTGACCGCGATATCGGTGGGACGCTGAACGTTCGCAGGCTGCAATAGATGCCATTGTTTTAATTCTCTCTCGAATTTCCGAGTTAATTCCTAGGTGGCCTCAATGCGCCGGTTGGCTGATCGCGCCCGCTGGGCGGGGAAGCGCCTGCACGACGCCGTCGTCGGCGCGCGGCGCGGCATCCTCGGCGTGTCGGGCATCGGCGTCATCGACGCCGCGGTTTGGATCAACTCGCTGACGTGGGGCATGGTCGCCGTCGGCGTGTCGCTGCTGCTGTTCCAGTTCCTGTCCGAGGACCGGCCGTGAGGTCCGTCCTCGGCGGACTGGCCGACCTCGTCTCAGCCCGCACCCCGGTCCCTCTCTCACCCTCCCGGCGCGGCAACGCGTTAACCGACGCGTTCACCGGCGCTCTGACCCGCGGCAACCGCGAGGCGCAGCTCTCCGTGATGGAGGGCGTCTCCACGATGTTCTCGATCGTCTCGCTTCTCGCCGAGGCCACCGCCGCCGTCGACTGGGGCATGTACCGCACCCACGACGGCCGCGGTCGCGTCGCACAGGAGGAGCCGCGCGAGGTCACGGATCACCTGGCGCTCAAGGTCTGGAACCAGCCCAACCCGTTCATGGGGCGGCAGGAGTTCGTCGAGACCGTCCAGCAGCACGTGGACCTGGTCGGCGAGGGCTGGGGCGTCATGGACTTCTACGACCCCGGTATGACGATGCCGCGCGAGATCTGGCCGGTGCGTCCGGACCGAATGAACGTGGTGCCGGACCCGGAGTCGTTCATCTCGGGCTACTGGTTCGCGAGTCCCGACGGCGAGCAGGTTCCGCTCTCCATCAACGAGGTGCTGCGGCTTAAGCTGCCGAACCCGCGCGATCCGTTCCGCGGCATGGGTCCGGTCCAGTCGCTGATGGCCGACCTGGACGGCATCCGGTACTCCGCCGAGTGGAACCGCAACTTCTTCCTCAACTCGGCCGAGCCGGGCGGGATCATCGAGTACGAACACAACCTGTCCGAGCCGGACTTCGACAGGGTCCTGAAGCGCTGGGGTGAGCAACACAAGGGTGTCTCGAAGGCGCACAGCGTGGCGATCATCGAGAAGGGCAAGTGGGTCTCGAACTCCTTCTCGCAGAAGGACATGCAGTTCACCGAGCTGCAGGCGGCGTCGCGTGACAACGTCCGCGAGGCGTACCGGATCCACAAGCACATGCTCGGGCAGAGCGACGACGTCAACCGCGCCAACGCGCTCGCCGCGGACTACACGTTCGCGCGCCGTCTGGTCGTCGGCCGGCTGGAGCGCTGGAAGTCGATGCTCAACACGCAGTTCCTGCCGCGCTTCGGCGCGACCGGCCAGGGCGTGTACTTCAACTACTGCAACCCGATCCCGCAGGACGCCGAGCTGGAGAACGCCACGCTGACGGCGCAGGCCGGTTCGTTCAAAACCCTGATCGATGCGGGCGTGGAGCCGGATGCCGCCGCGTTGGCGTGCGGCCTGCCGGTCATGCCGATGCGCGATGCCGCAGCGCTCCCAGCGCCGGACCCGGTCCAAGCGCTCGCCGAGCGGATCACCAACCTTCTCGCGATTGGAGCGGGAGCATGAACTGGCCCGAGTGGACCGCGATCACAACGCCGTGGAACGACCCCGGCGGCGACGACCCGGACGAGTACCACGTCGAGTGCTTCCGCTGTCGCGACGCGCAGCGCTCGCCGTATCAGGCCGACGGCACGCGAGACGAGTGCGTCGAGTGGACGCAACCCCACTTCGACGACCCGGAACCGGAGGCGCCGTGATGGCCGTTCCGCCGTACCTCCGCCGGGAACACCAGAAGCTGACGCCGCGGAACTTCGCCACGGCTACGGCCGGGAAGAAGCCCGGCTGGTACGAGATTCGCAACCTCGCCAACAACACCGCCGAGGTCTTCGTCTACGACGAGATCGGCGGCTGGGGCGTCATGGCCGCGGACTTCGTGCGCGACCTCCAGGCGATCGACGCCGACAGCGTGACCGTTCGGATCTCCTCGCCGGGCGGCGACGTGTTCGATGCGCTGGCCATGCACGCCAGTCTCCACAACCTGGACGCGACGGTGAACGTCGTCGTCGACGGTCTGTGCGCCTCTGCGGCGACCGTCGTCGCGATGGCTGGCGACACGGTCGCGACCGCGCCGGGTTCCATGTGGATGATCCACGACGCGATGGCGGTCGTGGCCGGCAACGCCGCGGACGTGCGGCAGATGGCCGATCTCCTGGACAAGACCAGCACCAACATCGCCGACATCTACGCCGGCCGCGCGGGCGGCTCCAGTGATGACTGGCGCACCACCATGCAGGCCGAGACCTGGTACACGGCCGACGAAGCCGTGACCGCCAAGCTCGCCGACTCGCTGACCGAGTCCAAGGCTCCCACCGCGCGTACGCCGGTGGTCATCAACAAGCACGAGCCTCCCGCGTTCGTGTTCGACGCGGACCAGTTCCGCCAGCTAGTTAAGGAGGCGGTCTCGTGACCGTGGCAATCCCGACGAGTCCGTCCGAGCTGGAGGAGCTGCTCGCGGACCCGAAGAAGACCGGCGAGATCTTCGCCGCGATGCAGAACGGTGACAGCAAGCCGTTCCAGGACCTGATCCGGAACTACGCGGGCAACGTCGCGAAGAAGGACCCGGAGATCGGCGCGCAGGTGCGCGAGCAGGTCCAGCTCGTCATGGCCGAGTTCATGGAGAAGAACGACCAGAGCAAGAAGGGCGTGAAGCTCGACTTCTCCGCGACCGGCGATCCGGTCGTGCGATACGCCAAGCTGCACAACAAGAAGGCCGTCGGTGCGCCGCTGGACGGTCTCTTCCCGGACGTGACCGCGTACCTCCAGGCCGTGTGGAACAAGGCGCACAACAGCGCTGAGACCGTCGGCAAGCTGGAGCAGATCCGCGCCTACCAGGAGAAGGTCCCGTCCGAGGGCGGATTCCTGGTGCCGGAGGAGTTCCGCTCCGAGCTGCTGCGCATGTCGCTCACCACGTCGGTCGTGCGGCCGCGAGCCCGCGTCATTCCGATGGCGTCGGCCACCTTGCGGTTCCCGAAGATCGACGAGACGTCCCGCGTCTCCAGTGTCTTCGGCGGTGTCGTGGTCTACCGCACCGAAGAGGGCGCCGAGCTGGCCGAGTCGGCCGCGACTTTCGGCAGCATCAAGCTGGAGGCGACCAAGCAGACCGCGCTCGCGCACGTCACCAACGAGCTGGTGCGTGACTGGGGCGCGTTCGGCGTCTTCATCAACGAGATCTTCCCGGAGGCCCTCGCCTGGTATGAGGATCTCGACTTCCTGTCCGCCAACGGCGTCGGCGCCCCGCTCGGTGCGCTGAACTCGGGCAACCAGGCGATCATCAGCGTCGCGGCGGAGGCCGGCCAAGCTACCGCGTCGATCGTGTGGGAGAACATCCTCCGGATGTACTGCCGGATGCTGCCTTCCAGCATCGCTCGTGCGGTGTGGGTCGCGTCGCCGGACGTCTTCGTCGAGCTGGCCACCATGGCGCTGGCGGTCGGCACCGGCGGTTCCGCGGTCTGGTTGACCAACGGTCAGGACGCGCCGGTGCTGACGCTGCTCGGCCGGCCGGTGATCATGGACGAGAAGGCGCCGGCCGCGTTGGGCACCCAGGGCGACCTGTCCTTCGTGGACTTCGGCATGTACCTCATCGGCGACCGTCAGCAGATGACGGTGGACTCCAGCGAGCACGTCAAGTTCACCTCGGACAAGACCACCTACCGCATGATCCAGCGGAACGACGGTCGTCCGTGGCTGGAGAGCCCGATCACCCCGCACAACAACAGCGCGACGCTGTCGCCGTTCGTCCAGCTCGCCACCCGGCCGTAGCTGGTATCAGGCGGGTCAGGCATTAGAACCCCTGGCCCGCCTTGACCAGGCAGGCATTCACACCCCTGCCGGAGAGAAGTGAAACATGGAAGCACTCGGACGAGTGTTCAACGCCGTGGCGATCGCCGACGGCGTGTACGTGAACCTGCGTGACGCCGGTGGCGTCTCGTTCCTCTGCTACCTCGCGGGCGCGGCGGGCGACACGTACACCCTCACCGAGGCCAAGACGGCCGGTGGCGGCACCGCGCAGGTGCTGGCCACCATCGAGCGGTACTGGACCTCGAACGGCGTCGGCGGCGTCTGGACGCTGCACACGCAGAACGCGGCGTCGACGATGGTCACCGCGGCTGCGACCGCCGAAAACGGTGCGGTCGTTGAGGTTGAGGCGCCGGAACTGAGCGACGGCTACGGCTTCGTCAAGCTGACGTCCACCGGTTCCGGTCTGGTCACGGCGATCCTGCGTGACCTGCACAGCATGCGGAAGCCCTCCAACCTGCCGAGCGTGATCGTATGAGCCAGCTGAACCCGAACAAGGCGTTCGCACAGGGCATCCTCGGCAACGTCGTCGCGAAGTCGACCGGCACGCTGGCCGCAACCACGATCCCGCTGTTCACCATCGCCGGTGGGCTCGTGTCGGTCACGTCGATCGTCGGTCGCGTGACGACCGCGATCACCGTGGCGAACTCGTACAAGCTGCAGCACAACCCGACGGCCGGTTCCAACTCGGATCTCTGCACGGCGACGGATATCGGCACGACCGACACCGCCGTCGGCGAGATCCTCGTGGCCAAGAAGGGCGCGTCCCTCGCTATCGGCGCGGCACTGCTCGTGGCGCCGGTCGTGATGGACACCGGTCAGATCGAGTCCGTCTCGGCGGGTACCGACGGCGTCATCAAGTGGTACGTGACCTGGGTTCCCGTCGACGACGGCGCGACGCTGGTGGCTGCCTGATGCCGAAGATCACGCGGGCTGGTGGCCCGAGCAACGAGTACGAGGTCCAGCCGCAGGACGACCCGAGTCTGGACGGCAAGTTCTTCCAGAACTCCGACTGGAACCGGCCGGCCGACGACGCCGCTGAGTCCTCCGAGGAGACCGACTCGCCGGCCGAACCGGTCGACTACAGCGACTGGACCGCCGCGGACCTCTCCGCGGAACTGGAGCGGCGCGAGCTGCCGAAGAGCGGCACGAAGCCGGAGCTGCTCGCGCGGCTCGAAGCCGACGACGCGAAGGACGAGTAGGGCGATGGCGTGGGAGCAGCTGGTTGAGGTGATCCGACGGGCCCGTCAGGACCACGACGACTACGTCAGCCAGCCGCCTCGCGCCTGCCCGCACGACGGCGAGCCGTTGAAGGTCCGGCCGGACGGCGGGCTGTTCTGCCCGTCCGACGGCTGGCGGCCGGAGATGGATCCGTCCTGGCACTGAACAACTTCATATAGCTCACACCCTCCGCCTTCGGGCGGACGGCCAAGAAAGCAAGGGCACAGGTAATGGGCGTCTTTTATTGCACACGCGAGAGCGTGAAGCTGGCGCTGGACGTCAACGAGACGGCGCGCGCCGAATGGCAGGTTGACGAGGCCATCGACGCCGCGTCCCGCGAGATCGAGCGCTGCACCCACCGCGTGTTCTACCCGTGGACCGGGACCCGCTACTTCGACTGGCCGTCTCCGCAGAACGGCACCAGCTACCGTCTCTGGCTCGAAGAGGATGAGCTGATCTCGGCCACCCGTGTCACGTCCGGAACCGTTGAGATCACGCTGGACCAGTACAACCTGGAGCCGGTCAATCAGGGTCCGCCGTTCGACCGTCTGGAGCTGCTGCTCGACGGTCCCGCCACGTTCGGACAGAGCGACAGTCATCAGCACGACGTGGCGATCACCGGCGTGTTCGCTGGATGCGCCCTCGACGAGTCCGTGGTTGGCGTCCTGGCCAGCGCGGTCGGATCGACGATCAACACCGCGATCACGGTCACCGACCCGTGGTCCGTCGGCGTCGGCTCGATCCTTCGCGTCGAGTCGGAACGGATGCTCGTCACCGAACGCTCGTGGACCGCGTCGACGCAGACCGTTCAGACCGACGCGCTCACCGTGATGAAGAACGACCAGGTCGTAAAGGTCACCGACGGCACCGTGTTCAGCCGCGGTGAGACGGTGATGATCGACGCGGAGCAGCTGCGCGTTGACGAGATCACCGGCAACTCGCTCATCGTGACCCGCGCGTGGAACGGATCGACGTTGGCCGGCCACGATGTCGGCGCGACGATCTACCGCGGCACGCTGCTGACGGTGACGCGCGGCGCGCTGGGGACGACAGCGGCCACCCACTCGATCTCCGCACCGGTCTATCGCTTCAACCCGCCCGCGCAGGTTCGGTCACTGGCGCGTGCGCAGGCGCTGGACACGATCCTTCAGGAGCGGTCCGGCTACGCCCGCGTCGTCGGCAGCGGCGACAACGCCCGTGGCGCGTCCGGAGTGGCCCTGAGTTCACTGTGGGCGCGCGTGGAGGACGACCTCGGACGTATCCGGTTGGGGGTGGTCTGATGCGTCTCTCAGGGCCTCTCTTCAACGGCGACCCCGGCCGGATCCTCGACGACGCCATGCGCGAGATCGAGCACCAGGTCGGCGTGATCGCCGAGCAAGATCTCCGCTCGCAGCTCGGTCACGTGCTGCGGCATCCGACCGGCCGGTATGTATCCAAGCTGCGCGTCGCCACGCAGGCCGGTCTCGTCCGCGTCGACGACCAGCGCTCGGTGTACGGCCCGTGGCTGGAAGGCACCGGCAGCCACAACGCGCGCTCGCGCTTCAAGGGCTACGCCACCTTCCGCAAGGTCACGCAGCAGCTCGACCGGAAGGCCGGCCAGATCGCGAAGACCGTGCTGGCGCGGTACGTGGGGAGGATCCAGTGAGCATCGGGATCAACGAACTGCTCAACGAACTGGTCTCGCACGCGCTGACGCTCGGCGTCTTCGAGAAGGTCAACACGCACGAGTACAAGTCCGCGCCGGGCAAGGGACTCTTCTGCGAGATCTGGTCGGAGAACGTTGTCCCGGCACGATCCGGTCTGGCGTCCACCTCGATCACGATCACGTTCAGCGTGCGTCTCCGCGTGGACATGATCACGGAACCACAGGACGAGATCGACCCGCGGATCTTGGACGGTGTCGACCAGCTCATGACCGCGTACAGCGGTGACTTCGAGCTGGGCGGCAACGCGCGCAACGTCGAGCTGAACACCGGCGCGCGTGCGGACGCGGGCTACCTCAATCAGGACAGCAGCATCTACCGGATCATGACGATCACCCTGCCGGTGACCGTGAACGACGTGTGGGAGCAGGCAGCATGAGCAAGGAATCCGGCCTCGGTGACCGGCTCTACGTCGGCGGCTACGACCTGTCCGGCGACATCGGCGCACTGGACAGCATCGCCAGTCCGCGCGGCGTGCTGGACGTCACCGGCATCAACAAGTCCGCCATGGAGCGGATATATGGCACGCGCGACGGCAACATGCAGTTCACAGCGTTCTTCAACGTGGACCCGGGCCAGGCCCATCCGGTGCTGTCAGCGCTGCCGACGAGCGACGTCGAGCTGATTTACGGCCACGGGGCCACGCTTGGCAACGTCGCGGCGGCGATGGTCGGCAAGCAGATCGGGTACGACCCGTCGCGAGGCGCGGACGGTTCGCTCACGTTCAAGGTCGAGGTGCAGGCGAACGGCTACGGACTGGAGTGGTGCAAGCAGGTCACCGCCGGCGTGCGGACTGACTCCGCCGCAGCCACCGGAACAGGCGTCGACTTCGGTACGACCGCGGTCACCGGCACGTCGGCGTTCGGTTTGCAGGCGTACCTCGAGGTGACCGCATTGACCGGCACCAATGTCGTCATCAAGCTCCAAGAGTCCGACTCCGCGGGCTCCGGCTTCGCCGACGTCACCGGCGGTGCGTTTACCTCGGTGACGTCCGCACCAGCCAGTCAGCGCATCCAGACAGCGCGCGGCCAGTCGGTCAAGCGCTACCTACGGGTCGTGACATCCGGGACGTTCAGCAGCGCGAGCTTCGTCGTGGTCGTCGCACGCAACCAGACATCGGTGGTGTTCTGATGATCCTCAAACCACTACTTCCTGCGCACGCCAAGAAGACGTACTCGATCATCGCGCCGCGTGCGACGCACTGGCGTAAGGCCACGTGCGACGAGGTCGACTGTGAGGCGCAAGAGTTCGGTTGGGCGTCGGCGATCGATGAGACGACCGACCTCGGCCAGCGGCAGGCGCAGTACATCCGCACCCTGTCCGGCCGGCGGTTCGGTGAGCACCGGAACTCCGCTGGTCTGACGATCTTCGAGTTCGCGCCGGGGCAGCAGTGCTTCACCGCGCACGAGGTGCCGCTTGGCCGGCCGGAGCTGTTCGTTGTCCGCGGCGGCGACACCCGTGGCTGGACCAACGAGGGCAACCGCGTCCACGCCAACGGTGAGGACTGGGTCGACGACTTCGCGACCCACCAGCAAAAGATCGCCGACGCGATCGAGAAGGGATAGATCATGGCTGGCAAGCAGAGTGGCCTCGGCTGGACGACCCTCTCGGTCGACAACTCCAGCGGTGTGGCCAAGGACATCCGCACCGACGTGCACGAGTTCGACTTCAGCACGCCGCGCGCCGTCCAGGACGTGACCGGTGTGGACAAGTCGGCGATGGAGCGGTTGCTCCTGCTGTCGGACTTCCAGATCAACCTCAGTGGCACGTTCGACCCGGATGCCGACAAGTCGCACGACGTGTTCTCCACCGTCAGCTCGTCCGACGTCCAGCGCACCGTGTCGCTCGGCATCGCGTCGAAGACGCTGGCGAACGAGTGTGTCTTCACCGACTACGCGCTGACCCGCGCGTCCGGCGGCGAGTTCACGTGGAAGACCACCGGCGTGCTGGCGAACGGCGCGCTGCCGACGTGGGCGTGATCCGGTGGGATTCAAGGCGAAGCGCAAGACGCTGACGCTGAAGTTCACGGATCCGGACTACGACGGATTCGAGGTCGTCATGCGCCGGATGACCATCGACGACACCTTCACGTTCAACGACTACGAGTTGCGTGAGTGGGAGGCAAAGGTCCGCGCTGGCGACATTCCCAAGGCTGAGATCGACGCGCGGATGCAGGAGATGTGGGAGGGACTCGCCGACGCCGTCGTCTCGTGGAACCTCGAAGACGACAGGGATAACCCGATCCCGGTGTCGGTGGCCGCGATCCGCGGACAGGACCCGGACTTCTTCTGGACGCTGGTCCGCGCATGGATCATGGCGATGCTGATCAAGGTGGACGACGACACAAAAGCGCCGTCCTCCGATGGAAAGCCGTCGGAGGAGCTACAGATTCCGATGGAACCGTTGTCGGGATCCCGAGCGAGCTAGCGGAGGCCAAGTTCATTCTCGGTCTGTGCCAACGGTTCGGGAAGCTGCCTGAAGAGATCCGCGCGGCCGACGCGTCGCTGCTTCGGTTGCTGGAGCTAGAAGACCTGGGAAGGAGTGAAACGTGAGCAACACCGTTGAGATCGTGGTGCAGGGTAAGAACGAGGCCACGAAGATCTTCCGCCAGGTCTCCGGCGACGCCACCGACGCCGCACGTGACAGCGAGCAGGCGTGGACCAAGTCGATGACGTCGATCAACTCCAGCATCGAGCGCGGCGGATTCGGTGCGACCGAGGCCGGCGGAGGATTCAACCGGCTCAAGGAATCGGTGAAGGGCGCTGGCGATGCCACGGGCGAGATGGGGAAGCGCTCGGAGGAGGGCGCCGACCGTCTGCACAAGCTCGGCGAGGCGTCTGACGAGGTCGACACGCGAGCGATGGGCTTTCGCGACACGGTCACCGGTGTTCAGGACACCTTGAAGGGTCTGAGCGATCAGAGCCTGAGCACCGGCGACCGGCTGTTCACCCTCGGCGCCGGTATCGGTGACCTCGGTTCGGCTGGCTACAACCTGCTCGTGCCTGCGATGACCAAGGTCAAGCAGGTCATCTCCGACGTGCGCGATCCGACCACGGATCTCGGCGGTCGAATGAAGGGGCTCGGTAAGTCGATCGCCGGTGTCGGCGCCGGTGCTGCCATCATCGCCGGTATCGGGCTCGCGCTGGACGCGGCGTTCGCCGACAAGGCGGCCAACGTCAACGCGCTGAGCTTCGCGCTCAACAGCTTCGCGCAGACCGGCAAGGCCAGCGGCGAGGCCGCACGTGTGTTCGGCGGCAACCTCGACGACTTGAAAACGTCGCTGGAGATGGTTAACGGCGGCGGCATCGCGAAGTTCATCGAGGGCGTCTACGACCTGATTCCCGGCAGCGACCTGGTCGGCGTGTCCATGTCCGAGGCCAAGGACAAGATCTCTGCACTGGACCAGTCACTCACTCAGCTTGCGCAGCGGTCACCGTCAGAGGCTGGCGCCGCGTTCGAGAAGCTGACCACGAGCATGGGTCTCAACTTTCAGCAGGTCAAGCAGCTCAGGGACCAGCTGCCTGGATTCACGAACGCCATGCAGCAGTCAGCGAACGCGGCTGACGGCAGTGCGCAGGCCCAGCAGCGGAATGCCGCGGCGCTGTCGGACTACTTGACGCAGCTGCAAGCCGCCACCGACCCGGTCTTCGGACTGCTCAACGCCTTGACTCAGGTCAACACCGCGCAGACCGCCTACAACGACGCGGTCAAGCAGTACGGCGTCAACAGCGGTCAGGCGAAGGACGCGTCCGTAGGGCTTGCGCAGGCGGTGGCCGGCGCGGAAGCCGCGGCGCTCAACGGCCAGCTGTCGTACTCGGACTTCTCTGCCGCGCTGGACCATTGGGTGCAGTCCGGCGTGGTGACGGCGCAGCAGGCGTCGTCGATCCGCGACCGGGTGAACGAGGCACATAACGCGGCCAACGCATACACCGGCAACTACGACGCGTCCCTGTTCATGGAGAACCACGCGAGCAACGTGATCGCGCAGGTGCGGCGTGATCTCGATGCCGTGCCGGACAACACGTACAAGCGCTTCTACATGACGTACATCAACCAGATCATCGGCAACGCGCCGTCCAGCTCGCCGGCCGGATTCGGCTTCGTCGGACACAACGCGCACGGCGGTCCGATCGGCCACGCCGCGACCGGTGGCGGACGCGGTGGCATGACGTGGGTGGGGGAGCAGGGACCGGAGCTGGTGAAGCTCCCTGTCGGCTCGTTCGTCAACCCCGCCGGTACCAGCAGCCGCGGCGGCGGATCTCGCGCGGGAGCGAGTGACTCAGCGCCAGAGGTGCGGATCGTCATCGACCTGTCCGGCGGCGACCAGCGGCTCATGGACTGGTTCAAGAACCGCATCCGCATTGAGGGCGGCAACGTTCAGACGGTGTTGGGGGCGAACTGATGGTCGACTTCCCCTACGCGCCCGAAGATATCGCCGTTGAGCTGTACATGAACGGCACGTGGAACGACCTCGTGTCGGCCGGCCGGATCAAGCTCGACGACGGCGTGCGCATCCAGCGAGGCAAGTCCAGTTCGACGACCGGCTTCTCACCGGCGTCACCGTCGTCCTGCACGTTCACGATCAAGAACAGTGACGGTGCATACTCACCGGACAACCCGCTCTCGACGTACTACAAGAAGCTGGTGCGCGGTACGCCGGTTCGCGTCGCGTGCCGCGTGGCCGAGGACACCTTTACCCGCACCACGTCGAACGGACTCGGCACGGCCGACCGCGGCGGCGTGTGGTCGCTCTCGACCACGGCGAGCCGCTACGCCACCGCGGGCTCGGCCGCCACCATCTCGTTCGCGACGGCCAACAACACCGCGTACGCCTACCAGGGCAGCCAGCTCTACGCGAGCCACGACGTCGCCGTGACGTTCACCTTCCCGTTCTCGAACGTCACCGGCGCGGGCGTGAGCGCCGCCGTGATCTTGGGCTGGGTGTCCGATACGGACTACTTCGTCGCTCGCCTGAACATCTCGGCCGCCGAGGTGATGACGCTCGACGTGACGCACATCGGCACCGGCGACACCATCACGTCCGCCACGACGGTGTCTAGCTTCGCCTTCACCGGCCAGGCGATCCGGATGCGCGCCCAGCTGGCCGGCCAGACGATCCGCACGCGGGTGTGGCTAGCGGCGTCCGCCGAGCCCGCCGACTGGCTGACCGAGGACAGCTACGCGTTTGATGAGCTTCTCGACCGCGCCAAGGGAAGCGCAGGATTTCGAGTCAACGTCAACGCAAGTAACACCAACGTGCCGTTCTCCGTCACCGTCGACGACTGGGAGGTACGCAGCAACCGTTACGCCGGTTCAATCACGACTCTGGAGATCCAGACCGACGTCACCGGCAAGGAGATCAACACCTACGTCGAGTGCGGCGGACCGCGCCGACGTCTGGGTCAGGGTTCGTCGCCGGTGGATTCGCCGCTCAAGCACGCGCAGTCTTCCTTTACCACCACTCTGTTCTCGCTCACCGGATCGTCACCGCATCTCCAGTATTTTCCGTGCGAAGACGCGGCGGGTTCTACGCAGTTCGCATCCGGATTGACCGACGCACCGGACGCGATGATCGTCGCGTCCGGCACGCCGCAGTTCGCAACGGACTCCAGCTTCCCGGGTTCGCTGCCGATCGCGAAGCCGAACGTCTCCCGCTGGTTCGGCCCGCGCGTGGTCGGCGCGAGTGCGACCGGCGAGGCCCAGCTGCTGTTCTGCATGACGGTGCCACAGGCCGGCGAGGTGGACGCCGCGACACTGGCGCAGATCCAGCTATCCGGCACCGCCGGGTTCGTTGACATCGTCTATGGCACGGCGTCGAGCGGCCGCCTCTACTTGGTCTTCTATGACCAGGGGCGCGCCGCCGTGCACACATCGTCCTCGCTGATCACCGGGCTGAACGGCACATCGGGGATGTTCTCGGTGGAGCTGACGCAGGACGGCGCCGACATCGACTATCGCGCGGACGGCCTTCAGGTCGGACAGCTCAGCGCGGGAGGCAGTCCTGGCACCTGCACCGGACGCACCATCGGGACCGTGCGCGGCGTCTACGCCACGCCGTACGCGCAGGTCACCGCCTGCTCACTCGGGCACATCGCGCTGCGCAACGACATCCTCAGCAACGGCGTGCTCACCTTCCTGACCCCACTGAATGGCTACTCGTTCCCCGACACGCCGACCTTCGAGATCTTCACCGAAGCCACGTTCCAACGCATCGAGCGAATGTGCGCGGAGAACGAGGTTCCGTTCACCTTCATCCGGCGGCCGAACATCGAGACCGACTGGACGGACGTCGGCACGCAGCCCGTCGCCACCGCGCTGTCCATCATCGATGAGTCGGTGGCCGCGGACCTCGCCACGCTCTACGAGGACCGCGACATTGAGGGCTTCGTCTACCGCTACGGCCGGTCGCGTTGGAACCAGGACGCAGTGTTGACCGTCGATATCGCGTCCGGCCAGCTCGCGCCACCGTTCAAGATCCCGAAGGACGATCAGGCGCTGCTCAACGACGTTGAGGTGAAGCGCAAGGACGGCTCGGCGGTCCGGGTCACCGATGACGACTCGATCGCCGTGGCCAGCCGTTACGACACGAGCGTTACGCTCAACCTCTGGTCGGACACACAGCTCGCCGACCGCGCGTACTGGTTGCTCCACGTCGGCACCGCCGATGACCCGCGCTACCCGTCGATGGAGCTGAACCTCGCGCGCGCCGCGCGCGACTCGACGCAGCTCTATCTCGACATGCTGGCCGTCGACATCGACGACCGCGTCGTGGCCGACAATCCGAACGCTCTCGTCCTCGGTGCGGATCTCGACCTGCTCGCCGTCGGATATGCGGAAGTGTTGGCAGGCAAGGCGCACACGCTGACACTGGCCTGCACCCCCGGTGGCCCGTACGCCGTCGCGGAGGCGGCAGGCACGACCGGCGACACCAACACGTGGCTGTGCCGAATCGATACCGACAGCTCCTCGGTGACCGGTACGTCCGTGGCCGGCGTGACGACGCTCAAGGTCAAGACGCCGTCCGGTCCACTGTGGACGACCACCGCCGACGACTTCCCGCTCTACCTGAACGTCGGCGGCATCCAGGTGCGCGCGACCGCGTGCAGCGGTTCGACGAATCCGCAGACGTTCACCGTCGACGCGCTACCTACGTCGCGAACGACCGGCGACGACGTATCCGTCTGGCACCTACCGGTGCTTGGCTTCTAGGAGGAGAGATGGCTTTCTTTGCCGGTCAGAAGCTGCGCGCCTCCGACCTGAACAACATCACCTTTGGCGCGGAACAGGGTGAGTGGACGATCCTCGCGAACCTCGCGCTGTCGACGCCCACCCTCATCAACAACTGGACGCCGTACGTCGGCACTAACCCAGCGACCATCTCCGGCATCAGCCACTCCAGCGGAGTGTTCACCGTGACGCGCGGCGGGATCTACGTCACCAGCCTTGCGATTCGGTATAGCGCCACCACGGCGGACCGCTACTGCTTCATCGCGGGCACGGGCAGTTCAGATATCTGGGCCAAGAGCAGCACACCGAGCGCGGCGTCCGGTATCAACACGTCGTGCGCGGTGACCAAGCGCATCGCGGCGGGCGGGACCATTCGGATGTACGGGTACGCGGGCTCCGCCACCAACGCGATCCACGAGTCCGGCGCCGAGCTGGTCACCGGCTGCACGATCTACTACGCCGGACCCTGAACTTGACCCTCTCGAACACACGTTCTAGAGTCGAAGATGCCCGGTGCGCCGACGGGGAAGGTCGGTGCACCGGGCATCTACGTGTTCAGCGGCAGGCGCAGCCGCCGAAGCTGAGCCACGCCGCGTAGCCGAGCGCGATCAGCATCGCGGCGACCAGCATCCACAGTATCCAGCGCGGTGCGCGGATGTCCGGCTTGTTGTTCGGGTTGATCCGGTCGCGCCAGCGCGCGGTCACTCCACGTCCAGCAGGTTGAGCACGCTCTGGGCCAGCTTCTTCTCCGCCGCGGTCGCCTTCTTCTGGAAGATCGTGTCCGCGAGCGACCGCACCGACTCGATGTTGCGCGTCAACCGTGCGAGCTGCGCCGTCAGTTCCGCCTTCGACGGACCCGCGGGCGTCGTCCGCGGCGCGCGCTCCGGCAGCTTCGCCAGACCGGTCTCGATGTTCGTCAACGCCGTCTCGATCGCGTCGACGTGCTCGACGTACCCGCCGCGCGTCACCTCTTGGAACCGCCACACCGGGTAGTGCGCGTCCGCGCTGCCGAACGCCAGCTCGGCGAGCATCGGACGGGTCCAGCCGGTCTCCTTCACACGCATCAGCCGGATCGCGACCGACTTGCGCGTCTTCTCGTCGGCGACCTCGCGCTTCGTCGTCGGTGCGGCGGTGGGCTGCTCCTTCTTCACGGCAACAGCGGTCTCCGTCGCTCCCGGCCGCTTGGTCGCCTTCGTCGTCGCGACGGCGGAGCGGGTGGTACGTGGCTTCTTCGGCGTGCTGACGACGACGGCGGTCTCGGTCGTCTGCTCGGTGGGAGCGGTCATCGGTTCGACTCCTTCGCAACCGCGAGGTGGGCGAGACCGAAGAACTCGATGACCTGCTCGATGCAGCCGTCGCGGTCCTCGGTGATGTCGACGTCGCCGTCGACCTCCGCCATGTCCGTCGTCGGCGCGAGGACGTGCCCGTCCGGGATGTGGGTCGTGTCCATCAGCGCGGTCATGATGCGCGTCCAGTGGGTTCGATCGCCGCTGCTGTCGCGCTCGTCGCGGATCGCGTCGATCAACGCGGTGCGGAGCTCGGTGTTCATGATCATGTCTGTTCCTCTGGTCGGTGGTCGCGCTGCGTCGTGGTGACGCTGCGTGACCAGATAACCGAAAGTGAGGACATATGTACACCACCGTGTGTAACGGAACGATGACGGTCTGTCACGTGTACGACGCGGCAAGCGGCCCCGCCGAGGGATCGACGGGGCCTGGATGCCGCGTTGGGTGCGCCCTAGCCGGCCAGCGCGGGCGCGAGGCGCTGGAGCAGCCAACCGGCGCACCAGCGCGCCTCGGAGTCCTTGGACACGGCCTCCTTGGCGAGCTTGGCCGCGAGCTTCTGCGGGTCCGGCGCGGTGGTCGGGTCGGCCGCGACCTGCTTGGACGTCGTCCAGTCATACTGCATCAACCGCGACACCTCGGAGGCGAGGCACAACCTCCGGACGCGCTCGTCGGTGTCCAGTACGTGGGCGACCAGATCGGCGTTCTCACGACCCGGCAGAAACCCGACGATCGACACGGCGTTGGCGCGCAGCGTGGACGTCTTCCCATCGACGGCCCACGTGCGGAAGTGCTCGACGCCGGCCGGGTTCACGATCGGCGCAACCGCGGCGTCGATCGTGCTGGACGTCGGACCCTCGGCGAAGATGTCCGGGTCGCCGGATTCGACGGCCGTCTTGATCCGTGCGAGGTGCTGCTCGTCTTCGATCTTCCGGAGCTTCGGGTGCGTGATGTCCTTGCGTCGCATGCCGACTCCTAACACCCGCTCGTACGCGCTCACCACGTCCAGATGGAGCGGTCGCACGCCTGTCTCGATTTGGCTCAAATACGTCTTGGAGTAGTTCGTGGCGGCGGCCATGTCGGCGAGGCTGAGCTTCACGTACTCGCGTGCTGCCCGCAGCCTGGCGCCGTTTTCATACTCGCCCTCGGTCGTTGCGAACACCAGCGAACACCCTCTCTGTTCATCTGACCGCCTGTGATGTCGAGACTACAGGCATGCCGTACCACCAGGGAGAGCTCATGTCCGCCGTGATCCACATCGATCCCGAGGCGATCCACCCGGTGATCGACGGACTGTGGCACCGGACGCGGCTGCGCGGCATCCCGGAACCCGGCGAGCCGTTGCTGATGCTGTGCGGCATCCAGGGGGTGGCCGTGTTCGACGTACTGGCGAAACGCCGAGAACGCGGCGTTCCGCATCAATGCCCGCGCTGCGAGGTCATCTACAGGCGTGAGCGCGGCATCGCGTCGATCCCGATCAAGCAGAGGCCAGCGTGAGCTGGTGGATCCGCGACGACGGAACGGAAGTCGTGGAAGATGAAGACGGCGTCGTCGTCGCCGAGGACGCGTGACCGTTCCCTTTGCTTGCGTTCACCAACGTCGAGGGCGAGTGGGACGAGGTGATGGACGTCGTCAAGCGCGCGGTCGAGGCCGCGGGGGAGGGCTCGGCCCGCGTCGGGCTCGTCCTGAAGGCCGACATCCGCCCCGGCTTCGCCGATCAGCTCGAGGCCAAGGTGGACCGGATCGAAGCCCACCTCCGCGACGGCTGAGCCCCATGCGCCCCAATGTGGCGTTGGGTGCGTCCAACGCACCCAACGCCACATTGGGGCGCTCGGGGTCAGGGCAGCGGCGGGGTGAAGGCGACCGTCCAGCGGCCGTCGTCGGTGGTCACCGTCAGCGGGTAGCTGAACGGGCGGCCGTCGGCGAGGACGCCGTCGACCGTGGCGCGGGTCGGGGCCCGCTCGTCCGGGGCCAGGCGGACCGTGACGCTGTGGACGCCGTTGCCGGCCAGCACCTCGGCGTAGTCCTTGGCGAAGTCGCCCGCGCCGGAGCCGGGGTAGTCGAGCAGGCCGGCGAGGGCGTCCGCATCGTGGGCGGCGAGCGCGGTGGCCAGGCGGTCGCGCAGCTCGGCGGGGGTGGCCGCGCCCGGGTCCGGTTCGTGCACGATCAGCAGCGTCACCGCGCCGATCCAGAGGACGGCGGCGGCGATCGAAAGCCCCACTTTGACGTCCCGCCGGATGTGCACGCGGCCGAGCCTGCCCCAGCCACGCCGTCCTGCCAAGCGGACGTGCCGGGCACCCGGTGAAACACTCCGGCGCGCGTGCCAGGATGGAACCGTGACACAACCACGCGGATCTGCAGCGAAGTCAGCGGCCCTGTCCGCCGCCCTGTCCGGCGCGGTCGACCTGTCCGCGCTCAAGGCCCGTGCCGAAACGGCGCGCCGGCCGCCGGCCCCGCCCGCGAGCGGCCCCGGCCCGGAGGGTGACGCACCCCCGTCGTCCGGGGCCGTGATCGATGTCACCGAGGCGACGTTCCAGACCGAGGTCGTGGAGCGGTCCCTGCACCAGCTGGTGATCGTCGACCTGTGGGCCGAGTGGTGCGGCCCGTGCAAGCAGCTGTCCCCGGTGCTGGAGCGGCTGGCCGGCGAGTCCGGCGGCGCCTGGATCGTCGCGAAGGTCGACGTCGACGCCAACCCGCGGATCGCGCAGCTGTTCGGCGCGCAGTCGATCCCGACGATCGTCGCCATCGGCGGCGGCCAGCCGGTCGACGCGTTCTCCGGCGCGCTGCCCGAGCCCGAGATCCGCAAGTGGATCAACGCGCTGCTCGACGCCCTGCGCGACAAGCTGCCGGCGATCCGCGAGGCGGAGGCCAACGGCGGCGGCCCGGTCGAGGAGCCGGAGGACCCGCGCTTCACCGAGGCGGAGGAGGCCTTCGAGCGGGGCGACTTCGCCGCCGCGCAGGCCGCCTACGAGCGCATCCTCGACGTCGAACCGGCCAACGAGCTGGCGAAGAACGCGCTGGCCCAGGTCAAGTTCACGGCGCGAGCGGAGGCCGCGGACCCGGACGCCCGGACAAAGGCCGACGCGGACCCGGCGGACCTGGACGCCCAGCTCGCGGCGGCCGACCTGGACATCGCGGAGAACGACGTCGAGGCGAGCTTCAAGCGCCTGATCGACGTGGTCCGCCGCACCGCGGGCGACGACCGCAACAAGGCGCGCGAGCACCTGGTCGCGCTGTTCGACCTCTTCGACCCGGCCGACGACCGGGTCATGAAGGCCCGCCGCGACCTGGCGAGCGCCCTCTTCTGAGCCGATGTCCTGAAGGGCACCCTCATGGCTCTTACGTCCCTGAGGGTGCCCCTCACGGCATTCGGCTTGAGTACGCGAAAGGCCCCCACTGCGAGGTGGGGGCCTTTCGCGTGTGGGTGGCCGGGCGCGAGCCGGCCGTCGCGGAGAGGGACGCACGAGTGGGCCGTTCGTATCGGTGCGCGAGTGGCCCGTTCGTGCTGAAACAGACCCTCCGGACGCGAAAGGCCCCACCTCGCGGTGGGGGCCTTTCGAACCGGTGAAGCTCAGCCGTACTGCTTCGAGCAGACCGACGAGCCTTCGAGGTACCCGCGACGCAGCGACTCGACCCGGTCGAAACCGCTGTCCGGGCGCTTGCCGTTGACGTCCGCCGAGACCAGGCTCTCCGGCTGCAGCAGGTCCGCGATCGCCTCGTCGAGGTCACCGGCCGACAGGCGCAGGTCGCCCGGGCGGTTCGTGAACGCCGCCCACGCTCCCACCAGGCACGACGTGCGCAGGCCCGCGTTCGGGTTGTCGATCGACGCGCCCACGCCCTTCTGGATGCCCAGCGCGTACCGGGACGCGACCTCGGAGAACGCCGCGAAGTCACCCATGCCGCCCGGGTCCTCGCCCTTCATCTCGGCCTCGCGGTCGATCGGCTGGGCCAGCTCGGCCAGCTTCGCCAGGTCGATGCTCACGGAGTTGTCGTCCGGGCAGTAGGACGCCGGGGCCGTCGTGGTGCAGCTGCCGCCGTCGTTGATCTCCGGCGCCGCGACGCCGGCGCCCTTGAAGGCCTCGTCGAGGCTCTTCTTCAGCAGCTCGACGGCCTGGTCGTTGAACTTCGCGTCGCCCTTGCCGGTGTCGCCCTTGTCGAACGGGCGCTCGGTGAGCCGGGCCTTCACGTTCTCCGTGTTCATCGCCGCGCACTCCTTCGGGCCCTTCTCGAACCCGGCCTGGAACGCGAACGTGCGGTCGAACGCGGTGCCGTGCGCGCCGCGGTCGGCGGCGCTGGTGCCCGCCTGGTCGCGGATCAGGAACATCGACGCCATCACCTGGTTCAGGCCTTCGGACGTCGACACCTGGTAGTACTTGCTCTTGTCCTCGGCGACCCAGCGGAAGTAACCGCCGGCGAAGCAGTCGGCCTGCTGCTCCTTCACCACGGTCGGGGTGCTCTTGGTGATCCCGGCCTTGTCGCCGAGGCGGTACTGGACGGCGTGGCCGAACTCGTGCGCGAGCACGACGACGACCGACATCGGGCCGAACCGCTTGCGCAGCATCGGCAGCAGCACGCCGCGGTCCCACGCCACCGAGTCGTCGGTCGGGCAGTAGAACGCGTTCACGAGCTTCTTGACGCTGCCGCAGCCGGTTTCCTCGGTGTCGGTGTTCGCGTCGTAGGACAGCAGCGACTTCACCGGTTCGAACTGGACGCCGAAGTCCGACGGGAGCATCTCGCCCCAGTACGTCTGGACGTCGTCGATCGCGGCGGTGGCGAGCTTGTCGTCCTCGCCGCCGTCGGCGTTGCGGACGTCGAGGCTCGGGGTCGGCGCGCCGGACTTGAGACCGCTCTCGAAGTGCGTCACCGGCAGCCCGGAGACCGAGCCCGCGCCGGTGTCCTGGACCGGCCCGCTCCCTGAGCCGCTCTTGCTGTTGCACCCGCTCACGGCGACCGCCGCGATCGCGAGCAACGCGACCAGCGCGCGCCGTCCTCCCCCTGAGGTCATCTTCACTCGCTCCACTCCCAGCCTGCCCGTACCCGACGGGCAGGACCATACCCAGGGCTTACGGGGCGTGTGCGCGTAATCCCCGAAGTACTCCCCGAGCAGCGCGCGGGGCGGCCCGATATCGTCGCTGTCCATGCGTGCAGTCCGCCGGTTCACCGTTCGCGCCAGCCTCCCGGAGTCCCTTTCCGGCCTCGGCGCGCTGGCCACCAACCTGCGCTGGACGTGGCACCCGCCGACGCGCGACCTGTTCGCGTCGATGGACGCCGAGCTGTTCGACGCCGTCCGCGACCCGCTGCGCATGCTCACCGCGCTGCCGCCGGCCCGCCTCGACGAGCTCGCCGTCGACGAAGATTTCCTCTCCCGCGCCCGCGTCGCCGCCGCTGACCTGGAGAACTACCTGTCCGAGCCGCGCTGGTACCAGCAGCGTGACGACGCCGGCCTGCCGCCCGCGGTCGCCTACTTCTCGATGGAGTTCGGCGTCACCGAAGCCCTGCCGAACTACTCCGGCGGCCTCGGCGTGCTCGCCGGCGACCACCTCAAGGCCGCGTCCGACCTGGGCGTGCCGATGGTCGGCGTCGGGCTGCTCTACCGCAACGGCTACTTCCGGCAGTCGCTGTCGCTCGACGGCTGGCAGGTCGAGCACTACCCGGTCATCGACCCGAACGCGTTCCCGCTCGAGCTGCTGACGGTGGGCGGGCGGCCGGTGCTGATCGGCGTCGCGATGCCGGGCGGGCGCGAGCTGTGCGCGCAGATCTGGCAGGCCCGCGTCGGCCGGGTGCCGCTGCTGCTGCTCGACACCGACACCGAGGCCAACGACGACGACCTGCGCGGCGTCACCGACCGGCTCTACGGCGGCGACGCCGACCACCGGCTGCGGCAGGAGATCCTGGCCGGCATCGGCGGCTTCCGCGCCGTCCGCAAGTACTGCGAGATCACCGGCCACCCGCAGCCGATGGTGTTCCACACCAACGAAGGCCACGCCGGGTTCCTCGGGCTGGAGCGGGCCCGCGAGATCGTGCAGGCCGACGGCCTCGCGTTCGACGAGGCCATGCCCGCGGTCCGCGCCGGGACGCTGTTCACCACGCACACGCCGGTCAGCGCGGGCATCGACCGCTTCCCGGTGGACCTGGTGCAGCGCTACTTCGCCGACGGGCGGCTGGTGCCCGACATCGACCCGCGGCGCGTGCTCGCGCTCGGCGCCGAGGACAACCCCGGGCTGTTCAACATGGCGCACATGGGCCTGCGGCTGGCGCAGCGCGCGAACGGCGTCTCGCAGCTGCACGGCCGCGTCACCCGCAAGATGTTCTCCCGGCTGTGGCCCGGGTTCGACCACGACGAGGTGCCGATCTCGTCGGTGACCAACGGCGTCCACGGCCCGACGTGGGTGGCGCGCGAGCTGAGCACGCTCCTCGGCCGCGAGTGGGGCCTCGACTCCGGCGACAAGCCGCTGCGCGAAGGCGTCTCGGACGCCCAGCTGTGGGCGTTGCGGCGCGAGCTGCGCGAGAAGCTGGTGTTCGAGGTGCGACGCCGGGTGCGGGCGGCGTGGCTGCAGCGCGGCGCGTCCCCGCTGGAGCTGGGCTGGGTGGACTCGGTGTTCGACCCGGACGTGCTGACCGTCGGCTTCGCCCGCCGCGTCCCGACGTACAAGCGGCTCACGCTGATGCTGCGCGACCCGGACCGGCTGCGCACGCTGCTGCTCGACGAGCGCCGGCCGATCCAGGTCGTCGTCGCGGGGAAGTCGCACCCGGCCGACGAGAACGGCAAGCAGCTGATCCAGCAGATCGTCCGGTTTGTCGACGGCGCGGACGTCCGGCACCGGATCGTCTTCCTGCCGGACTACGGCATGTCGATGGCGCGCTACCTCTACCGCGGCTGCGACGTCTGGCTGAACAACCCGGTGCGGCCGCTGGAGGCGTGCGGGACGTCGGGGATGAAGTCGGCGCTCAACGGCGGGCTCAACCTGTCCATCCGCGACGGCTGGTGGGACGAGAGCTACGACGGCAGCAACGGCTGGGCGATCCCGACCGCGGACGGCGTCGCCGACCCGCTGCGCCGCGACGACCTCGAGGCCGCGGCCCTCTACGACCTGCTCGGCCAGCAGATCTCACCGCTGTTCTACGACCGGTCGCCCGACGGCGTGCCCACCGGCTGGCTGTCGATGGTGTGGCACACGCTGGAGACGCTCGGCCCGCGGGTGCAGGCGTCCCGGATGGTCCGCGAGTACGTCGACCACGGGTACCTCCCGGCGTCCCGCACGGTCGCGGCGGCCACCGGCGACGGCTACCGCGGCGCGCTGTCGCTGGCGGACTACCGCACCAAGATCGAGGTGTCGTGGCCGCGGGTCAAGATCTTCGACTCGGAGCTGCAGGTCGAGGCGACCGAGCCGCTGGTGGTGGGCACCGAGGTGACGATCCGCGCGCGCATCGACCTGGCCGGCCTGCAACCGTCCGAAGTGGACATCCAGGCGGTGGTCGGCCGGGTGGCCGACGACGACGAGCTGCGCGACCCGGTCACGGTCCCGATGGAGGGCGACGGCATCGGCGCCTTCGCGGCCCGCCTGAAGCTCCCCCAGCCGGGAGCGATCGGCTACACGGTCCGAGTGCTGCCGAAGCACGGCCTGCTGGCGACACCGGCGGAGCTGGCCCGGGTCATCCTGGCCTGAGCAAAGCCGTGAAGGCCCCCTTCCCGGCCGTAAGAGCCGGTAAGGAGTCCTTC
This sequence comes from Amycolatopsis sp. WQ 127309, assembly GCF_023023025.1. NCBI lineage: Bacteria > Bacillati > Actinomycetota > Actinomycetes > Pseudonocardiales > Pseudonocardiaceae > Amycolatopsis > Amycolatopsis sp. WQ 127309. The sequence goes on from NZ_CP095481.1 coordinate 4,396,977, forward strand.
ACGGCTTTCCTCGGCTCGCCCGCGCCGGGTGAAAGCCGGGCCTGACCTGGAGTTGCTCCAGCTGCGCAGCCGGAAAACCACACCGCGTCCCGGCGTCGGTCGCGTTAAGTTGGGGGTATGCGCTTCGGACTCTTCATCCCGCAGGGCTGGCGGATCGACCTCGCCGGCATCGAGCCCGCGGACCACTGGAAGACCATGCTCGGCCTCGCGAAGCACGCGGAGGCCGGGCCCTTCGAATCGATCTGGGTCTACGACCACTTCCACACCGTGCCGGTACCCACGGAGGAGGCCACGCACGAGGCGTGGTCGCTGATCTCGGCCTTCGCCGCCGCGACCGACACCATCCGGCTCGGGCAGATGTGCACCTGCATGGGTTACCGCAACCCCGCCTACCTGGCGAAGGTCGCCGCGACCGCGGACACCATCGCCGGCGGGCGCGTCGAGATGGGGATCGGGGCCGGCTGGTACGAGCACGAGTGGCGGGCCTACGGCTACGGCTTCCCGGGCGCCGGCGAGCGGCTCGGGCAGCTCGATGAGGGCGTCCAGATCATGCGGGACCTCTGGACCACCGGGACGTCCACACTGGACGGCAAGCACTACCAGACCGACGGCGCGATCCTGCGTCCGTTGCCGCCGCAGGAGGGCGGGATCCCGCTGTGGATCGCCGGCGGTGGTGAGAAGAAGACGCTGAAGATCGCGGCGAAGTACGCGAAGTACACGAACTTCGGCGGCGACGCCGAGACGTTCACCCGGAAGTCGGAGATCCTCGCGCAGCACTGCAAGGACGTCGGTACCGACTTCGACGCGATCGTCCGCTCGGTCAACCACAACGTCGTGATCGGGGAGACCGAAAAGGACGTCCAGGACAAGCTGGCCTGGCTGAAGTCCCACCTGCACAAGTACACCCCGGCGGACGCGGCCGAGCGGTGGTTCGCCAACTTCGTGAACAGCCCGACCACCGGTACTCCCGAGCAGGTCACCGAAAAGCTCGCCGCGATGGGCGAGCTCGGCATGTCCTACGCGATCTTCAACTTCCCGGAAGCCGCGTACGACCGCGCCGGCATCGACCTGTTCGCCGCACAGGTCGCGCCCGCGCTGAGCTGAAAGACTAGGGAACCGCCGGGCTTCCGCCGGTCTGCACGGGCAGGCCGGCGGACGCCCAGGCCCGGAAGCCGCCTTCGAGGTCCGTCGCGCGCGGCAGGCCCAGCCGTTGCAGGTCGGCCGCCGCGAGGCTCGACGAGTAGCCCTCGTTGCACAGCACGATCACCGTCGAGTCCGGCGTCACCGAGGGCAGCCGCCAGTCGCTGTCCGGCGCCAGCCGCCACTCCAGGTGGATCCGCTCGACGATCACCGCGCCGGGGATCTCGCCCTCGGCCTCGCGGTTGGCGAGCGGCCGGATGTCGACGAGCAGCGCGCCCGCCTCCTGCAGCTCGTGGGCCCGGGCCGGGGTCGCCCGGTCCAGGCCGGACCGGGCGGCGGCCAGGAGGGTGTCGACGGCGCTCATCGGCGGACGACAGCGGGCAGCGGCGGGATTTCGGCCGGAACGTCCGCGAGCGTCGTGTACTCGCGGGTCGCCACCAGCGGCGGTGAGTACGCGTGGACGCTGGCCGCGGGCCGGTCGCCGATGCCGGTGACCTGGTGGGCGCGCCCGGCGCCGAAGCCGATGCCGTCGCCCGCGGTGTGCGTGCGGCTCCGGATCGGGCCGCCGGGGTAGCGGTACTCCTCGTTCAGCTCGCCCTGCAGCACGGTGAACGAGCCGGACGCGCCGCCGTGGTCGTGCGGCTTCGTGTGCTGGCCGGGCAGCCACGACAGCAGCCACAGCTCGACGCCGTCGGTCAGCGCCAGCCGGGCCCACCAGCGGCGGTCCTCGTCGAACCGCAGGACGGCCTTGACGTTCGCGGTCAGCTCGGTGGTCACGGTGGCGGTCAGGTCCGCCAGCTCACGCGGGGTCCACAGCAGCCGCGACGGGTGCAGCAGCTCGGGCAGCAGCGGGTCGGTCAGCTGCGGGTGGATCTCGACGGCGGGACGGGTGATGGAAGTGGTCAACGCGGGGCTCCTCGGACGCGAAAGGTGATCGGGACGCGGGGGCGTGCACGGCGCCGGCCGCACGTCGGGAAAAGGACGCGCGGGGTCAGCGGAGCCGTGCCGGGGTACACCCGGCCGAGGCGACGAGGAGCAGGTCGATCGTGCGACGGCGCCAGAACGAGCCCCGGGTCACCGGGGTCACGGGCGCGTCGGCTGACATGTCCGTGATCCTGCCACAGCCGCGCCGCGCCAGGCACTTCCGGAGTGCGGAGTTCCACTTCGTGGACGTCCCCGACCTGCCGATCGGCCGTCTCACCCGGGCGGGTGCGCACGCGCGCGCGACGGCAGACAGAATGGGCTTCGTGAGCGAGCCGATCCAGCCCAGCGAACTTGACGACCTCGTGGTCCGGATGGCCGGTGTCGGCGTCCGCCGCGGGACAAACGACCTCCTCGCCGGCCTCGACTGGTCCGTGGAACTCGACGAGCGCTGGGTGGTGCTCGGCCCGAACGGCGCGGGCAAGACCACCCTGCTGCGCCTCGCCGCGGCCGAGCTGCACCCGAGCACCGGCGAGCTCGACCTGCTCGGCGAGCGCATCGGCAAGGTGAACATCTTCGAGCTGCGCCCCCGCATCGGGTTCACCTCCGCCGCGATCGCCCAGCGCGTCCCGGGCGACGAACTGGTGAAGGACGTCGTGGTGAGCGCCGGGTACGCCGTGGTGGGCCGGTGGCGTGAGGAGTACGACACCCTCGACACCGCCCGCGCGACCGAGCTGCTGGGCGCGCTGGGCATCGGGCAGCTGGCCGACCGCACCTTCGGCACGCTGTCCGAAGGCGAGCGCAAGCGGGCCCTGATCGCCCGGTCCCTGATGACCGACCCGGAGATGCTGCTGCTCGACGAGCCGGCCGCCGGCCTCGACCTCGGCGGCCGCGAGGACCTCGTCGCGCGGCTGTCCGCGCTGGCCCTCGACCCGGACGCGCCGGCCATGGTGCTCGTCACCCACCACGTGGAGGAGATCCCGCCGGGGTTCACCCACGCGTTGCTCCTCCGCGACGGGCACGCGGTCGTGTCCGGCCTCGTCGACGACGTCATCACCAGCGAAAACCTCTCGAAGACGTTCGACCAGGACCTGGTGCTCGAACGCTCCGGGGATCGCTTCTTCGCCCGCCGTCGCTAGGCTGTGCTTACCGGGCAGTAACCTGCTGGCACTTCGTCAACGAGGAGGATGGGCGTGGGAGAGTTCGTATCGCTGGAGGTCAAGGACGGCGTCGGGACGATCCGGCTCGACCGGCCCCCGGTCAACGCCCTGAACGCCCAGGTCACCGCCGAGCTCGCGGAGCTGGCCAAGGAGGTCTCCGAGCGCGACGACGTGCGCGCCGTGATCCTCTACGGCGGTGAGAAGACCTTCGCCGGCGGCGCGGACATCAAGGAGATGGCCACCCGCACCTACCCGCAGATCGCGAAGTTCGGCGCCACCCTCACCGGGACGCTCGCCGCGATCGCGAACATCCCGAAGCCGGTCGTCGCCGCCATCACCGGCTACGCCCTCGGCGGCGGCCTCGAACTGGCGCTGACCGCGGACCGCCGCGTCGCCGGCGACAACGTCAAGGTCGGCCAGCCGGAGATCCAGCTCGGCGTCATCCCCGGCGCGGGCGGCACCCAGCGCCTGGCCCGGCTGATCGGGCCGAGCAAGACCAAGGACATCGTCTACACCGGACGGTTCGTCAAGGCCGAAGAGGCGCTGCGGCTGGGGATCGTCGACGAGGTCGTCGCACCGGACGACGTCTACGCGGCCGCGCACAAGTGGGCGTCCCAGTTCGCGAACGGCCCGGCCGTGGCCCTGCGCGCGGCGAAGGCGGCCATCGACGGCGGTCTCGACACCGACCTGGCGAACGGGCTCAAGCTCGAGTCGCACCTGTTCGCCGCGCTCTGGGCGACCGAAGACCAGCAGAACGGCATGAAGTCGTTCATCGAGAACGGCCCCGGCAAGGCCACTTTCGAAGGGAAATGACGCCTTGACCGACGTGAACGACCCGGCACCGCACCCGCACGCCACCGCGGAAGAGGTCCAGGCCGCCTGGGCCGACCCCAAGCTCGCGAACGTGCTGTACCACGACTGGGAAGCCGGCACCTACGACGAGAAGTGGTCCATCTCCTACGACGAGCGCTGCATCTCGTACGCGACGGACGTGTTCAACGCCGTCGCGGGTGATGACGGCCAGCCGTACCAGCACGCGATGGAGCTGGGCAGCGGCACGGGCTTCTTCCTGCTGAACCTGATGCAGGGCGGCGTCGCCAAGAAGGGCTCGGTCACCGACCTTTCGCCCGGCATGGTCCAGGTCGCGCTGCGCAACGCCGAGAGCCTCGGCCTCGACGTCGACGGCCGGGTCGCCGACGCCGAGCGGATCCCGTACGAGGACAACACGTTCGACCTGGTGGTCGGGCACGCGGTGCTGCACCACATCCCGGACGTGCAGGCGGCGTTCCGCGAGGTGCTGCGCGTGCTCAAGCCGGGCGGGCGGTTCGTGTTCGCCGGCGAGCCGACCAAGATCGGCGACACCTACGCCCGCAAGCTCGGCCAGCTCACCTGGTTCCTGACGACCAACGTGACGAAGCTGCCCGCGTTGAGCGGCTGGCGCCGGCCGCAGGAGGAGCTCGACGAGTCCTCGCGCGCCGCCGCGCTGGAAGCCGTCGTCGACATCCACACCTTCGACCCGTCGGAGCTGGAGTCGTGGGCCCGCGGCGCCGGCGCCCAGGACGTCCGCGCGGTCACCGAGGAGTTCGCCGCGGCGCTCGCCGGCTGGCCGATCCGGACGTTCGAAGCCGCGGTGCCGCAGGAGAAGCTGACCGTCCGCTGGCGGCTGTTCGCCTACAAGCTGTGGCTGCGGCTGTCCGCGGTGGACAAGAAGCTGCTGTCGAAGGTGCTGCCGCGCGAGCTGTTCTACAACGTGATGATCACCGGGACCAAGCGGCCGTCCTAAGTGCCTTACGCGTTCAGCCTCGACGACGTCGCCTACCTGCGCTCCGGTGCGGGTGAGGCGGCGCTCGCCGAGGCTTCCACGCGGCCGCTGACCGACCGCATCGCCGACGTCGCCGCGGTGCGCCGCCTGGTCGGCGAGGAGCACGCGGCCGCGGTGCTGGAAACCGCCGTGCTGCGCCGGAAAGCCGTCGGCAAGCTGTCCGGTGTGGACTGGCTGTTCACCGCGGACGCGCTCCAGCAGGCGAGCGCGTCCCTCGTCGCGCGGCACCGGGCGTCCCGGCTCACGGGCTTGGACGTCCACGACGTCACGTGCTCGGTCGGCGCGGACCTGGTCGAGATCGCCCGGGTGGCGAAGCGTGCGCTCGGGTCCGATGTGGACCCGGTGCGGCTGGCGATGGCCCGGCACAACGGCGTCGCCGCGGGCGTCTCGTTCGGGCTCGTGCGGGCCGACGCGCTGAAGGCGGTCAGCCGGGACACCGTGGTCGTCGCCGATCCGGCCCGGCGTGACGCGGCCGGGCGGCGGGCCTGGAAACCCGCGGACTTCACCCCGCCGCTCGACGGCCTGGTCGACGCCTACCCGGGGCGTCCGCTGTCGGTGAAGTGCGCGCCGGGCTTGGACTTCGCGATCGCGCCGTGGGCGGACGAGGTCGAGCTGGTGTCCCTCGACGGCCAGGTGCGCGAGTCCTGCCTGTGGCGTGGCCTGGGCACCGGCGTCACCCGGCGGGCGAGCGTCCTGCGCTCGGACGGGACACAGTGGACGGTCACCGACGCCGAACCGGACGAGCTGCCCACGCGTGAGCCGGGGGAGTGGATCGTCGACCCGGACGGCGCGGTCGTGCGGGCCGGGCTGGTCCGGCACTACGCGGCGCGGCACGGGCTGTGGCAGCTGGACGAACGCATCGCGTACCTGACCGGTGACACACCGCCGCCGGGCGTGCGCGCGTTCCGCGTCCTGGAGCAGGGCCCGTACAGCGAAAAGTCCCTGAAGTCCGTCCTCAAGCGACACGACGTCGGCCGGCTGGAGATCCTGACCCGCGGCCTCGACGTCGACCCGGACGCGTTGCGCCGCAGGCTGAAACCACGCGGCTCGGCGGAAGCCTCGGTGGTTTTGACGCGGATCGGCCGCGCGCCGGTGGCGTTCGTGTGCCGCGCCGAGCGGGTCTAGGTGAACAGGAACCAACGAAGGGTGGAACTCCGGGTGAACGTGACGTAGGTTCCCCGAGTCGCCAAGTCTTCACTGGAGGGTCGCCGTGTCCGGAAAATGGTCAGGTCTCGTCAAGCTCGCCGCCGCCGCGGCGATCGGTGCCACCGTCGCTTCGGGGGCCACCGCGCTGGCCGGCTCGGACGACGCCACCGCCGCCCGCGCCAAGGAACCGGCCAACATCGGCCAGGTCAAGAACGACGTCAAGGCCTACTACGGCGACTACCTCGACGCCGCGGGCAAGCACCACTACTCCG